>JADZDX010000045.1 GCA_020850835.1 Fimbriimonadaceae bacterium
AGCTTGTCCTTCACCTTTTCAGCATTTTCCCAAAGCTCCTTGTAAGCTTCTTCAATCAGTTCAACAAGTGCATTCGTGTACAGCATTGCGTCACGGAGAATACCTGTGCGTCTTTAGTGTGCATGGTTGTTGTGATCGACAATTTCGACAGCTTTACCTACAATCTCGTTCAGTACCTGCAGATAGCCGGTCAATCCGTCCGCGTCTTCCGAAATGACGCTCCGTTTGATCTAGCGAGCGCGACCCATGTCGTGATCTCACCCGGTCCGGGATCACCCGCCGATTCGGGTTCCAGCCTAACAATAGCGGAGATGGCCATTGCTGGCAATCTCGGGATTCCTCTCCTTGGTGTTTGCCTCGGACACCAAGCCATAGGCTATGTCGCAGGCATTGAGGTGGGCTTCGCCGGTGAAGTTCGCCACGGGAAACAAAGCCCCCTCGCGCACGACGGCGCTGGGCTCTTCACGGGTTTGCCGTCGCCGTTTCAAGTGGTGCGATACCACTCCCTATCCCTAAAGTCGGCACCATCCGGATTCATCGTCTCGGCCAGAGCGGAAGATGATGGCGAAATTATGGGAATTCGCCATTCCACATTGCCCATTGAGGGCGTTCAATTCCACCCCGAGTCCATCCTCACCGAGCATGGGCAAGCTATGATCTCGAACTTCCTACAGCATTGATCGCCAACATCCAGAAAATCGGCCTTTCGGGTACAATTTTGAACCTAGATTCTTATGGCTGAAGATCTGAGTATTTCCCTTGTTAGCGTCGAAGACGAAATGTCGCGTAGCTATGTCAACTACGCTATGTCGGTCATCATCGCCCGGGCCCTGCCGGACGTGCGCGACGGCCTAAAGCCCGTTCAGCGACGCATTCTTTACGCCATGCGCCAGCTGAACGTGACGCCGGACAGCCAACACGTGAAATGTGCCAAGGTGACCGGTCAAACGAGCGGCGACTATCACCCTCACGGCGATCAGGTGATTTACCCGACCCTGGTTCGAATGGCCCAACCTTGGAGCCTCCGCTATCCGCTCATTGATGGTCAGGGCAACTTCGGAAGTATTGATGGCGATTCACCCGCTGCTCAACGATATACAGAATGCCGCCTGACTCCCATCGCCATGGAGATGCTGGAGGACCTTGACAAGGAAACCGTTGACTGGCAGCCGAACTACTCGCAGACCCTTAACGAGCCCACGGTCTTACCGAGCAAGTTCCCCAACCTCATCTGCAATGGCTCGCAAGGCATCGCCGTGGGTATGGCCACGAATCTGCCACCGCACAACCTGACCGAAGTGTGCAACGCATTACTCCATAGGCTGCACAGTCCAGAATGCGAGGCCGAAGAAATCATGCAGGTCATGCCAGGGCCGGACTTTCCCACCTATGGGATCGTCATGGGGACGCAAGGTATCAAGAATGCCTACCTGACGGGACGAGGAAGCATCATCATGCAGGCCAAGACGATGATTGAGCCTGGCGACATGGGTAAGAGCCTCATCGTTGTCACCGAGATTCCTTACCAGGTCAACAAGGAGACCTTGATCAAGTCCATTGCATCAATTGCAAAGGATCGGAAGTTTGATGGCATCTTGCGCGTTGATGATTTCAGCGACAAACGCGGTATGAGAATCGAGATCGAGATTCGTCGCGACGTTAACCCGAACAAGGCACTCAATTATCTGCTGAAGCACACCAACTTGCGAACGACCTTCGGTGCGATCATGCTTTCATTGGTCGAAGGGGCTCCTCGCACGGCCCCCATATTGCTCCTGCTTGACGAACACCTCAAGCATCGCCGCAGTGTTATCGAGAGGCGAACAAAGTTTGAGTTGTATCGCGAGTTGCTAAACGCGCACCTCAATGAAGGGTATCAAATCGCCCGACGGTTCCTCGACGACGTGATCCAGACCATCCGTCAAAGCGAGAGCCCTAACGCGGCCCGACTTGCCTTGATTCGCAACTTTGGCATGTCACCAATTCAAGCTGAAGCCATTCTCGCCATGCCTCTGCGGCGACTCACCCAGCTTGAACAATCCAGGCTGGAAGAAGAGTTTAAGATCGCCCTCCTCAAAGTCCAAAACTTGATGGATATCCTCAGCGACTCGGCCCGAATGCAACGCGAAATCGAGGCGGAAATCATCTACCTGCGCGACAAGTTTGGTGACGAACGCCGGACCAAGATCATCGCCCGAGAAGCGGGAGACTTCAGCGATGAAGACCTGATCCCAGAAGAAGAGGCAATCATCAGCATCAGCCGCGATGGCTACATCAAGCGCGTTTCCATTGATGCTTATCGAGAGCAGAAGCGTGGCGGCAAGGGCGTGAAGGATGTTCTTAAGGTGGACGATGAACCCGCTCACCTCTTCCAGGTCAATACCCACCACTTCATTCTGTTCTTTACCGACCGGGGACGCGTCTATCGGCTCCGCGCTTATGACATCCCAGAAACTGGGCGGTATGCCAAGGGCATGCCGGTCATCAACTATATCGCGATCGAAAGCGAAGAAAAGGTTACCGCTACGGTCAGCGTCAAGAGCATCAAGGATCCCGGGTTCCTCACCATGATCACGCGCATGGGCGAAATCAAGCGCACGGAGATGGAGAAGTTCTCCAATATTCGATCGAATGGCTTGGTTGCCTTTGACATCGAAGAAGGTGACGACCTGAAGTGGGTTCTCAAGACCACGGGTGATGATCATGTTTTGCTCGTAACCCGCGAGGGCCAAAGTATCAAGTTTCACGAAACCGAAGCTCGAGGCCGCGGGCGTCAAGCGGGAGGCGTCAAGGCCATGCGATTCAAGGAAGGCAACCCCGATGACTGCGTTGTCTCCGCCGGAATTGCACGCGAAGGTTCCTCGCTCCTCGTGGTTGGGTCAAATGGCTTCGGCAAGCGCACCGACGTTGAAGAGTACCGAGTACAAGGTCGAGGCGGCAGCGGCATTCTAACCATGAATGTGACGGACAAGACCGGGCCGATTGTCGGGGCCGAAATCGTGGACGAAGATGATCGCCTGATGGTCCTGACCGAGAAGGGTAAGTCCGTGAGGTTGGCCGTGAACACCATTCGCAAGACTGGGCGCGTTGCCCAAGGCGTAAAGCTCATTACCTTGGCAGCTGGTGATCAAGTGGTGTCGTTGGCACGAGTTGTAAAGGAAGCCGACGATGGCGAAATCGAGGTTGGTGAGACGGTAACCGATGAAGGTATCCAAGCCGCACCAGGTGACGATGTTCGGCCGCTTGAAGACAACTGAGCCTACTCGCCAGCGACCATAAACACAAATAGGACGCTCCAAGCTGCTTCGGCAAGCATGGAAAACGGAAACTGCAGAGCTAGGGGCAGGGCGTAAGTCAGATAGACCATGGGTACCCAGTACGCCCACCCCAGCGGCATGGTCGGGGCAATTTCGTCTCGATAGAATGACCACCTGAACACGGCCCGCCAAAAAGACATGCGGTACCCGGACTTCCTCCAAGCAAAGAGCGCACCCGCTAGTGGAAAGCTTAGGAAAGGAGTGAAGACGAGCATGTCAAAGCTCATCTTCATCGTTAGCGTGCCTAGGTCAGTCCCGTGTCCAAACATCTGCGCTTGTAAACCGTAGAGCAAATCCACTAAGATGCCAATTACTCCATAGACAAAGCCGACCCATAGGGTGCGCCCAAGGTCGAATCTGGCACGACCCGTGATAAACTTGGCCATCTCGGCAACAATGCCGCCCGCAACAAAGCCCGCCCCAAAAGCAGCGGGCAATCCGCCGGCCGCCTTGGCAATCCCTACCAAGCGAGCCCAATCTTGAATAAGCGAAACATTGTAGTAGGCCCAGACCAAGAATCCCGCCGCAACCTGAATGAGAAGCATGGGAGCAAGGTTGCGGCGGATGGTTTCGAGGTTTCTTTGGGCCAAGTTGGAGATACCCGCAGGATACCAACCCTTACTTGACACCGGCGACGTGAAGCGTCCTTTCGCGTGTATAGGTTACAAAACCCTTGGCACCACCGCGAGGGCGGCGAACATATTTTTTCAGGGTGTAATCAACCGGCACCGTGCTGGAATGCTTGAGAGGCGAATGGCGGGCCGACACCTGGGCCGCAAAGAGCAACACCTCAGCCGGAACGCGGTCTGGTTGATTGTGAGTTGGGATCAAGATGTGAGCGCTCGTGTTGCCTCGGACATGCATCCAAATGTCATTTGGCTTGCCCATCCGCATCGTCAAGTAGTCGTTGGCCTCCGCGTTTTCGCCGTAAAAAACGCTGTACCCGTGGGGAGCCGCGAGTTCCTTTACCCGGTGCCCCTCAAATGGACGGTCTTCTTTCTTCTTCGGCACGCCAGATCGGTGAAGCCAGTGATGGCTCTCGGCAAACTTCCTTGCTTGCTCTAGCTCGGCTAGCGATGCGTAATGTGGCAAGTTTGCGAGAAGGGCTTCAACTTCACGTAAGTCCTCGGAGAGCCGCGTCAATTGATCCCTCACCTCAGCGATGCCATCCTTGGCTCGCTTTGCCTTTCTAAACCAACGTTCTGCGTTCTCCGGTGGTGTCTCGTTCGCCTTATAGGGGATCAATAGCGGTGCCCCCGCATAGTCCACGACTTCCAATTGTGTTATGCCGGCCGGTGCCTGGAATCCGAAGGCTAGGGTTAGCTCACCCATCATTTGGAACTCCCAGGCGCGCGCTGCCGAGTCCGATGCCCTTGCTAGATGTTCAATAGCTTCGTGTCGGGCCGAAGCGATCCTCATTAGTTGAGCATGGAGGGCGTTTCGAGCTTGTTCGACCGCACGTTCGGACTCCCTTGCTGCGTACCAAGTACCGGCAGCCAAACCAAATTGAGCTACTGCCTCCTCGCCCGTTAGCCCCAAGGAGATTGGGTAGACGCCAATCGGAGACAAGCACGGTCTGAAGTCCCCATCGAAGACCTGCTCGGCAGCGGTAATCCGTTCCGGAAATCGGCGGATGAACGGGGACAAACCTCCCGAACCAGGTGGCAATACATAGGTCTTTCCGGGCAAGACAGGTCGAACGGAATGTGTAGACCCAACCCATTTCGCCGCGGCAACCTGCTTCCCTTCTGAATCCAACAGGATAACATTGGCATGTCGCCCCATCACCTCGACTACGAGCGCTTGGCCAGACTGGAAACTCACGCGGACAACTCGGTCTCGGCCTACCTGTTCAATGGAGGCCATTCGATCACCGCCGACTCGCTTCTTCAACTCAGCGGCAAAAGGGCTCAACTCCCGTGAACGAGGAGGATTGGGGCCAAGGCAAATTCTCCCAAACTCTTGATCCCACGAGATCCAGAGCCACGCCGGCCCCTGCCAATAGAGTTGGATCGCCAGCGTCCTCGATGACACCTGCACACATCCCTGAACTTTAGCTCCGACCAATGACCTGAGTTCAGAGACTGAAGCCGCAACGCACACGCTATCGAAAGGAATGCTCACCGCAATATAATAGGCCATGGCAACTAAGCGTGTGCTGGTTACGGGTGGGTCTCGGGGTATTGGCAAAGCTATCGCTCTGGAACTAGCCCGCGAGGGCTGGGACGTGGCAATTCAATTTAGCCGCGATCGGGCTGCCGCCGAACAGACCATGAAGGACCTTGGGCATCGGTTTGGGGGCTCTTACATGGCGGACCTTGAGCTACCAAAGGAAGCCGCAAGCCTGTGGGCCAAGGCGGAAAAGGACGGCCCCCTGCACGCTCTCGTGAACAATGCGGGAGTTTACATGCCGCTGAACTGGCTTGAAGCTACCGACGCTCAATTTGAGGCCAACTATGCGAAAACCATGGCGGTGAACTTTGATGCACCCCTTCGGCTCTGCCGCCTTGCTGCGAAAGCCTTTGCCAAGCGCGGAGGCGGCAAAGTACTGAACGTTTGCAGCCGAGTGGGATTTCGCGGGGAAGCGGGTGCGGCTCTGTACTCAGCGTCGAAAGCCGCCTTGATCAATATTACGCGAGCTCTGGCAGTTGAGCTTGCTCCCGCAAACGTTCATCTATTTGGAATTGCTCCCGGCTGGGTAGATACTGCCATGTCCCGCCAAGGCATGCAAGATCGGTTGCAAGACATCCTGAAGGACATCCCGCTTGGACGGATGGCAAAGCCGGAGGATTGTGCGGCTGCGGCTGCATTTCTCCTGAGCGATAAGGGCGAGTACCTCAGTGGAGTTGTCATTGATATCAATGGAGCGAGTTATTTCCATTAAGCTAACCCTTTGCTTACTCGTGGGTTGGTTTGCTGTTGCATGTCAAGCCCAAGACCGCGTACTTGAGAGGCTTCCCAACGGCGCCCAAGTTTATGCCGAACGCATCGCGGACGCCAAGACCATTAGCGTACAACTCTGGATCTCTGATCGGGGTACGGAGGAAACACCCGCGACCAATGGATGGCGCCACCTCATCGAGCATTTCATGGCAAAGAGGCTGGATCTTTTCACCGACGAAAGTGGGATCTTCTTGGGCGCCGAAACGGGCCGGCAGGCCATGGCTTTCAAGTTTGAAGCAGCACCAGATAAGCTGAGTTTCTGTTTGGAGGGGGTGAGGCGATTGTTTCTCCCAATAACTCTGACTGCCAATGACATCGAGCATGAAATCCGCCTCATCCGCCACGAAGAAGCGGGCCTTGGAGGTGCCCGAAGGTTCTCAAGGGCAGGCTGGTCGCAAGTCTTCTCGGGCTCTCAACCTGATCCTGTTGGTAACTTCGATTCGATGGCTGCCGCGACCCCAGTTGGCCTCACGAAGTTGCAACACCGAATGATCGCGGGTGATAACATCGTGCTGTCCGTCTGTGGAGCCGTGGAGCCCCGAACTGTTGTCCAGGCAATTAGTCCATTCCTCGCAAGCCAGCTGACCTCATCTGAGCTGGATTCGTCGTCTCCAAGCACTGCCAATTCCGCATCGGCTGCGCTGGTTTCTCCGCAGGCCGTTGGCAGTGCGCTCTCGGTAAAACTGGAGGGGGTTGATCGGGGCTCATCTCTGGCAAGAATTGCCGTCGGATTCGCCGCCGCCCAAGCTAACCCAAGCATCAGCCCAATTTACGCCGTTTCCTCTCAAGAAGGCTTGCTTACCTTGGCATCGCTCAGCCCAGATATCGCTAGCCAGGTCTCGGGGCTGAGCGACCGCCAACTGGTAGCGGGAATTGGCCTCTTGAAGGGTTGGCTCGAGGGAATCGGAAAGAGTCCATCGCGCCTCGCATCCTTTCGTGGAAACCTGCTCAGCGAGGGTTCAGGCCTAAGCCTAGATATGGTGAAGCAGGCGACCCAACCGATTGGCCTTAACGAACTCATTAGAGCCAAGCAAGAGATTCTGGCTGGGCGACTCTTGGAAGGCTTCCGATGAGGCACTTACTCTGGAGTCTTGCGGTTGCGCTGTGTTCCTGCCTCGTCGGAGCCCAAATTCGGAGAGTGGAACTCGGCCCGACAGTTCATGGCGAGGAGATCCTGGAAGGCCTCATCCCTTCACCCGAACCCATGAATGCCCGGGAGTTGGGGGCTTGGCAATTGCTATGTAGCGGGATATTGGAAGGGAATGATAACTTCGTCAAAGAAGACATTTTCGCCTTTGGCGGGCAGGCGGGAATCCCCCCCCGATCTTCTTGGTCCAACGAGGCCCTCACCATACAATTTACGGCTCCGAAAGGTGGCGAAAGTACGATTGCAAGACTCCTTGAATCAGTTATCACCAATCCAAAGCTTGACGATGAGCGACTTGGTGAGCTACGTGCTCGACTTAGCGCGCCCCTCCCTGACGATTGGAACGCCGCGCTGGCCGGGGAAAGGGGGGATACGGTTGTCCCATCGGAGTTTGTACGCCGCTTTGCGGCTCGCGCCTTTAGACCCGAGAACTTAATCCTTGTTGGGACTCCCGGAGCCCTACGGGCCATGGACGGGCGGTTTAGTGACTGGAAGCCAATCCACATTCCCCCTGATATTCGTGTTACCAATGCCCTCTCCTTTCGGGGCCCTGAAACCTCAAAAACGGGTGTTCTCGTTGGCGCTACATTCAAGCCAATAACGAGTCAGGCCGCCACTTGCCTTGCGATTGTCGCTTTGGGAGGGGGTAAGACGGCCTTGCTCCATCAGGTATTGCGAGAGCAACGGGGGTGGACTTACCGACAAGAGGCCTTCCTGAAGCCAGAGCGTTCCGGCTGGCGCCCTACCCTTATACTTCAAAGCTCGGAGCCTATTCCCTCCAAGGCCGAGATAACGGGAGCGCTGCTTGAGAAGGTAGATACCCTTTCGGCAGACGATCTGCAGCGATACAAGACGCTGACCTCTACTGCGCTTGCGGGAAACAACCCACTAAGCCCATTTCGTTTCCCTGACGTCTATGCCGGAACATCACAAGATCGAGCAACGTGGCTGGCCTATACCACCTTGTGGGGCACGCCCAACACGACGCCTGAGTCATTACTCGCCGATGTAAAGCGGACGACCCTTGATGAATTGAAGGAAGATCTCAGGAAGATTCTGGGGCAGTTGATGGCGGTTCATTGAAGTCTTCATGGGATCGGCAGAGACGCAAAAAGTCGCAGTGAGGGCATAGATCCGCACGAAAAACCGGTGTCATGCCTTCGTAATCACGATTCAGGATCGAGTCACCAAGCTGCTGAAGATCATTTCGGAAGTCCGCAGCTTCAGTATCACTAAAACTGGCGGTTCCTCGTTCGTTTGTGCTCAGCGAGTTAATCGTGGCTCGAATTTGCCGATCGGGATATGCCGCTCTCAGCAATAGCTGGTAGCACCCCATGGCGAGGTCAACCTTAACATCTTCATCGCTGACGCCTTTGCGTTGGGTCTTGTAGTCCACAATTTCTAATGAGCCGTCGGGATACTCATCCACGCGATCCATGCGGCCGATCAAGTCAAAGCAACCCATATCTAATCGAAAGAGCTTCTCAACGAACAGGGTCTTTGCTTCTTTGGGTCGGTCAATCTCCTGCTGGATATAGGACTGAATGATGCGTTTACCCTCCCCAAGGGCCTCCTGCATGTCCTGAGAATTCGCATAGCCGGCCTCGATCCAACTCTCGTCCATCGCGGCGGCGGCCTCTTCCACCGTCTGTACACCCATGTCACCCGAGTCGTGGAAGCGCTCAAGGATCAGGTGCAGAGATGAGCCAAACGAAAAGTAGCTTTTTGACCGCATGTACCAGCGGCCTCGTTCATCTGCATAGGTCCACTTGTACTTGGCTGCGCAGGCCAAATAGGTGCTTATCTTGCTTGGGCTAAGGCTGGGCTTGCGTTCCACCATGGGGTTAGACCGGAGGCCGCATCGAACCGCACTCCCGGTACACTCTACGTATGACAAAAATACGGCTTGGCCACTCCCCCGACTCCGATGATGCCTTTATGTTCTGGGGTCTGGCCTCTGGATACGTCAAGACCGATTACGAATTTGAGCACATTCTGCGAGACATCCAGACCCTGAATGATTGGGCGATGGAAGGTAAGTTGGAATCAAGTGCGGTTAGCGTCCATGCATTCGCACACATCGCAGACAAGTACGCCCTCCTCCGCCATGGTGGATCTTGGGGCGAGAATTACGGTCCGATGATCGTCGCGCTGTCGAACTTAAGCGACGAAGATCTTAAGGCAACAACCATTGCCGTACCCGGGGTACTGACCAGCGCTTTTCTGCAGTTGAACCTCTGGTGGACCGAAAAGTTTGGGGACCGTTCTTCTCTAAAGTACGATGTAGTTCCCTTCGATCAGATCATTCCGGCAATTCAGGCAGGAACGTTCAAGGCAGGCCTAATCATCCACGAAGGCCAACTCACCTACGAACGCGAG
Source organism: Fimbriimonadaceae bacterium (assembly GCA_020850835.1). Classification (GTDB taxonomy): domain Bacteria; phylum Armatimonadota; class Fimbriimonadia; order Fimbriimonadales; family Fimbriimonadaceae; genus JAFLBD01. The sequence continues at coordinate 9,787 of JADZDX010000045.1, forward strand.
GGGCTCATTGAAATTGCCAACATGGGCAAGTGGTGGAATGCCAAGACTGGCCTTCCCCTTCCACTGGGCGTCAACGTGGTAAGAAAGGACCTAGGTCCGGATGCCGTAAGCGAAGTGAGTCGCTGCATGCGTGAAAGCATTCAAGGTGGGCTCGATAATCGTGAAAAGGCTCTCGACTATGCCCTGCAATTTGCCCGTGGCTTAGACACTGAAACCAGCGATGAGTTTGTTGGAATGTATGTGAACGAACGCACCGTTGACATGAAAGACGAAGGCGTGGAAGCGATTCGCCTACTGCTCAGAATGGGCGCTGATATCGGCCTTGTCCCCGCCGTCGAGATTGCCGTCGTAGATTAGTTTTCCTGTTTCAACCATCCCGCTCCGATAGCCTTGAGGAGGTTATCGGCATCGGCATTGCGGCTCACCACTGTCGTTTCGCGTTGGCCTTGAGAAGGCGTAATCTCAAACTCCTGTTCCTTACCCTCCCGCTGAACCACTACCTTCATCGGCTTACCAACCTCAGCGCCTTCGGTAGCCGCCCGTATGGCCTCGCCAAGTCCGCGGGGACCGTTACCCTCGATTTTCTTGCCGTTGATCGAAATCAAGGTGTCGCGTGCCATCAGTTTTCCGGCAGCTGGGCCGTGAGCTTCCATCACAACAAGGGCGGTCACTCCTGGACCAGGCATACTCCACGTAAAGCCAAGATCGGTAAACGGCACTTGCTCCGTTCCGACCTTCAGACCACCAAGAGCGAGCGCCTCAGGTACTGGCATGCTGGGCTGGTTGACAATACGATCATAGGCTTCCGCAGATCCGCCGAGGCGGACGTACTGATTTCGGATTTCGTCTTCCGGAAACCCGGGTTGGTTATCCCGACATTCCTTCCAAAGGGCTCGAGTGACGTCATCAAGGCTGTGACGCCCACCTGTGGCATGGCGAAGATTCAAGTCAAGGCACATGCCAGCTAGCCACCCGAGATCGTAGTAGCTGAGTAGGTAGCCATTGCTATTGCCCCGCCCGTTGTTCGTTTCCGGCATCCGCAGGGAGGCTTCGTTCGCCGAGACGGTGCCAAACGCGGAGTTTCGACTGACGTTTTGATATAGTCGATTTACCTGACTGAACAGATCCTTTTCGGTCGTCCACCCGGACCGATATAGAAGGTAACTAGCGTAATAATCGGTAACCCCCTCCAGCCACCACAAGGCACCCGTGCTTGGGAGCTTTTGGTAATCAAAGGGCCCCAAAACACGGGACCGAATTCGCTTGACATTCCACAGGTGGAAAAACTCATGGCTCAGCACGCTAACGGCGCGGGGACCTACTCCCGCAGCTAAGGTAATTTGGGTACTGCTGAGGTGCTCCAAACCACCAGCACCGTCTGGAGCACCGTTGACATCAAAGTGCCAGACGTAATGCTTGTAGGGCGCTTCGTTGCCGAAGAAATGGGTTTCCATTTCGGTCACATGCTGACAAGCTTTGATGAGCTTCGCCCGATCCACTTGGCTCTTGGGGGCTCCACGCATAACGATAGTGTGCTTCTTGCCGAGGACCGTGTAGGTATCCACCAACAAGTCGCTCCCCGCAGTGACCGGGTTATCAGCCAGCACATCGTAGTCGGGTGCTGTGAACACCGTCGTTGCTCGCTCATCTAAGCCGTTGAAAACTTGCCACCCGGTCGGCACTCGAACCGTAAGCAAGCACTTTTCTTCCTTGCGATTCACCTCGTACATGTAAGTACTGGGTCCGGACCAGTGGGTCACCGGGCCTGTAAACCTTGACGGAATGTCGTACTCGATTGTAGTGTCCTTGGCGGGGGCCACAGTCCATGTGCAAACCTCGTTCAGGGCCACATCTTGCCGCGAAGGCAAAGTATAGAAACGCCGCGAGATGGTGATGTCCTGCTTGATCGCGAGGTCCCTTCCGGAACCATCTTTAGCCTTGAGGTTCTGAACCTGCTTAAAGCTATCACGGAGCATGTACGCGCCGGGGGCCCAATTAGGGATTTGAAGCTTTGCTCCTGTATTAGTATTCGGAATCTGCATGACAACATGGAGCATTCCGGCATCGGGCTTTACCTCAACCGTGTACTTAATCTCGGCGGAGGCCAGGCTGGTGGTAACGAGAAATCCAAGAAGGCAAGCGCGCTTCATGGTGAGATATTAGCACGGCCTAGCCGCCCGGGGGAGTCACGGTGCCAACAACCAACGCCGTGCAGTTAATCGTCAATGTCGGGTGGATGGGATCGTTCGTTGTGATCGTGATCGTCCCATTGATTCGGCCCGGTGTGTCGGTGCTTGCGGTGATCAGGTGGGTCTTGGGTCCATCATCCGCACGATCGCTATAGGTTCCGCTAGGACCAAAAAAACTGCCCGTCGTATTGAAAGAGTAAGTGAGATCGGCTACACCATCCCCACCCCACTTCCCAATATCACCCATATTGGCTACCTGAATCGGCAATTGGAAAGTGAACCCCGGTCCAATCAACCCAAAGTCTAAAGTCGCCGTATCCGTTGCAGCTACAGCCGGGACCCTAACATCAGCAAAGAGTGGAAGATGACCCGTTTGACCACCGGTCGAATCCACGAGGGCTTGGGCAATCGTAGCTCCCACCATCGTATTCCCCGTTATCGTCAGCATGTGGCTGGTACCGCCGTACCAAGAAGAGCCATCATTGCCCCATACTCGGTAGCTGTGGTTGGGGTCGTTCCATGTTGTCGTACTGTAGGGGATATTGGAATTCCCAACGTAGTGCATACCAATACCGTCGAGCAATCCACTATCCATGAGAATGAAATCGTAGCGATCATCAATCCCGATCCCCGATCCTGGGGGGCTCGACGCCCACGGATCTTGCGTATGGACAAACTTGTAAGTTGAGCTGCCGCTCCAAGAACCCGGCGTGTTGATGGGATCAAAGAACCGGCCAGAGTTATCCACCTGATTGGCCAAGAAATGCTGGTAAGAGGACTCGCTACTCGAATCAATGTTAAAGTCGCCGCAAACGATAATCCCCGCTCGTTCAGATAGGTTGTTGGCATCAAGCCTTATTCGCTGAGCCTCCAACAGCCGACGGGATTTGTCACCGGAGCCATCGCCCGCCTTGAGGTGAACATTGTAGGCACTAATCACCGTGGAGGGATCGTCATAGCCGATCGGGTAGAAGTCGTAGCGGTAGGTGTTTCGTGGCGGCTCAGGGGCTCCGCCGCCAGCGGACACCAAAACCGGCGGGCCCAAAGGAACCACCTTGGACGTACGATAGATGCAACCTGATTGCGTATCTGGGCCGGTCAAAAAGGTGTAGGCGGCATAGTCGCCCGGGCTGCCGGGGGCCGTATTCATCACCGTAACGAGGGTCTGATACGATGTGAGGTTAATGATCTCGGTCAGAAGCAGGACATCGGGACTCATGCTTCGGCCCTGAAAGGTTCCGAAGACCGCCGTCTTAACCGCATTAGCTCTAGGTGAGGTTGCGTTGGTGACGTTCCAGTTCGTGATGTTCCAAGCCGCAATTCGTAATTGAGCGGTAGCGAGACTCGGCAGTCCGGACAAGAATAGGGCGGGCAAAAGCAGACCAATGCGCATACGACTTGGGAACGACCTCATTGTGACAGCCAACATCCCCTTAGACAACCGGTAATTGTTACGAGTTCAATGGGTCTGGGACCTTGCGACAACTTCCAATACCGGGTATTGTTCGCGGCATGGGTGATGCAGAAATCCTCGCTAAAGTGGTCAAGGTGACCGTTGAAGAACTCAGCGTTAAAGAAGAAGAAGTAACAGAAGCGGCCAGCTTCACCG
>JADZDX010000046.1 GCA_020850835.1 Fimbriimonadaceae bacterium
GTTGCTTTGTTCGGTCATAGCGAGGGGGTATTCTAGCGACTTCCCATTTCTGGAGATTCGGAATTATTGTGGATAGTCATGTCATGAGCGATGAACTGCAGCGGCTGAAGGAAGAAAACGAGCAGCTTAAAGCACGTGTGGCCGAGCTGGAAAAGCGCTCTGAAGAGACGGCTGTAACGAATCAAACGACCGCCGAAGCGCAAGTTGACGTTGCCCCCCTTCAGGAAGCCGACGCAACCCTCCGTCGTCTCGTTCAGCGTATCGCCATGATCCTTCAGGCCGAAAAAGTTGTGATCATGTTCTACGACCGGGACATGGCCGAACTCAAAGCGATTCCGCCCGCGTTTGGGGTTGAGGAGGAAAGGTTGCCGTTTTTCAAGGTGCGCGCAACGGAAGGTATTTCGGGATATGTCTTCCGCGAGAGCGAACCCGTCCTCTTTCACGACGCGATCGCCGATACCCGTACCGTACAGGATCACGTGACGATGCTCGGTGTCCACAATGGGGTGACCGTACCGCTAGTCATTGAGAAGCGCGACGAAGAAAACCGAATTATCGAGCGCACCACCATCGGCGTCATGCACGCCTTCAACAAGCGTCACGGTGAGGACTTCATTGATGAAGATGTGCGCCTTTTGGAGCGCATGGCGAAGAACGTGGGTTCGATTATCGCGAACTTGCAGCTTTACCGCGAAGTGGTCGAAGAGCGCGAAGAACTCATCCAAACGCTCGAATCCCTATCGGCTGGCCTAGTTCTTGTCAATGCCGATGGACGCATCAGCCAGATGAACAACTCGGCCCGTGCCATCTTCGGCTACACCGACTCCCCGATTGGCAAGGATTATCACGAGATCATGAAGGCCAAGGAGATCGCGGAAATGTTCAACAGTGCGAACTCTGGCGGGGAAGGTGGAACGACCGATTTCAGCATCCATCATGGGGCTTCCGAACGCATCTATCAGCTAAACGGCGCCCAAGTGAAGTATGAAGATGGACGAAACCTTGGCGTCGTTCTCATCATGAGCGATGTTACCGAGCTCAAGAATATTGAGAAGATGAAGTCCGGCTTTGTGGCCATGGCATCGCACGAACTCCGCACGCCGCTCACTGCGATCAAGGGCTTTAGCAGTACCCTGCTGGATGGTATTGATGACGACATCTATGACAAGAACGACCAGAAGGAGTTCTTGACCATCGTCGTTGGCGAGTGCGACCGTCTTCGCCGCCTCATCGATGACCTCCTCAACACGAGCCGCATCGAAGCGGGCGAATCGCTAACACCGGATTACTCCGAGTTTCCGCTCGTGGAGCAACTTGATAAGGTGCTCAAGGTTCAGCAGCAGGCGACCAAGAATCACGTGCTCAAGGCCGATTTCGGCCCTGGTTTGCCGGACACAATCGTCGGTGACAAGGACAAATTCGACCAGATCCTCACGAACTTGATGAACAATGCGATCAAGTACGCCCCGGGTGGAGGAGATATCACACTCCATGCGATGGTTGAAGGTGACATGGTCAAGATCGGGATTGAAGACCAGGGCCTTGGTATTCCCAAAGACCACCTTGGCAAGGTTTTCGAACGATTCCACCGTGTGGACAACGACGACAACCGAAAGATTTACGGCACCGGCCTCGGGCTCTTCCTTGTGAAGCACCTCGTCGAGGACGTTCACCTCGGCAAGATTTGGGCCGAGTCGGAAGTGGGCGTCGGTTCGACGTTCTGGTTCACCGTTCCAATCAAGCTCGACATTGACGAGGCCAAGGAAAAGAACAGCTAGTCCTTCGTAGTGGGGGTTTGATTGGGTTAGATAGGGTTGGAACGGGTTTGTTTGGGTGGGTTATGATTTGTGAGGGTTGGTTAGGATTCGTTCGGATTCGTTCGGATTCACTCCAGATTGTGTTGCCGCGACGCAAATCTATAGCTTTACGATCGGGCAACAATCTACTCTCGGATTAACAAACCCTAACCAACCTAACCTACCCTAACAGCCCCAAACACACTACTCACCAACCGCCCCAAAGTTCGTAATCGCAATATCGATATCTGCGGCGTCGACTTCGGTCGAGCCGTCAAGGTCCGCCATTGTGTCCGAACCGCCGAACTGAGCAATGACGAAGTCGATGTCACCGGCATCCACTTCACCCGAGCTGTCCGCGTCGCCATTCACTAAACTTACGCTTACCGTTAGCGGTGCCGTGGTCAGAGTCACGGACACTCGCTTCCGTAGGAAGTGCGGCGAATCTATGGTGAGAGAGTAGTTCCCCGTGCGCTGCACCATCACCTCGAACTCCATCGAAGGATTGCGGTTGGTCTCGTAGGTCCCCATAAGAAGCGGCCCTTTCCAGAGCCGCAACGTCACCGGAACCGAGCCTGTTCCCACCCAATCGCCAAGGTTGATCGTGCCGTTCAGCGCGTGCGCTGGAGATATGGCGTCGAACGCTACATCCGATAAAGCCTGATGCCCAATTCGGGTTGGGTGGACGTCGTCGAAGAACAGGAATTCGTCGTCATTCCCGGCGGTGGTCAGGGCCGGTTGGGTGACATTGGTGAGGCCCCAAAGGAATGGGAAGGCCTGCATGTCGGTAAGGTCGCCCGCGATGTCTAATTCGATGATGTCCGCCCCCGGCGAGCTTTGGCGCAAGCTGGCCAAACTCGAAGCCAATCCCATATTGTGCTGCAAGGAGCGTAAATTCATGGCCTCCGCTTCCGGGGTTCCTAAATACGAAGGAATATTGCCGAGCAAGGGGATATTTGGCACGAGGAACTTCCTCGCTCCTCGAGCATACAAAGTAGCAATCGCCGAAGAAAGATTGCTTACGGGCACGGTGGGGTCGGTTTGCCCGTCGAAGTAATCATTCGCGCCCGCCCAGACCACAAAGAGATTCTCCTCGCCAATTGCAGGGTTTGAATTTAAATAGCGTGTCACTTGGGTGCGAACGTTCGGGAATTGAATAAATAGGAAGCCGTAGGTGCCGGTGCCGGTTTGCGCGCCCCCGTGTGCCCAGTTCGTGCCATTCGATCGGCTCATCGCCAAAGGCAGGCCGAGCCGAGTACAGAGGCGCTCGATCCAAACATTGCCATTGCTAAACCGCCCCTGCCAATAGTCGCTACCGGGCTGGATGCCAAATGTGCCATCGTCGACATTGCCCATATCGCTCAGCGAATCGCCGAACACGATCACCTTGTCGTAGGCATGAGAAACCGCCACCAAGGCGAGGAGGGCGAAACCGACAGTGGCGCGCATGGTTCTAGTGTATTACGAAAATCTCTCGGGGCGTTGTTTACTTTTGACCCGACGGGCAGTTGTGATGCCTATCCTAGGCTGTAGCGTACAACTTTGCATCGACTCGAGTCTAACTCATCGCTTCGCTGCTACCGCTCGATCGCAATAACCTGAACGTCGAACACGTGCGGGTTGGTGCGCATGGTGCGGAGGGCGGTGGGGGAGGGCTCTTTGGCGACCGCGATTTGGGCGATGGCGGCGTGGCTGGGGCCGAGGACGATGTTCTCCATCTCTTGCACGTTCACGCCGTCATCCTTGAGCGCGCCGAGGAGGGCGGCGAGGACGCCGACGCGGTCGGCATGGCGGATGATGAGCAGATGGGTGCTCTTGTCGCCGCTGGGCACATTGACGACGTTCGGCGCGTGGCCCGTGGTTTTGTACTCGCGTACGATGCGGACGACTTCTTCGGCGACGGCGTTCTGGGCTTCCTCGGTGCTCGCGCCGATGTGGTGGGTCGCGTAGATCGGGGAATTCTTGAGCGAGCCATCGTAGGCGCCGGCGGCGGTGCTGGGTTCGCCTTCGAAAACATCGAGGCCGGCGCGGATGCTGCCGCTGTTGCAGGCTTCTTCGAGGGCGGCCTGATCCACAACTTCGGAGCGACTCGTATTGATGAATATCGCACCATCGGGCAGGCGGTCAAAGAACTCTTTGCCGAGCATGCCCTTGGTGTCGGCGGTGAGAGCGACATGAACGGAGATGATGTCGGCTTGAGTGGCGATCTCGTTGAGGGATTCAGCGCGTCCGATTCCGAGGGCCGCGGAAACGTCGGCGGTCATCCAGCGGCTGTAGGCGATGACATTCATGCCAAAAGCACGGGCGATGGGCACCATGTTCTGCCCGATCTGGCCCATACCGACAAGGCCAAGCGTTCGTCCATAAAGGCCACGGGCGGCGCTGAACTCCTTCTTGTTCCACTTGCCCTCGCGAAGCTGCGCGACATTGTCGGGAATGCGACGATCGCAAGCGAGAATCAGGCCAAACGCAAGCTCGGCGACGGCGTGGCTATTCTTGCCCGGGCAATTCGCGACATAAATGCCCTTATTGCTGGCGGCTGAAACATCGATGGTGTTGTAACCGGCGCCGGCGCGGATGATGAGTCCGAGATGAGACTCCTCGAACATGTCGGCGGTGACCTTGGTTGAGCGGACGACGAGCACATTCGCCTCCGAGTTCTTGATTGCGTTCTTTAAGGAGTCTTCCTTCAGGTCGGGCTCGTAGCCAACCTCAAGACCTAGCGCCTTCAGGCCCTCCAAACCCACCGACTCAAACTTATCCGCGACCAGTACCTTCATAGCTTCGGCAAAGTTTACCGTCTGGGCCTAATTGCATCGGGAATTCTCGCCGAAGATAAGGGTGACATGCAAGCGTATCGTCGCGTTGGAGATTGGATGGTCGCGCGGGGGATCATGACAGAGGCTCAATTGGACCAAGCCTTGGAAATGAGGCCGAAGTTTCAGCTGAGATTCGGAGAATTCTTGGTTACCCAAGGCTACTGCACGGAAAGCGACATTACCGAGTGTCTCGCCGAGCAGTTTAGTATGCCCATCGCGGACTTGGAAGGCCTAAAGCCCAAAGTGAAGGCGCGCCAATTGGTGAGCGGCTCGTTCGCGCTAAACCGACTCGTCCTGCCGATTGAACTGAAGGACGGCACGCTGACTTGCGTGATTGGCGATCCGATTGATATTCACACCACCGACGAACTTAGGAACCGAACGGGCTTTCCTTTGAACCTAATTCTCGCCCCCGTCTCCCCGCTTCGCGAGGCTATTCGCACGGCATACCGCTTGCCCAGCACAGTGACCGCAGCGAGTCAAGCGCCGGTGCATATAGATCAACAAGATGATCGTCGGGCTCTCATTCGCGCGCTCCAAGATGGAGGGCTCGCCGCGTGAAGACCATTGCGGTTACCGGTGGAAAGGGCGGCGTTGGTAAGACGTTGATTTCTGTGAATCTCGCGGTTGGGCTCGCCCAGACGGGTACGAGAGTGGTGCTCTTTGATGCTGATCTTCAGTTGGCCAATATTGACATTGCGCTTGACTTGCAACCCAAGCTGAACCTCCAGCATGTGGTGGCTGGCGAAGCGACGCTCTTGGAAGCGCTGACCCCCGGGCCATCGGGATTGAACGTCATTACAGGGGGATCGGCAGTTCAGGGCTTGATGAATGCGGGGCCCAAGCGCATGGCGACCTTCTTTTCTCAGTTGGACTCCCTCCGTCGCAGTACCGATGTCCTGATCTTCGATACGGGAGCCGGTGTGGACCAGCGAGTCATGACCTTCTTGCGAATGAGCGAGGAGACGATCATCGTAACGACCCCCGACCCCACGAGCGTGACCGATGCCTATGCAACGGCGAAGATCCTGTGGCGACGTGATCCTGGCGCCCAGGTGAGCGTACTGTGCAACATGACGACCTCGCCACACGATGGCCTGACCGTTTACAGCACGTTACGGGCGATTTGCGAGAAGTATTTGGATAAGACGCCCCACTACTTGGGCTCTGTGCAGGCCGATATGCGGGCCATGGAATCGGTCCGCCGACGCCAGCCACTCCTACTCTGGTATCCCGAATCACCGGCCGCTCAAGATATCACACGGCTTGCCCGTGGGATGGCGGGTCAATTGCGCCGCCACGCGGCCTAGCCGAACAAGTCTTCTTGACTTTGCTTTCTTTCGGGTTGCTTCAGCCCTAGGTGGGCATAGGCTCCCGGAGTCGCGACACGCCCCCTTGGAGTACGCTGGATCATGCCCGTTTGGAGAAGATAGGGCTCGTAGACGTCCTCGATCGTGCCACTGTCTTCGCCGGTCGTGGCGGCAAGGGTTTCGAGCCCTACCGGCCCTCCGGCATACTTTGTAATCATAGCCGTTAGGAGCGAGCGGTCCACGCTGTCAAGGCCCAATTGATCTATCTCCAGCATCTCCAGTGCCTTATCGGCGATGGGCTTGTGGATTTCGTCAAGCCCATCCACTTGAGCAAAGTCCCGGACGCGGCGAAGGAGCCGATTGGCGATTCGAGGCGTCCCGCGAGAACGCCGGGCAATTTCCTCAGCTCCATCTTCCGCTGCTTGGTAACCCAAGATTTTCGCGCTTCGGCGAATGATCTCGTACAAAGCTACTCGGTCGTAGTATGAGAAATTCATCACGATGCCAAAGCGATCTCGTAAGGGGCCGGTCAGCAAGCCTTGACGGGTGGTGGCACCGATTACCGTAAACCGAGGCAGTTCGAGTCGAATTGATCGAGCCGCCGGACCTTTGCCGATCATGATGTCTACCTTGCTGTCCTCCATCGCGGGGTAAAGGATTTCCTCAACGGGGCGGGCAAGGCGATGGATTTCGTCAATGAACAAGACCGAACCTGGTTCGAGATTGGTCAGGATGCCGACTAGGTCTCCAGGTCGTTCTATTGCAGGCCCGCTGGTCACATGGATGGTCGCGCCCATCTCGGTTGCCACGATATGGGCAAGGGTGGTCTTGCCAAGACCGGGAGGGCCGTAGAGAAGAAGGTGGTCAAGTGGTTCGCCTCGTTGCATGGCTGCCCGGAGGAACACGCTCAGGTTTTCCTTGAGTTTCTCTTGGCCGATGAATTCGTTTAGGCGTCTTGGACGTAACGAGAGATCAACCGGTGTGTCTTCCGGCGACTGAATTGCCTCAAGGTCAATATTTTCTCTCATTTTGCCAGGCGTTGGAGAGCGACACGTAGACGTTCCTCTACACTGCTCCCATCTTGGGAGACGTTTGAAGCCGCAGTTTCGGCTTCTAGTCTTCGGTAGCCTAATGCAATCAGAGCCTCTACGAGTTCGTCGTTGGCGGTGGAACTATGCCCAACCACAGCACTTGTAGCCTTGCGCAAGAACGATTCTTGGCGAACTTTGTCCTTTAGCTCAACGACAATGCGCTCGGCAAGCCGGGGCCCAACCCCATTCGCCTTTGCTAGAGTCTTGGCATCTTCTAGAGCGATCGCGTTCAGGGTGGTATCCGTCCCTAGGTCGCCGATTACTTGTAGGGAAATCTTCGGGCCGCAACCCTTCACTTCGGTCAGGAGATCAAAGAGGCGACGATCTTCGTTGGTCGTGAACCCAACGAGAAACTGCGCGTCCTCCCTGATAATGTGGCGGGTGTACAGGTCGGTACGCTCACCGACCATGGGTAAGCGTGCCGACTCGGGGACGAGGGCTTCGTAACCAATTCCCCCGCAGTCCACAACGACTCGACCGGCAGTGACTTCCAATACCTCCCCTCGGAGGCGGACGATCAATGCGGTACCTCGCCGGCCTCTAACTGAAAACCGAGGCGAACTTCGTACGCCCGTGGCCACGGCAAGTTGATGTCTACGTTGCGTAACTCGAGCATTTCATATTGCCTAGTTCCCGCAAAGAATCGCTTTCCAAGGAAGTGACTGTAAAAGGTGTCGTTCAACCGTCGGCCAAGGTCTTCCTTAACCAAACGGTTAACCGCCTCAAGCCCTTGACCATAGGTCTCTTCTCGGGTTGCGGGAGGGTTCCGGTCAATGTAGGCATAAGCCATCGGTCGGGTGAATCGATGGTACTCAAAATCGTTGACCAAACGGTGAAGGAGAAATGCTCTCTGATTCAACTCTCTAACCAATGGGTCAACAGGATACTGTCTTGCGGCCAAGTAGACATTCGCTGCAGGAACTGCGGTGCCGAGCGTATTCCCGGCGGTGTTCCACCCGGCATAGCTAAGAAGTCGCATCATGCGATCGCCTTCGTCAATGACCCGAAAGAGGTTCGGGTCTCCGGTGCCGGTCTTGCCGAGATTGAGATCGGCAACTGCGATGGGGAAGCCCATATCAATCTCGTTCTTAAGCTGCTTGACGAACTCGTTGAAAGGCTCCTCGCGAGGGTTGGGAGTATTAACGTAAAGGGTGTAGTCGGCATCGTAGCCAGAAGTAACCTCTGCCCCGCTCGCGGTGACTTGGGCAGCCAGGCTTGTGCTGAGGGGTTCAGTCTCATATGCAGGAGTCACCGTTGTCCCAAGGGGGTCAGCAAACACCATCCTAATTTTTGGCTTGTAGCCAACTTGGGCAAGCATTGCTCGACTCACTAGGACATTGGCATGCTGATCAATGCCCTCACACATGTAAACCTTCTCACGTGCGCCAAGCGCCTGGGCCAGTTCTGCGAGTCTTTGCGCTTCGGCGATTTGCGGACTCTTTGGTTGGGCATCATCCTTGCCCAGAATCAGATAGTCCAGTCCGCCGCGGGCGGTCATACGGATGAGAGCCTCCTGGACTGCTTGGTTGCGTTCTCGGGCCTTGTCGTAGTCCTCCAGAGCTCCAGTAGGAAGCTTGGCGGCCAGTCGGAACAACTCTACGGCGCCGCCAAGGGTCGGGCTGGCAAAGAACTCCTCCCGCCGCATCACCGTCTTTGCGAGGACGTCCCGCCAGGATCGGTTGTCCCGCGTTGAAGTCGGATACACGCGCATTATTGCGCTGAAGGCATAGAACGGGACACCTGGGGTGCGTTGACGAATCGCTTCAAGGCGCCGCAAGCGCTCGTAAGCAGTATTGGCATCAACGTAGTTGAGGCGTGAGGCGACCAGCCCTCCATAGGCCACCATATCAGCACTTACGATGACGGCACTGTATTCACCGAGATCTTTGCGGCTGAGCCAGTCAAGCACGGCATCGCTCTGACCGGGAAGGAGAAACTGCCCGAGCAAGAAGTCAGGCGGGAGGTCAATACCCACACCACCAATGTTCGAAATCATTTGCGCAAACTGCCCGGTGGCGGGGCGATCGTCAATCGGTATCAGGAGCATTTTGCCACCCGGTTTGGTCGGGAAAGCAGCCGAGGCGAGCGTAGTCAAGGCGACCAGTATTCCCGCCAAGAATTGCCCAAGCCTCATACGCGAAAGATACCCGGCAAGGGTGCCGCATGGCAAAACATTTTGACGATCAGTCTAAGCTGGGTTTGAGCGACTTCGAGCTCCTGCTCTTCGTCTCAGCAGTATGGCTTTAGCACTTGCGCCCGAAACAACGCGGTGGCAAGGCCCGTTTGGTCTCGTACCGCCGCCCGAAATTGCGATCCAGTGCGAGGCATTCAATGGCACACTGGAGACGCTCATCAAGTGTGTCATTCAACAAAAGGTGGACCTCTGGGACATCCCATTGCATCCGATATGCCTTGCTTACGTAGATTACTTGCTTGACCAGCCCGACGAGGATGTGGATAGTGTTTCTAGTGCGATGCTCGCCATGGCTTACTTATTGGAGCGTAAGGCACATCGATTACTCCCCCTTCCAGAACCGATTGAAGAATTGGATGGCTTGGCCTATGAAGGCCCGGGTTTGGAGTTCTATCAACCCGTGCTCTTAGGGCTGGAGGAGAGTTTTGAGGAACGACAGCGCCTATTCTTTCGCTCGGCGGATGCTCGCGAGGACTACGAAATCCCCATTGACCTAGGCAAGATCACAACATCGGATCTTGGGCGAGCTCTGGAGGCGTTACTGGACAAGGCGGTACCGGAATTGCCACATGTGAGTTTTGGTCGCCCTCGCCGATCGTTGGCGGATCAAATGAAGATCGTTGCCCGATGCTTGTCCGAATCTCCAAGGGCGCTGCCTGATTTGGTGGAGGGTGAATTCACCCGAGGTGAAGCCCTATGGTGGTTCTTGGCTCTGTTGGAACTTATTCGGCTTTCCGCAGCGGTTGTAATGCTGGGGCAAGATGGCTCCTTGCTCTTTTCAATTGGTAAATCATAGATGGAACTAGTTAGGCAAATCGAAGCGCTCTTGTTCGTCACGGATGAACCTGTTAGCTCAATTGAGCTCGCACAGTTCCTTGAAGTAGCGGAGCAAGAGGTTGTTGATGCGGTATGTGCTTTAGAAGAGTCTTGCAGGGAACGAGCCATCCAAGTTGTTCGCATCGCAGGTGGCTACCAACTCAGCACCAAGCCCCACTATGCCGAGCTAATTGGCCGGTTCTTGAAGCCGTCGCGCAACAAGCTCACTCGATCGCAGATGGAGGTGTTGGCCGTCGTGGCCTACCAGCAACCCGTAACCATGGCCGAAGTCGACCATGTTCGAGGGGTGCACAGCGACCACGCCATGCGAACCCTGCTCGATCGCCGCTTGGTTCATGAATTGGGGCGTAAGCAGGCCCCGGGCCGCCCGATCCTTTACGGCACCTCTGAGCAGTTCTTGCACCTGTTCAACCTGGAGAGCCTAGAAGCCCTACCGCCCGTAACCCATCGGGCGGTAGAATCTGACGACTCCACTGCATGATGCGAGCTTTCGTGACCTCCGCTTTTGCCCTTTGCGTTGCTTGGGCCGCGGCCCAAGGGCCGTCGGTCGCTGGGAAGTCGGCAATCATTATTGAGGAAGTGAGCGGAAAGGTACTTTGGGAGAAGGACGCCGATACACAACGCTATCCAGCAAGCACGACGAAGATCATGACTTCGTTACTGCTCCTTGAATCCTTGCCACTTACCTCAACGATTACCGCTCCTGCGGACACGGAGACGGTGACCGGAAGCACCCTGCATTTAAGAGTTGGCGAACAAATATCGGTACGCGATGCCTTGTACGCCATGCTCCTGAGGAGCGCGAATGATGTTTGCCATGCGGTTGCAGTTAGAGTTTCTGGGTCAGATAGTTTGTTCGCCGATCGAATGAATCAACGAGCTGAGGAAATCGGATGTGAGCACACAGTCTTTCGGAACCCGAACGGATTGCCCGACGAAGAACACCTCACGACTGCGAGAGATCTGGCGCTCATCGCTCGGGAAGCAATGAAGAACGAAGTATTTCGGGAAATCGTGCGCACGAAAAAAGCTTGGATAAATCGGACAATAAATCAGGGCGATCGTCTCGTATTTAATCGCAATAAATGGCTTGAAAAAGATCCGACGGCCGATGGGATCAAGACTGGTTTCACCGACGCTGCTGGTCATACCTATGTCGGAAGTGCAACCCGCAACGGCTTTAGAGTCATTACCGTCGTGCTTAACTCACCCGATTGGCAAGTTGATCAAAAGGCGATGCTGGATTGGGCATTTGCGAACTACGGGCTAGCAAGCGAGTTTAAAGCGGGGAGACTGCTGGGGGGGCTGAATGTCTCAAATGGAGCCTCTGACAAGGTCCAGGTGGCGTTGGCTCAGAACATGCGGCTAATCCTTGCCAAGAATGGATTGAAACAACAAGAATTCAAGTGGGTTGGGTCGGCTCCCAACGCTCCAATAGTTGCAGGTCAGCCGCTCGGAGAGGTTCAGTTTGTTGATGATGATGGGACCACGGTGCGCCTTCCCGTAGTGGCAAAGAGTGATGTTCAGCGCGCATCAATTTTCAATTCATTAGATGCAAAGGGTGCAGCTTGGGTTGTACTTGGTGGGGCCATGCTGATGGGTGCGTGGGTCATGCGTCGCCGAGTGAGGACAGCATAAATGGATAAGCCTGATCGGCCCTATAGGAAAAAGTCATTTGCTGACAAGCCGCCCGGCAAGCGTCCTTCCGCCTCTAGAGGTTTTGGCAAGCCTGGGTATCGCAAAGACGGTCCTCCGAAGGATGGGGAGAAACGGCCTGGTAGCGGCCACCGGGATGGAGAAAGAAAGCCTTACGCTCGCAAGGAAGGGGCACCAAAGGACAATGAGAGGGAGAGCAAGCCCTATCCCCGCAAGGGCGGAGCAAACAAGCCTGGCGACCGCAAGGCGGGTCCCTCATCGGAGTCGGTCCGCAAGCCTTACGAGAAGCGGGATAGTCGGCCTCCCAACCGGAGCGTGAAGCGGCTCCTAGATGACGTTCTGAAGGGAGATGCCCCGAAACGCCGCCCAATGAAAAGCGATCAGGGCCGGCGAGAGCGCGACGATGGACCGCCGAAGGAACGTCTCCACAAGTACCTGGCTCGTTGTGGAGTAGCCAGTAGGCGTGCCGCGGAGATCATGATCACAGAGGGCCGCGTTGAGTTGAACGGCGAGTTGGTTACCGAAATGGGTGTTCTCGTTGATCCTGAGAATGATCGCGTAAAGGTGGACGGCAATTCCATTCGACCGGAGAAGCCTTATTACGTACTCCTAAACAA
This sequence comes from Fimbriimonadaceae bacterium, assembly GCA_020850835.1. Lineage (GTDB taxonomy): Bacteria > Armatimonadota > Fimbriimonadia > Fimbriimonadales > Fimbriimonadaceae > JAFLBD01. The sequence goes on from JADZDX010000046.1 coordinate 12,321, forward strand.
GCCAAAGGGTGTGATAACAACGCTTAGCGATCCAAGACGGCGACCCACGATTACCCAGTATCTGCCTGATCTGGGAGTTATGCTGCGCCCTGTCGGACGCCTAGACATGGACTCGAGTGGGTTACTTGTTTGCACCAATGATGGGAACCTGGCAGACCGATTGACTCATCCCAGCTTCGGAATTGAGAAGGAGTACGACGTTATTGTCCGCGGAGAAGTCGGTGAGCGCTCATTAAAAAGGCTGAGAAATGGTGTCTATATTCAAGGAAAATGGACCGCCGAGGCCTACGTCGAAATCGTAGGCTACGAGAAGCGATCAGATACGACTAAATTACGTATGATCATCCACGAAGGTCGTAATCGTCAGATTCGATTGATGTGCGATTCGGTAGGAAATCCTGTGGAAGAACTGCAGCGAGTTCGTATTGGACCGCTGAAGATCCGAGGGTTACGGAGCGGCGAAGCTCGCTTGATTGGTGTGCAAGAAGTCGAGGAGCTTTGGGGGGCTAGCGGCATTCAGGGCAAGAAGGACTGGTTTGAGAACCGGGTACGTAGCATCCGAGAAAAGAGACCTCCCAAGCCTCAAGAAGGCGAGGGTGAAAATGAAGCACCTCGGATCCGAGGTCGCCGTGATTCTAACGGGGCTTCATTAAGCTCTGAAGATCAATAATAAAGTTGCCGCCACCTCCGGTAGACACCGAAGGTAGTTTGCCATCCCATTTTTCAATCCAATCTCTTGCGATGACGAGCGATCCGCCTTGCACTTGGAGAGCGGCAGCCTTTAGTCGTGAAGATTCTGCCGAGCCCTGAGCTCGGGCGATTTCTGTTTGCTTTTGAAGTTCGGCTTGCTGCAAAACGAAACGCTGCTTCTCGGCTTCCTGCTGGGCGACCTGTTTAGCTTCAATAGCTCGATTAAACTCCTCGCTAAAGTCAAAGTTAATAATGCTGAGCCCGGCAGGATCAACGATGATGTTGTAGGCAAGTAGCCGCTCCGTAACATCTTCCTCAACTTCGTTCTTCACCTTTTGGCGAGACCGAATCAGTTCCTCCGCGGTGTACTGGCTGGTAACCACTTTGAGAGATTCTTGAATTGCGGGATGAATGATTCGTTCCTTATACGCTGGCCCGACACCAGCATAAACTTTCGTCACGGCATTTGGATCAAGGCGGAAGTTAAGGGCAATGATCGTGCTGACCACCTGAAGGTCCTTACTGGCGGCAGAGGCCTGGCTCTCTTCCTTCTGAGTTCTTGTCTCCATCAGAACGACTTCATTCATGCCGGGGACGATCATGTGTATTCCAGGGCTAAGTGAACCTTGTAGTGCGCCAAAGCGGAGCAGGACTCCTTGGTAGCCCGCCGGAACTTGAACAACTCCACTCCAAATGATGCCCGCGACGATCAGGACAATCCCAAGGACTCGGGACGCCCAAGAAATCGGTTTTAGATTGACCCGGTCGCTCGTCTGCCGATTAACGCCCGCCATCACAAAAGATCCGATGATCAACAAAATGCCAAAAAAGACTCCGCCCATCGTACTCAGAGGTACGGGTATTAGAGGGGGAAGGATTCAGGTCCTACCGTGTCTCTTACTGGCAGGTTGCTCATGATGGATCTCATCACCGCCCTTCGCGTTGAACTTTCGTTCTGTACCATTTGCGAGCCGCTTGAGGTTGCCCTTGTGTTTGAAGATGATGAGCAAACACATCACTGCATAGGCTGTTGCGACAAACGTCGGTAGTTTGAGGATAAATCCCAGCACGGCGAGGGTGAGGACCGCGCAGATGCTAGAGAGACTGACAAAGCGAGTGATCAATAGGACGATTCCGAAAACTGCGAGACAGAGTCCGCCGACGAGAGGATTGGAACCCAGCAACGCCCCGCATCCGGTCGCGATTCCTTTCCCTCCCTTGAACTTGAGAAAGGGGGAAAGGGAGTGCCCCAGTACCGCGGTGAGGCCCAATCCAAATGACCACGAATCATCCTGGAGCAGCATTTTGCCAAGGAAGGCTGGGACTGCGCCTTTGAGAATGTCAAGAAGGAGTACGATTGAGCCCGGCCCGGGGCCCAGGGCGCGCCAGACATTAGTAGCTCCGATGTTGCCACTGCCTACGGACAAGATGTCAACGCCCTTTCTTCGGGCTATGAGCAGGCCAAACGGAATCGCGCCGAGAAGGAATGACAAGGCGAGCAGGGCGTATGGCATGGTTGTTTGCTGGGTGTAGCTGGTATAGCTGGGGATAGCTCGGAATCGCTAGGCCCAGCAACTTAACAGCCACTTACCGATAATTTGTAAACTCCACCGGCACGGCAAGGTCCATTGCCTTGACAAGGGCCATTGCCTTCTGCAGATCGTCCTTGCTCTTTCCACTCACCCGCAGTTCATCGCCTTGAATCTGTGCGTTTACCTTGATCCCGCTATCACGAATGGATTTGCTAATCTGCTTGCCCATCTCTTGCTCGATCCCATGCTTGAAATTCACCTTTTGTCGTAGGCTCATACCAGTGGCTGGTTCCTCTTTGCCGTAATCAATCTGGCGTGCGTCAATCCCGCGTTTGATGAGCTTGCTAAAGAGGATATCTCGCACCATGCCAAGTTTCATTTCATCCCCGCCCGTCAGAGTGATTTGATCCTTTTCAAACTCAATTTCCGAGTTCGTTCCCTTCAAATCCCAGCGGTTCATCAGTTCCTTCTGAGCTTGGTCAACCGCATTGCGAACCTCCTGCTGGTTCACCCGGCTCACGATATCGAATGAAAACTGCGACTGCGCCATCGGGCACTAGTTTACCGGGCCCTCGGACATGGGAAAGCCTTATGTTATTCGTCGGTATCACCGAAGTTGGCGATGACAATATCTATGTCAGCTGCATCAACTTCTTGGGAGCCATCAACATCTGTGCTAAGTGAATATCCAGGATCGGGATCCGTGAGGCCAAAAGCCGCGAGCACCGCATCAATATCGGCGGCATCCACTTCCCCCGAGTCATCACAATCCCCATTTGGCAATTGATAGTCCACATTTGTGGCTCCCACTCCAGCCAACTGAATGGAAGCTTTGCGCTTCAGAAATGGCGTTGCATTGGCGTACAGGTCGTAATTCCCAGCGGGGAGCCCTATCGGTACGCTGAAAACATAGGCTCCGCTTGCGGTTACGGTGATGACCCCCGAGAAGACGCTCGCTGTCTCGCCCGCGTTTGCGAGGGTCATCTGTACGGCCTTACCATTGAGCGAGCCGATGTAGTCACCAAAGATGATCGTTCCGCTTATGGGCATCGTGGCTGGCTCCTCGTAGCTAAACTTCAAGATGGAAAAACTGGCAAGGGTTGAACCACTGCTGGCCAGAGAATCAGCGGACCAGCTAGCGGCGAAGTTGGTTCCGTAGCCAAGGGGGCCGCCGCTGAGCGATGAAATCGCATCAACGGAGGCACTCGTACCGCTAAATCCGGACTTCCGGATCTCAACAGCCAAGTGACCGCCAGCGTAGGTGTAGCCGCTAAATGGGATGATTGCCCCAAACTCGTGATCATCGGGCGGATAACTGCCGGCTGGAATGGTCAGGGGGCCTGTGCGTACTTGCACGGGGAGGCCAGTGAAGTTTGTTGCGAAAACGCCTGTGCGCAGCACCGGGTCTACGCCTGGGCCGAGCGTGATCGTGTAGTCGTCAAATGTGATGTCGGACAGCGGGAAGGCGGCAGTGGCCGACGTTACCAGCCGGAAGGTGATGCCGTCTAGGGTCTTCCCGACAATGTTGGTGAGCTGGCTCTCGTGGATCAAGAGTTGGTAAGTGCGCGGCGCATTTGCAAGTGGCCCGAGAAACGTTGCCCCGCCAGAGGCAAACTCATGAGCGGGCGGGACAACTTGAGTGCCCGCCTGGGCAATACATGTAGCATGGGCGACCAAGACAACCAGCGATGCGCGCTTCATTCCTAATACTGTATCAGAGGAAACCCAGATCTCAAAGGAAAGTACGGGATTAGTCGTCAACAAGCCCGAACCCACCGATGACAATGTCAATGTCGGCGGCATCGACCTCACCCGAGCCATCAACATCAACGCTGGAGGAATAATTCGTCCCCCCGGTGACTTCCCCAAATGCCGCAATGACGACATCGATATCCCCGGCGTCCACTTCCCCGGAGTTATCGCTGTCACCATTGGGAAGGCTGAAATCAATCTCAGTTGCGCCGGATGTTGTCAGGTCGAGAGGTTGCTTTCTCCGTATGAACGGAGTCGTATCGGCCGTAAGTTCATAGGAGCCCAGCGGAATGCTTTGCAAGACGTTAAGCGTGTATTCGCCTGCGGCATTTACAGTCACCGGACCGGAATGAACGATCGTGGTGGAGCCAACTGGCCTCATGACCATTTGAACTTCCTTCCCTTCGAGCGACGCGACGTAGTCGGAGAAAGCGATGGTTCCGGTGATCGGATAAGTCGGCAGGGGGACGGCGTGGAATCGTGCGACAATGAAATTGGCCTGGGCGCCGGCGGTTGCAGTATCACTATTGCCCCAACAAGCACTGAACTGAGAGCCATAGCCAAGGGTTGCGCCAGTGGAAGCCGTGATCGCTCCTGAAGGCGCGCCGGATCCGGTGTGGGCGGACTTGCGCATTTCCACCAGTAGGTGTCCGCCTAGATAAAGGTAGTTGGTCGTGAACGGGATTGTTGGGCCAAAGGCGATGCCACCCGGTGTGTAGCTGCCCGCTGCAATCACCATGGGGCCCGTTCGGACAAGGGTCAGGGGACCGTGATTGAGCGAGAAATTTGTGATACTCCGGGCACTAGGTGTGACACCAGTGCCGACGTAGAGATCAAGATTTGGAACGGTGACTTCTTCGGATGGGAAAGCCGCAGTGGATGGCCCTAGTCGGAACGAGAGTCCATTTAGGTCCCTTCCCACGAAGGATGTGAGTTGGCTGGCGTTGATCAACCACTGGTAAGTCTTCGCCGATGTGGCGGTCGGTCCAGCAAAGGTCCCCGTGCCGGCTACCGACTCAAAGGCCGAGGGCACGACCATCGTATCGGCGGCCCGCAAGACTGCGGTCAAGGCGAGCAGGAAGCAACACCCTATGGATTTGCTCTGTACCATCACTCGTGATTCTTGCATACGTTGCGCCAATGGTTGGCCATAGCTCTTGTCCTGACAAATATACGATACGTCGGTTCATCGAAAGTGTCTTACAATGAGATTGGGATCCATCCCAATGAGGAACTCATGATGAAATCAATAACTCTAGCTGGCCTAATGGCCGTGGCGGTAACCGCGAACGCCCAACTGGTCGTGGCGAATGATCAGACAGGCAACACAACGCTGTATTACGTGGATGTTGCAACCGGGGTCGCAACTGAACTTTTCACACCTGCAAATGCAACAAACATGAAAGCCTGGGGTATGGCTGCGAATGACGCCGGCCAAAAACTCTACTGGAATAATGGAAATGCCTTGTTCACTTGCAGCTATGATGACTTGCGAAATGGCAATGCAGCCGGCATTACGCAAGTTTCGATGAGCTACGGCACCAGCACAACAATCAACTTTGTCGCCCTCGCCTATGATCCCGTTAACGGCCGACTTCTGGGGACGAGAAACATTGCGACGGAGTCAGTTTATGAAATCGACCCGGTTACTGGTGTTTCAACGATCCTATTCGGGCATCCAGCAACTTATGATTTTGGTGGGTTGGATTGCGATCCAGTCAATGGAGATATCTATGGACTTAGCGATGGCGGCGTGGCGGTTCGCGGTCTGTGGCGCCTGACCGACACCGCGCAGACGCCAGTTATCCTCGGTTATCCCGGCACTGAAACGGATATTGATGGCCTCGCCATCGGGGGGGGAAAGCCTACTATGTGACGGACGGCCCTTTGACCCTGCAATCGTTCTACAAGTACGACATTGCTAGTGGCCTCCAAGAAGCCACAATTCCATCTCCGTTCGTCGGCTCCGGTACATTCTGCGCGGCTGCTTGGGCTCCAAGCCTGATGAGTAGCCAAGCGGTATCTGGAACATTGACACTGGGCGACACGGCATTCAGTGGGGCCAGCACTCGTAGCATTAGCTACTCAGTGATCCAGGGTACGGCAACGGTCGGAAGTGGCTCAATCCTCTGCTCTGCCCCAAGCACGGCCCTTGCGATTAACCTTCCGGCTTCGGCCACGGGTGCCGCTGACCTAGTCATTGACGGCTCTTCCTTCCTCAAGCGCAAAGTCAACCTGACTCTGACGGGTTCGAATCTCGCGGTTGGTACTATCACCATGCAGAACGGTGACGTTGACGGTACCGGCGAAGTTGATGCAGCTGATATTGATCAAGTCATTGCGGCATTCGGCAACATGGGCAACAACGTTGAAGACGTTGATGTCTCCGACGAAGTTGATGCAGCTGACATTGATATTGTCATCGCCAACTTCGGCGGCATGGACGACTAGCGCCCGCCGAGACCGCTCAGAGTAACTCCTTCAATAAAATACTTCTGAGCGAAGAAGAATAGTGCGAGCACGGGGAGCATGGTCATGGTGGCGAAAGCCATCAGTAGGCCCGGCTCCCCACTTCTGTCTCCGCTGAAAAGTTGGAGAGCATAGGCAATTGGCATATTCTCTGGTGAATTGATGTAAATCAACGGGCCCATGAAGTTGTTCCAGGTGCCCATGAATGTCCAGATTGCAATAACGGCTAGAGCGGGCTTCACCTGGGGAAGCATGACCGTCCAAAATGACCGAAGGAAGCTGCACCCATCTATCTTTGCCGCATCCTCCAGTTCCATCGGTACTTGGTTAAAGAATTGCCTGAGCATGAAAACGTTGAAAGCACCGGCAAAAAATGCTGGTACCCAGAGGGGTTGCAATGTGTCAATCCAACCAAGGTTCTTGAAGATCAGAAACTGTGGCATGAGGGTAACCGCCCCCGGCAGCATCATGGTGGCCAGCAAGACCTTGAACAGGAATTCCCGACCCGGGAAGCGCATGCGGCTAAAAGCATACGCGACGATCGCGCAACTCAGGAGCGTGCCAATGACTCCGAGAACAACAAGGATCAAGGTGTTCTTTAAGTAAACCAGGCCGAAGTATGTTTCGGGAGGGAGGTATTGGAGTGCCTCTGGGTAGTTCTTCCACCGCAGACCATTGGGCCGGGATTCAGACACCGCATCCCGCTTGAAATTACGGACTTTGCCCTTGAGGGAGCTGGGGTCTAAGGCCTCAACGCGTCGGTCGCCATTGTCCAACTCTTCAATGACCCTCCCTCGGAAAGGAGTCCGTTCCCAGGTTCCGGTTACGATGGGAACTTGCTTCGGCGATAGCTTTAGATCTGATTTCAACGCCTCGAAAGTTCGACCCCGCATATTAAGTGGGGCGACAATATCCAGCTGGAGTTTGCCATCACCCAGGTCTTTCGTCGGTTCGGCGGTCACCTCCATGCCGTAGGCGGTGCCCACGAATTGGGGGTGCTTTGGATCAAGGTAGGCGCTTGTTTCGGTAACCTTCGGAATCCAAATGACGCCGCCGCTCAGGTCCTTGTCCTCCTTAAACGAACTGCTGAGTAGCCAAGCAAATGGCAAGCCAAAAATGACACAACCTATGAGTAGGGCAAAGTGCGTCCAAAGGGTCTTGGCGGTGCTGCGAGTAGTAGCTTTTCTCGTCGAAAAGGCGAGGAACCAAAGGCTGGCAAACAAGAGGAGCGCCGCGATTCCAAGCGTGGCGGGAGCAAGAAAGAAGGCGCCGCGAAAGACCGTGATTTGGGGGGCGATGGACCGGAATGCCCAAGCGCTCAAGGCTCCCGCGCCCAACCATCCGCCAAACCACTTCAGTTTAGTGGCACGCTCCTCGGTGGATACGGCAAGCACCGCTTGAATGAAAGCGACGCCCCCCATGATCAGGCACCCGAGCGTAGCCCAGCCCCAGAAATGCATGTAAAGCCACACCGCAGGAATTCGCACTCCGTTGCCCTCAATTTCGCGGCCAATATCCGCTGGCGTCAGGAAACTCACAACAAAGCATGCAAAGGCCAAGAGGCCATTGACCAACAGGCTACGCTGCACTCTACTTCGGTCAAGACCGGCCGACCTAGCGGCAAGACGCAAGCCTGCCAGGGACCCCAAACAAAGGAAGAGCCACCCGGACCAGCCGGCGAGCGTTGAAATGGCAAAAAGGGTTTCGGCCGTCACTGACCCACCTCGGAGTAGACAACCCGCTTACCGAGCCAGAGCTGGAATAGGGTGATCGCGAGCACAATAAGAAAGATGACCCAAGCCAGGGCGCTGGCATAGCCCATCTTGAAGAAAGCAAATGCATTCTGGAAGAGGTAGTACACGGGCACGAGCATGGTGTCGTTTGGTCCATATCCTTCGCCTCCGCTGATCACGTAAACGCGATCAAACTCATTCATGGCGCCGATGAAGCCCATGATCGTACTAAACAAGATAACTGGGCTCAGCATCGGCAGCGTGATATTCATAAACTGTTGCCGAGGAGTCGCCCCGTCAATACTTGCCGCCTCATAAAGCGTAGGGGAGATGCCTTTCAGTGCGGCGAGCCAAAGCAACATTCCGGATCCCGCTCCCCACAAACCCATGAAGACTAGGGCGGGCTTTGCCCAACTTTCCACGCTTGTCCAGCCAGGAGGCTGGACGCCGAAGGCAGGAGTCAGGGTTTGGAGCCAGAGCCCGTTCACAATGCCGCGCGCGGGATCGGGGGACAGGATATAGACCCAAAGAATCACCGACGCCATCGCGGGCACGATCGCGGGTAGGTAGTAAATGGTGCGGTAGACCCGCAACCCTCGGACACCGGTATTGAGGAGCATGGCGACCGCAAGACCCGTGATGATGCCGAGTGGAACGCCGATACCCCCCAGGTAAAGGACATTACCAAATGATTTGAGCAGGCGCTCTTGGTCAAGTGCAAACATGTCAGCATAGTTCTTCATACCGACCCATCGAGCATCTGTCAGGACGTTGTACTGCGTGAAACTGAAGAACAGCGAGGCCACCATGGGCCCGATCGTAAACACCAAGAATCCAATGAGCCAGGGGGAAATGAAGGCATATCCCCACAACGCTTCGTTCCGTTCGAGCCGCCCCATCTTCTTTCTTGAGAATGCGATTATCCCAACGGCCAGGGCCGCCAGCGCCGCGCCACCCCCGAGGTAAGCGGGCAGCTTCATATCCACGATTGGAAACTTCTCCTTCTCGAACTCGGAATCGAGGTCCTTCTGAACGCGTTCCTGACCATCAAGGAGGGCTTGCTTGGGGGTGCGTGCTTTGATTCCGGCTTGATCCACGGCACGGACGTGCTCGTTCCAGAGCACTTGCCCAACAAAAGTTGCCGGTCTGATTCTCGCGTACTTGCTGATGTCAATATGGAGCCGAAGGGCGGCCGCCACGTTCTTGTCCTTTGGGGCAAGGAGCCGAAATGACTCTTCATTCGCTGGCATATTCGCGATGATGCGGGGGACAAACTCGCGGCCACGGCGCTTTTCCCACTCTGCTTGGGCAACATTTTCCAAGACGCGCGCCTTCGTGCTCTGGAGCCATTTCACCAATTGCCATGCCCCCTCCTTGTTTCTCGTGCCAGATGGGATGGCCCAACTGAACCCCCCGGCCCACGTAATGAATTGATCCTGCTCGTGCACAAACCGACCACGCCGATAATAGCGATCATCGGGCACGGGTGGCTCGGCTACCGCAAAGTCCATACCCGGTACGAACTTCAAGAATCCCGGCAAGATCCAATCGCCGTCGACCTTCATCACGACCTGCCCCGTATAAAACGGATCGAATTCGTTCCCCCTAAAGCCGGCTTGGAACTTCTGTGCATTCTCGTAGCCCCCGACTATGTCATAGCCTTTGACCATGAACTCCAGAGCCTCCACGGCTTCTGGGTAGGCAAGGGTGCAAGTGCGTCCATCTGCACTCATAAACTGGGCATTGTTCTGAAAGGCATACAAGTACAGCCAAGAATTGCCGTAATTCGGAAGAAACCCGGCACGAATGAGCCGCCCATTCTGATCAATCTTGGTTAGGGCACGGCTGTAGGCAAGGACCTCACTCCAAGTGCGAGGGGCGCGATTTGGGTCAAGCCCGGCCTTGCGCAGAGTTGCCGCTTCCTCCGTGAAGACCTTCCGGTTCCAATAGAGTACGCGGGTGTCGCAGCCAAACGGGATGCCGTAGAGCTTGCCCTCAAACGTGGCTTCCGCAACGGTAGCGGGCACATACCTAGTCAGGTCGGGCGTGAAAGGATCATGTCCCTTGTCCCGAGCAATGAGATCATCAAGCGGCATAAATGCCCCGCGATTCGCCCAATCTGAGAGGGTGAAGCGGTCCTGAAAGACGACATCGGGCGGAACTTGTCCAACGATCGCAGTCATCAGCTTTTGTGGGTTCATGCGTCCCGCGCCCATACTTAAGACCCGAACTTTGTATTGGGGCCAACGTCGTTCAAACTCGCGAATGGTCGCTTCAAAGCCTTTACTATCAGGGCCAAAGCTCTGGCCCCAAAAAATCACTTCGGATGGTGCGGCTTGCCCCGCCAACGCCGCCATCAGGAGCGCGACAGTGAGCAACAAGGTAAGGGCCCAACGAGGCATAGCCGTACTTGCGACTATACACAATCTGCGCTGTGAATGCGTATTCACAGGAAGCATCAAATCATCAGATCCGTCAAGACATCGCAAGTCGCTATCGAGGTGGAGGGCACAAACTAAAGGTGGCATGTTTGACCGGCTGAGCCGAACAACTTACTTGGCGCTGGGGTTCTTGTGCGTGGCGCTCGGAGTGATTGGTGCATTCGTCCCGGTCATGCCTTCAACGATTTTCTTCATCCTAGCTGTCGGCGCATTTGGGAAATCCGACCCTGTCCTCGAAGCCAAACTCCTCAACCACCCCCGGCTTGGTCCCACTTTACGAGATTGGAAGGAATCGAAGAGCATCCGGCTTCGGACCAAATGGATTGCGACCTCGATGATCATTCCTGTCTTTACCCTGAGCATTCTTGCCATAGAACGGCAATGGGCTCAAGTGGTGGTCGGTCTCACGGGGGTATGGGTACTTTGGTACATCTGGACCAGAAAAACGACTCCGCTACCCGATCTAAAGCTCACCGAAATCAGGCTAGAAGAGCAGGAAACTCCGGTTCGAGAAGCCGTATCCCCCTAGGCTCAGCCATCGCGCTCCCGATACTGAACTGCTTCACCGATATGAACCTTCGTGACTTCGTCCGAGCCCGCGAGATCGGCGATAGTACGGGATACCTTGAGGATTCGGTCAAAGACTCGGGCCGACAGGTTCATCTTTGCCGCCACCTGCTTGATGAACTCTTGACCCTCGCTATCTAGGCTGATTAGGTCCCGAATCTCTGCTGGCGACATGCGCGCATTGGTACGACTTCCACCGAGGCGAGCACTTTGTCGCTTCCGAGCATCGAGGACGCGAGCGCGGATGGACACCGATGGTTCCCCGGGGGCTACATTCATCAACTCATCCGGCTTGAGCCGGGGGACCGTGATATGTAAGTCAATTCGATCCATTAACGGGCCGCTCAATCGCTGGACGTAGCGCCCACACGTCGCGGGTGATCCCACGCAATTCGCTTCCGGATATCCCTTGAACCCGCAAGGGCAAGGATTCATTGCCGCAATGAGCATACACGAGGCAGGGAAAGTGAGTGATGCTTGAACGCGGCTCACCGTGATTACGCAGTCTTCTAACGGCTGTCGCAACGCTTCAAGAACATCTCGCTGGAACTCGGGACATTCATCCAAGAACAATACGCCGTGGTGCGCGAGGCTGACCTCGCCTGGCTTGGGATACTTCCCACCCCCGACCACGGCGGCGTAACTCGTCGTGTGATGGGGAGTTCGAAATGGTCTGTCCCAGATGAGTCCCTGAACTTCACCCTTTTGGCCTGCCGCAGAATAGATTCGAGTGACCTCAATGCTTTCCTCAAGGCTGAGCGGCGGGAGAATCGTAACTACACGCCGAGCGAGCATCGTCTTACCGCTGCCGGGCGGCCCGGTCATGATGACATTGTGACCACCCGCCGCCACGATCTCGAGGGCTCGAATTGCATGTCTCTGCCCCTTCACGTCGCTGAAATCAACGTGGTAGACGGGATCTTCGACTCCTCCACTGGTCTCGTGCCGAAATGGGGTAAGCGGTGTGTCATTGAAGTGGCGAAGCAAGTCGCCTAGCTCATGGACCCCGTACACATTAACGCCGGGGACAATCGCTGCCTCCGCCGCATTCTCCATGGGCACAACGAGGTTGGGAATCTTCTTTTCCGCACAGTAGAGGGCGACATTGAGGGCTCCATCCACCCGTCGGACCCGACCATCGAGCGCAAGTTCGCCGATGATTAGAGTGTCCTCGGTCGCCCCTTCCCGCAGGTCGCCTTGGGCCACCAATATCGCGGCGGCGATCGGAAGATCATGCCCCGAGCCTTCCTTGCGAATATCGCTCGGGGCGAGGTTCACGATGACCTTGTGGCCGTGATAGCGCAGGCCCGTACTGCGGATGGCTGAGCGAACGCGCTCTTTGGCTTCGGCTACTGCCTTGTCGGCCAAACCCACAATGATCGTTCCTGGTTCGCCCCCTTGGAGGTCGGCCTCGACCTCGACCGCTGCGGCATCAATCCCTAGAAGAGTCGCGGTATGGGAGCGGCCAATAATGCCTTGGTTCATGGCTCTTCGGCGATTGGCGGCTCTTCGATCGGCGCTCTCGGGCGAATTTCACCGATAGCGGCTTGGTACATGCGGATGCCTCGATTGGCGATCACCGATCCGACAATGCACATTAAGAGTAATAGGGCAATGCGAAAGATCAATTCAACCGCGGACCGTCCCGCGAAGTTCACATCCACGGTTTGCTCGGCTTTGATGCCGAGGACATCAGCGGCCGGCCTCTGAAAGAGGTCATACGCAATCCGAAACGTGAGCAATAAGAGTGCCACGCCACCGAGAAAGGTGACGATGCCGATAACTTGACCGGAGGCGTTCCGTGACTGCAAGTGCTCGGATTATGCCACGCCTGCATCTAGCATGACCAGAGCCGCGAGAGCATCGGATAGGCTGGCCATTTTGCGAAAATGAATGAACGAGGCCAAGCGATAAGTGGCGTATGATAGGGTATGGATGACCGTGCTCGTGTTGCCCATCTCTTAAGGCGCTTCGGTTTGGGGGCCGGGAAGACCGAACTGGATATCTTCGCGCCGCTTGGCGTGGATGGAGCCATCAGCCGACTGATCAATTATGAGTCGGTACCTGAGCAATTCCCGGCGACAGCGTGGGAGTTCATGGCGTATGAGGACGGCAAGTACCAACTTGATCCGCCACAGGTCACGGGCTGGTGGGCCCTAAGGATGCTCTTATCCCAACGCCCCCTTGAGCAACGGCTCACGCTCCTTTGGCACGATCATTTCAGCGTGAGTGGGGAGAAGGTCTTTGATGCGCCGATGATGCTCCAGTACTTGGAAGTTCTCCGCCAGAACGCGAGCGGTGATTTCCGCAAGCTCCTGCACCAGATCAGCCGTACACCGGCGCTCTTGTTCTATCTCGATACCCACCTTAGTACGAAGTTCAAGCCAAACGAGAACTTTGCGCGAGAACTACTTGAACTCTTCACCCTCGGGCAGGGCAATTATTCGGAGAAAGACATTCAGGAAGCAGCCCGCGCCTTCACGGGCTGGAGCATCCATTACGGTGGGATTGGTCTAGAAAATGACTTCGACGCCCTGCGCCAGAACGCGGCCAAAGAAGGACATTCGATCTTCAGCTTCTGCGAGGTTCCCGATCTTCATGATCCCGGTGAGAAGCTCATCCTTGGGCAGCGAGGCAATTTTGCTGGTGGAGAAGTGCTCGACATCACTCTGGCCCATGCCGCCACGCCAAAGTTCATTGCCACCAAGCTCGTCAATTGGCTGGTGGGCGAAGGCGCCACCACCGCGATGGTGGACAAGATTGCCGCCCAACTGCGAAAGGACGAGTACCAATTCCGCCCCAGTCTGCGATTCATCGCCGAGTCGCCCGAGTTCTGGTCGGAGAACACCATCCGCAAGAACGCCAAGAGCCCGGTGGATTTCACAGTCGCGCTCTTCCGTCAGTTCGGCGTCGGCGATCTTCTCCGCCAGCTTCGTGGCAAGCCGGGCGAGCCGGTTCGCAAGGAAATCAAGGACATCAGCCTTGGCCTCGGCTTCTTGATGAGCCAGCAGGGCTTGCTCCTCCTCTATCCGCCCAATGTCGGAGGATGGGAATGGGGCAAGGCGTGGATCACGAGCACGAATATGACCAGCCGTTGGGGGCACGCCAAGATCGTGTTCCAAGGCGATGACCCGAACCGCCCGATTGCCGCGTGGATCGGTCAGCGCATCCTCAAGGAGTTCAATGGTGCGATCGTGGACGGCTTCCTTGACATTTTCGATGGCGACCCCACGACTGAGCAGCGCGCCGTCCTCAAGGGAATTGCCGACAAGCATGGGAAGTCTGCTCTGAGCGACAAAGACCGGGCCAGCGAGTTGTTTGTCGAGTTGGGCACCGCGCTCTTTGCTATGCCCAGCTACCAAATGTGTTAGCGATTCGGCGACAATGAACGGGTGAGGAGAAAGCTCGCGGCCTTCATCGCCCGTTTTATTGCACTGGAAGCCAGTAGCGGGGTCGTACTCTTCATCTTTGCTGTGCTTGCTATGGCCTGGGCGAATGTTGCGCCGTCTGCGTATGGGCGCTTCTGGCATCATCACCTAGGCGATTTGAGCCTGTCTCATTGGGTGAACGATGGGCTCATGGCGGCTTTCTTCTTGGTCGTCGGCCTCGAGATCAAGCATGAAGCCGTCGCAGGAGCCTTTCGCACTTGGAGGGCAGCTTCGCTTCCCGTCTATGCTGCATTGGGGGGAATGGTGGTTCCCGTGGCCTTGTATCTGATTGTCAATGGCGGTTTGCCATCGGCCCGTGGCTGGGGCGTCCCCATGGCGACTGATATCGCTTTTGCCTTGGGTGTTCTTGCCTTGCTGGGGCGCCGGGTTCCGTCCGGCTTACGACTCCTGCTGATGGCCCTTGCAATCGCGGATGACCTTGGAGCCGTTCTCGTGATCGCCTTTTTCTATACGACATCGGTACACGGCTGGCTCCTCGCGGCTGGATTTGCGCTTTGGGGTCTGATGCTCCTGCTGAGCCGCGTTGGCGTACGTTCGCTGATCCCCTACGCGGTACTAGCCGTTGGGATGTGGGCCTGTATCCTGCCGAGCGGGGTGCATGCCACCATTGCAGGGGTACTCGCCGCCTTTGCGTTCCCAAAGGCTTCGCTGGAATCCGTCATAGAACGGCTTCATCCATGGGTGGCCTATGGGGTCATGCCGCTCTTCGCCCTAGCGAATGCCGGGGTGCCGATCTCGTTACCCCTGATGGTGAAGGAGGCCGGCTCCCCGATTGGGTGTGGCATATTGCTGGGATTGGTCGTGGGCAAGCCGTTCGGGATTGGGCTAGCGTCGTGGTTGGCGGTTCGGTTTGGAGGATGCCATCTGCCAGCGGGGGTCCGGTTCCGCCACATCCTCGTGATGGGCTGTCTGGGCGGGATTGGCTTTACGATGGCCCTGTTCATCAACGACTTGGCGTTCCGCGCTCCTGCCGGGGCCGCGACCGGGAAGTTGGCGATTGTGATGGCGTCGGTCGTTTCGGCCTCGCTCGGGGTCGCCTTGAGCTTCCCAAAATCCCACCCTGCTCACAGCGAGGGTGATGGCCTTTAGGCTTGGTGGCTTTCGTTGGTTTGACCACAAACCCCAACCCAACTACCTCCGTATATAGAAAAAGGATGCACACCATTGGAGCAATCGCCATCGCGGGGATCGCGGCCCTCGCCGCGACGCTGGCCATGAACAGCGGCGACCCGCCCGCCCGCAACAGCAAGGAGAAAACTTTGACCTGGGATACCTTGAAACCCGAAGAAACGAGCCCAAAACGCGACGATAAGCTGGTTCTGACCGATGCTGAATGGCGTAAGCGCCTGAAGCCCGATCAATACAAGATTCTGCGCTCGCATGGCACCGACCCTGCTTTCTGCGGGATTCTGGAAGACAATCACCTTGAGGGCGAGTATCACTGCGCAGGCTGCAACTTACCCCTCTTCCGAAGCGATGACAAATTCAACAGTGGCACGGGCTGGCCGTCGTTTTTGCTTCCGGTGGCTCGGAAGAATGTCTGGTTTCGTACCGACCGGAGCTACGGCATGACGCGGGTTGAAGTGCTCTGTGCGAAATGCGACGGCCATCTCGGTCACGTGTTTCCCGATGGCCCCGCGCCGAGTGGCCTGAGATTCTGCATCAACGGCAACGCGCTGAGTTTTGTGAAGAAAGTCGTGAAATAGAACTCCGATCTCTGAACAAAGTCCCAAAGGCGCAACTAATATCCTGGCCTCCCTCGTACACTAACCGGGAAGAGATTGTGGACTAGAGGAGAAGGGGGGAGCTGGCGCTATGCCGGCAATGCCCGGCAACCTCTCCAGGTAATCTCAACCCGAGGATTCATGCTAAGTCTTGCTCTTGCTGCCATCGTCGCTGGCACACCAACTGAAATGCGGCTTCTCCGGAATGCCGACATCTATGGCGACACCATTGTCTTCAACTATGCATCCGACCTTTGGGTAATGGATCGAAAGGACGGGCAGGCCCGTCGGCTCACCAGCTCCCTAGCGAACGAGACCTATGCTCGCTTTAGCCCTAATGGGAAGCAGATTGCCTTCTCCGGGAACTATGACGGCAATGTTGATGTGTACGTGATTGATACTGACGGCGGTGAACCCAAGCGGCTCACCTTTAACGGTTCGCCTGACTTGGTGTTGGATTGGACACCCGACGGCAAGATAGCTTACAGAACGCCATTTAACAGCCCCACTCAGCGCACGGCTTCGCTGTGGACAGTGGATCCGAAAGGGGGGCAAGGGACCAAGACGGCCATTGATGAAGTCGCTGATCTCAGCTATAGCTCGGACGGCGGCACGATTGCTTACAATCGCAATAACAGCCACCAGTTCAACTGGCGACGCTATCGCGGTGGTACCCAGGGCCGCATCGCCTTCTACAACTTTGCCAAGAACACCTACGAAGAGATTCCGAGCAAACTTGAGAACCGCTGGCAGCCGCAATGGATCGGCAATTCGGTTTACTACATTGGAGACAAGGACTTCGGGACGCGCAACATGTGGAAGTACGACATTGCTTCCAAGCGCGAATCACGTGTCACCGACTTCAAGGATGCCGACATCAAGAATCCGGCCGGCGACGACAAAACCCTGATTTGGGAACGAAACGGCTATTTGGAGACGCTGGACCTCGCCTCGGGCAAAGTCGAAAAGGTCAAGGCCTTTATCGGTAGCGACTTTGTGCCTTCTCGACCGCAGCTTCGCAATTTCGGCAACCAAGTAACGAACTTTGGCATCAGCCCGACCGGTGCGCGCTTAGCGGTTGAAGCCCGGGGAGAGATCTTTAGCGTTCCAGCGAGAACGGGCGAGACCCGGAATCTGGTCAATGCTCCTGCTAGTCGCGAGCGACTGCCTGAGTGGTCCCCCGACGGCAAGGTGATTAGCTACATCAGCGATGTATCAGGTGAAAACCAGCTTTATACTCGCCCTCAAATGGGCGGAGTAGCGAAATTGCACCGCGTCAGCAACCAGATTAATGGATACAGTTGGTCGCCCGATGGGAAGTACATTGGTTACACAACGCAGGACTTCAAGCTGATCATCCACGAAGTCGCCACGGGTAAAGAGTCTCTCGTCGCGGAGAGCGAGTACCAGAGCAACATGAGTTGGGACTGGGCGCCGAATTCCGATTGGATCGTTTATTCGTGTGCACTACCCAATTTGCAAGGCGCGGTCTTCATGTACAACGTTGCTGGAAACAAGAGCACAAAAATCACGGAGGGTTATTACAGCGACAACAGAGTAACGTTTGACCAAAACGGCAAGTACGTTTACTTCACATCTGTGCGAACCTTTGCGCCATTAAGCGGGGCTTTCGAGTTCATGATGAATATGGCCGATGGCGAACGGGTCTATGCAATCGCGCTCAGCAAGGATGCGGCAAACCCCATGCTGCAGCCGGGTGACGAAGAGCCGACAGGAGATGCTCCAGCCGCTGGCGGTGCAGCCGCTCCCGCGGCGGACGCGCCAAAGGGCACGCGCGTTGATCTCGATGGAATTGAAGATCGAATCATTCCTCTTCAACTTGGTGCTGGCGCTTATCCCATGATTTTGGGCTTGAACAATGGCGTCTTGATTTACAACGATGGCGTCCTCGGGATGTGGAGTTGGGCGGCGCGTCAGTTCTTGCCGATTTACCAGGGCGGTATCTCGGGGATCAATCTAAATGCGAAGCGCAACAAGGTTGCCATCAACACCGGACAGTTCATTTCATTGATGAATGTCGCCCCGGGGCAGGAGGCGGCGTCGGGCCGCGTGAACATGTCGGGAGTTGAATATCAATGGGATCCCAAGGCCGAATGGAAGCAGATGTTTGGCGAAGTTTGGCGATGGGAGCGAGATGTCTTCTATGATCCCAAGCTGCTGGGTCTGGATTGGAACGCGATTGGGAAGCAATACGAGTCGATGTTGCCCTACGTTAGGCATCGCTCTGATCTGAATTACGTCTTCAGCCTCATGATCGGCGAACTTGGCACGGGTCACGCGTACGTTTCCGGTGGAGAATTGGGTCCAAGTGGACCCAATGTTCCGGTTGGTCAACTTGGTGCCGACTTTGAGGTCGTTGGTAATAATGTTCGGTTCAAGAAGATCTACAAGGGTCTGAGTTTTGAAGAAGGTCGTCGTGGCCCCCTCGGAGAACTCGGTGTTAACGTCAAGGACGGCGACTATTTGCTTGAAATTGATGGCGCAAAGGTGGACCGCGACACCGATCCTGAAAGCTTGTTGCAGGGCAAAGTGGGCCGGACCGTTGTGCTGACGGTGAATTCATCTCCGGCAATGGCCGGGGCTCGTAAGGTCCGAGTTCGCCCGATTGCAAATGAGTCTGAGCTCCGATACATCACTTGGGTCGAAAGCAATCGAGCCTATGTTGCGAAGCAGTCGGGTGGCCGAATTGGATACCTTCACGTTCCCGATACATCCATGCCCGGCGTCATTGAGTTCATCAAGGGCTTCTATAGCCAAATTGACAAAGATGCGTGGGTGATTGATGAGCGCTTTAACGGCGGCGGAATGATTCCAACATTTTTCATTGAGTTCCTGCAGCGCGAAGTAATGGCCGGGTTTAAGGCGCGGGACACCAAACCCATCTTCTTCCCAACTGGGAACTTGACCGGCCCGAAGGCAATGCTTATCAACGAGCACGCCGGATCAGGTGGAGATATGTTCCCATGGCTCTTCAAGGAGCACAAACTAGGTCCGCTCATTGGTATGCGAACCTGGGGTGGTTTGGTCGGAATCCAGGGTGGCGTGCCGCTTGTGGATGGTGGTCAAGTAACGGCCCCCGGTTTCGGAATCTATGATCCGTTCAAGGGGGCATGGGTGGCGGAGAACACGGGCATCTCTCCGGATATCCAAGTTGATAATCGGCCCGATCAACTGGCAAAGGGACTTGATCCCCAGTTGGACCGAGCCTTGGCATACCTCGCGGAAGAACTGAAGAAGGCACGCAAACCGCTGAAGGTTCCGCCATTCCCGACGGCCAAGCCTGGGCAATAGGGGGAGACACCTTCGCACAAGGGCCCGATCTAAGGATCGGGCCCGAGTCTTACATCAGCCCCTTCTTCCGGGCATTACGCCATCGATCATGGAACCAAAGATATTGTTCGGGTGTCTTGGCGATCGCCGGCTCGAGGAACTGGTGATAGGCCCTCATCATCCCTTCTTCAAACTCAAAGTTTGGGTCAGGCGTGAGGCTGGGCGATAGCTCTAATCGGTATTGATTTGGGCCCGTCCGGATCATAACGAAGGGCACGACAGGTGCTCCCGTGCGCTTGCTGATCGTGCCGGGACCGAGTACCGTGCCGGCAGGGTGCCCAAAGAAGGGGATAAAGATGTCATCTGCGTTTTGGTCAGCGAGGAGCCCAACCAAGTCGCCCCGGCGGAGGACCTTGAGCATCTCCCTGGCGGCATTGCCACGAGATAGCACCTCTGCGCCAGACGACGAACGCGCCTCCTTGAGCATGCCTTGGACACCTTGGTCATCGGCATCGCGGGCGACTACTGCAAGTTTGAACCCAAGCAGAGGGAAGATCCCGGTCATGCGCTCCCAGTTCCCCATATGGCCCGTGAGGACGAGTGCTCCTTTGCCCTTTGATACGGCTGATTGTAAGTGTTCGAGACCCACGATCTCCGTTGAATCAAGCAACTCCTGGTCGGTTCGGGTTTTGGATCGTAGGAAGTCAACACTTATGAGGGCGAAGTGCTCAAAACACCCCTTCGTAAGGGAAAGTCGCTCCGCAGCGGTAAGTTGTGGGAAGGCAAGTCCAATATTCTTGTAGGCACGGTCACGTCGCGACTTCGCAACCTTGAAGATCAAACGTCCCAGTTTTTTGCCAAACATCTCAGCTTGTTCAGGTGATTTCCTGAGCGCGACAGCTTGAATACGCCGGATGAGCCATTCCCCTGCTTTCCCCTCCAGCTTCTTTCTCCAGGCGGGTTTCATCGCTTTCGCCTCAGCTCCTCCAGCTTCGCCGCCAGTGAAGACTTAAACTCTTCGTAGGGCTCAATGGTCACGCGGTAATGGGCCACTTGGAAGGTCCACCCGTCGAGGTCTGTTCGCTCGCGTATCTTGACCCAGTCCTTGCTCGTAACGACAATGGGCAGCTGTTGGATAAATGGCTTAAACAGATCGGGCCTCGTGAGTTTGTCATGATCGGGAAGATGCCGAGAGCGAAGTGTTCGGAAGCCAAGGGCATCAAGGGTTGTGAGCAATCGGTGCGGCTTGGAGATGGCGGTCAATACTTGGATGTCCTGAGGCGTAAACGCAATTTCATGTCCCTTGGCATCCAAGAACATCGTTCCGTGATGCTTGAGGTTAAACGAACCCGGAAGCAAGTAGTCCGCTCGCGAGCGATGAGCGCGCGGTTGACGGTAGGGTCCACCCGGTAGCACCAGCGCATTTGAAACTCGTTCAAGGTCGAGGAGGATGCTGATATCGTGCTGGAGGGGCTTGTGCTGATATCCATCATCCATTACTAGGACTCCATTCGGGAAACTCTCAGCGCAGATCTGGGCGGCCAGCGTCCGGCGTCTTCCCACAATGATTTGGAGTTCGGGTTCGAGCCATCGCATGAGAGCCGGTTCATCGCCCCATTCCGATGCCGACAAGGCACCCGATGGGGCTAAGGTAGCAGCTTCAGAACGGGGTGCACCGTAGCCGCTTGCACTGATAACTGGCAGCAACCCGATTTCGCGCAGAAGGCGGCAGACGGCTAAAGTGGTGGGGGTTTTGCCCATGCCTCCCACGGTGAGGTTCCCAACAACCACGACGGGAATCTTTGGGATCAGAGGCCGGCGCAGGCCAGCACGGTAGACCGCTTCATAGCCCATCCACCCAATGTAGTAGATCGCAGAAAGCGGTGCCAAGAGTATGTTCTCGGCACCAAATTTCTGCGGATCAAGGTCAAGCGCCACTCGCCAAAGTATGGCATGGCGGGCCCGGTTGAACTTAGGAGGTACTAATCCGTGCTGACGTCAAACTTCTCAACAATGGGTTTTGCCCCTTTTGGCTGAAGGGCCAACGTTTGACGATCGGTAAAGACAACTTCGAGCTTCAGACGATCGGCAATCGTTTTGAGGGCATAGCCTAATGATGTCGGATTCAGCTTGAAGTCAAGTTTATAGAGGGGAATACGTTCATCCACCTCGACGCTAATCTTTGCTTGGTCGCCAAGATTCTTGATGATGGCCCTGAGGTCTACCTTGTTGTAGGTACCGCTTACCGCTCGCTGGAGCACGGCCTCGGAGAGCTTTCCAACTTTGGCAATCTGGGCGCTTGGGTTGGGCGTTGTGGGCTTGTGATCTGGCTGGGTTGTTGTCGTCTGAACGGGCCGGACCTTCGTGAAGTAGTAAATGTCATTCTGTATTTCATAAGTCAAATTAGATAGCCGGCACACGATTTCTAGAGTTTCGTCAAAGGCCATCGAGTTGAGAGATAGGTACAACTCGGACCGAGATAGATTCTCGAGAACGAAGTTCTTCTTTGCTTGAGTAAATAGATCGTGAAGAACCGCGCGGACATCGGAACCCTTAGAACTTATCGTAACTTGAGTTCCTTCGGTCTTTACCGGCTGGTTGTCTTGGGCCAAGCCGAGGAGTGGCAGGGCCATTAGGGATATGAGTAGGACAGCTTTTGTCATGAGTGTGTTCCTTTATTGGGTCTTAGAGAGGGGTACCGTTCTGGTCGTAAACTTTGATGCCTGAATCTGGTTGAGTTGCCTTTCTCGGGGCTGGCTTTGGGTGAGAAGGCTTTGAACGAGGTGCGAGCCTGCGGGGTTTCTCTGGCACCTTTGGCTCGGGCTTTCTAGGAAGTTCCTGCTGGGTGGTGACCGTAGCCGATTTTTGAGGGCTATTCGGCTTGTCTACAGGTTCTTCATCAACTCGGGTGACCTCGGCAGACGCAACAACCGGCTTCGGTGCTTCTGTTGGTTTCGCCTGTGCCACCGGCTTGGGATTAGGCTTTCCAGTTGACTTTGGGTTCGATGTCGATTGCAACCGGTCCCCGAACAGCTTGGTTGGATCGTTGGCGATCATACTCATTGCGATGAGAATCGTGGCTAGCCCGAGGCTCAGGCCAAGGGTCTTGAGGTGCCCACCAAGAATTGGTTTGCCTGACTGGGCCGTGGGGGCGGGGGTTTGAACCACGGCTTGAGTCAGGGGAGAAACCGGAGTAGCTTGCTCATTTTGAGCGCGCTGTGCCTGCACAGCCAACTGGCACGTGGGACACTCGATAACATGGGATTCGAGTGCTTCCATGGCCTCATCGCTTAGTTTCGCTCCGCTCAGATAACGCTTGAGCTGAGCCATTGCGAGTTGGCACTCTAGGTTTCGTGTCTGCATTGTTAACAATCCCCTTTAGGTTTTTGCGGGCTATCAAAAGCGGCCCACCTTGGATTGTCGGTGCGATTTTCTGATTCTTTAGGTGTTTTTGCCTGAGCCCGCGTCTTGAGTCAGATTACGCCGGTCTCCCGCCACCTCTCAAGGCTCTCGGCAAGTCGCTTCCGTTCCCAGCGATTGGCAATGAGCGCGTCATTCTGCCGCGACTCGGCCATAAAGGATTGCTCACCACAGTCAAAGGCGATCCAGCCACCTAGGCCAATCCAAGAGTGGGTATTCGGACGCAGGGCAACGCGTTGGATGTGGGACCGCTGAATACGAAACTGCAATTTCTCCCCGTAGACTTCCAACTCTTCTGGGTAGAGAATTATTAACGCAATATCCTCATGTGGATCAAGAAGGCTTCGAAACCCGGGCCTAGCAATGCCGGCAAACAGTACTGAACCGGCAGCCGCACCGCGCTCGCGACCAAAGCGCTGCCCCAGTTCCGTGCGCATCGCGCCATTAGACCAAAGGCCGAAGAATGCCAAGGCAAACCAGCCGAATAAGGGGAATGCCGCCAGTAAAGCCAAGGGCACAATCGCCAAGGGTTCATCAGGACGCCATAGCCACAGGCCCGTTGCGGCAAAAGGGAAACTCAAGAGGCCAGGAACCAGGTTGCCCATGAACTTTCGGCCATTGGTCCATATGTTCCGGCTCACGACCGGCATAATACTAAAGTTCGCATGGACGCTGCTCCGATCAAATTGATTGCTTTGCCTCCGGACCCTTCTGACCTGGCAAAAGTTATCGCTGCCTTCGGCCGGGAACCCGGCACAATCACAGCCTTTGATGATGCAAGGATCGCCCAAGTGCGTAACCTTGGCTACGATGACACGCAGGTAACCCTCGCATCCTTTGGAGACTTAATCGGACAAGCTCTTTTGGAGATACGAGGTACATCGTTTGGTCTCCTCCCGACTCGGGGGCAAGTTAGCGCGGCGGTAAAGCTTGCCTGCAAAGACTTGCCCCCAGACTCGGCCTTTTATCGGTGTCGCGAGTATCCTGGATTTCACGAAGCCGTCGCGGATTGCTTGAAGGAGCTCCATCACTGGGGAATTGATGAACAGGCCTTGGATCGAGCTGTTCAACTGGCATCCGGGCCATTAAAGTCACGGCTGGAGGCGATTCTCGCGGTCGAACGAGCCTCGTCATCTACTCTCTCGGATCTTGGGAGGATTCAGAGCAGCCACCGAGCTGAGGCTCTGATTGAAACCGAAGCCGACCGCCCACTTCATTTTGAGCGGCTTCTTGTGTTGGCGGGAACAGAAGCGTTGCCAGTTGAGTTGAGGGCCTTGGCGAAGATGGCCAAACTAGGTGTCAAGGTTACGGTTGTCGTTGACTGGGCTCCTCAAGGTTTCGACGGCGCAACGAACATTGCTCAAGCGTTGGGTTTGGCGATCGTTCCCCCGAAGAAGACCCATTGGACGGCTCAGCTCTTTGGCTCGGGTGCTTCGTCATCAGGCCCTGAGGCCGTCATTTATAGTGCCGCAGATGTGCTCTCGGAGTGCGAGTGGGCGCTACGCCAATGCCAGGAGGAACATAGTGTCAATGCAGTTGCCGAGCACCGGATTGTGATCGTTGCTCCCGATGGGGATAAGTATGTCCCCCTATTGCGATCCTGCGCGAAGCGATTTGATTTCCAGCTCAATGCACCAAGCCCTACCCCCCTCTTGAGCAATGGCTTTGCCAGCCTGATCCTTCGGATCCTTCAGATGCTTTCGGTTGCCGATCTGCGCGGCCTGCCGCCCGTCCTTACAAGCACCTATCTCGCGAGCGATTTGGACGCTAGGTCGCACCTCCTTGAGCAGGTCTCTGAGTGGCGCGCCCGCCGGTTTGACCCATGGGAGACCTTAGGTTCCTTTGCCGAGGCTCATCGAGATGAATTACCCTGGCTATGGCCCCTTCTGAAATGGCGGGATCGTGCCCTTGCTGCGCAGAGAACCCTTTCGGAGTGGCACGAAATGCTGGATGATCTATTGCGGATTGATGCCCTTGAGAAGGCGGCCCAAGACTCCGAGAGCCAGAAGCGACAACATGATCAGCGGGCTCAAACGGCCCTCCTACGAGCACTCGCGGATTTTGCTCCCAGCTATGACTCGCGCCACAAGCAATCACTCGACTTGGCCGGGTTTGTGCGGCAGGTGCGAACTCTTTGGGAACTGGAGAGTGTGATGATGCCGGGCGAGCGCAAGGGGTTCAGGGTTGTTACGGATCCCGTCCTCATCGGCGAAGCTGATGTCGTTGTCGCTCTGGGACTCCTGGAGGGAGTGATACCGCGGCGACGGAAGGAGAATCCCATCCTGAGTGATGAGGATAGGCGCGACTTACATCAGCTCCTGCCAGACAAGCCTCCTCTTCGCAATTCATTTGACGAGGCGAAGGAGGAGCGAGACAAACTCGTGAGAATCTGCGCCGCGGCCAAGAAGAAGCTTATCTTGGGCTATCCACAGACCGAGGGAGACAGAGATAATGTGCCTACATCGTATCTGGATGAGGTAAAGCGGGCCTTGCCAAAAGTAGCTCGGGACGATTACCCCCATCGGCTGATCGTCCCAGGAGAAGCCGATTGCCGCTTGCCGGCCGACTTACTGTTGAGGCAAGCCCTTGACGCCCCTTCAAGACAATACTTGGCAGGTCGTCTAGTGTCTTCTGAAGCGAAGGACATCATTCGACCCAATTTTGAGATCGGAGTAAGGATTCAGGAACTGAAGGAAGTGCTTAACTGCCCATTTCAAGCAGGAGTCCATTACCGGTTGCGACTGCGGACTAGGAGTAGGGAGTTGGAGCGAAAGCTAAACCGCTTGCCGGTTCGTGCGGACATGCTCGCCGCCCCCTCAGTCATCCATGCTCGCGTCGCTTTGGAGGCAGAAAAGCAAGCGATGATCGCCGAAGAGGCTCCGTACCGCCAAGCTTGGGAGCTCAATCTACTTGAGGCAGGTGCGGATCGCATGATCCAAGGTTGGTTAGAGAGGCAGGCAGAGGTTCTCCGCCTTTGGCAACCAACGGCAGTTCAAACTCAGGTCAAGTTTGGCGGAGAGCAGTTGGGCAACTCCTACACGGTGCTTGGGCGAACGATCAAGCTCATAGGCGAAGTTGATGGAATGTCCGAGGTTGGCAACTACAGGGTTATCCATGAGTTTCGGCCAACTGGATTCGCCTTGGACGGTTGGCGTGTGCAAAATGGGGATTGGATGGAGATCGGGATTTTGATCCGGCTCGCAAGGAAGAACGATAACAAGGTGATAGCCTTTGACATGGTGGCCCCGGACAAGCGCGCCCTGATGACTTTCCAGCGCGGTCGCGATACGAGGCAACTGGGAAACAAGCAGCTTGATATCGTCCATGGCGTTTTCTCAATGCAACCCGAAAAGTTGAAGGAAATCGCGACTACTAGTCTGCAATCTGCCGTAGCCAAGTTGGATACAGCAACTATGCAGGCGATCCCGGGTGACCACTGTAAGACCTGCGATCTCGGGGAATTGTGCCGAAGCTCCAGTGTCTTTGTCGAGCTGGCCGACGTTCTGATGGAGTACAGTAATGACTGACGACCGCTTGACTCCAGAGCAGCAATCAGTCGTGGATTCAAAATCGCCTCGATTGACGGTGAGGGCGGCGGCCGGATCGGGTAAGACGCGAACGTTGGTTGCCCGCTACGTGAAGCACGTAACTCAGGATGGGAGATCACCCGATCAGATACTGACGATTACATATACAAAGAAGGCAGCAGCGGAGATGAAGACCCGCATCCGCGATAGGTTGCTGTCTTTGGGGATGAGGGATGCCGCTCAGATCGCAGAGACCGGGCCAATCCAGACCATCCACGCCTTTTGTGATCGCCTCCTTCGTGAGAACTCGATCTCGGCGGGTATTGACCCCAAATTCGAGATCATGGACACCGGCTTGAGTTTGGAACTGTTGGAGCGGGCCTTCCTTGAGACGATTGAAGAGGATGGTGATAGGCCAATGGTCGCGGGCCTGATTCGTGAGCTATCGGGCATATTGCACTACGAAGGGGATGGGGCCATGCAGGATCGGCTCTATGCCGACGTGAAGACTGTGCTAGAGAAGCTCCGGGGCACACAGCACAGTTGGTCTGAGCTAGAGTCGATCTACGCAAATCCAGACGAGCTTTCCCAACGAGTAGGGTCGGACGCCAGCGACCCGAATCTTTCGCATACCTGCGGGCTAGTGCAGGTGGCCCTCGGTGTTTGGAGACGCTTTGAGGAGACGATGGACGTGCGGCAGTGCTTCGATTTTGCTGAATTGGAACGCCGAGCGGTTGAGCTGGTTGTCAACGATCCGCAAGCAGCCGAGCGAATGAGGAGGCAGTATAAAGTGATCCTTGTTGACGAAGCCCAAGACTTGAATCCAATGCAGTACCAACTCATTGACGCTTTGAAAATTGAATCTGAGATGCTCGTCGGCGACCCACAACAGAGCATCTACAGTTTCCGGCAAGCCGACTACCATCGTTTGATCATGCGCACGGAGGAGACGGACACCATTCGACTAGGCTCAAACTTCCGGTCGGCTCGCGAGATCATCACCATGGTTGACGAGTTGTTTTGTAACTGGTGGCCAGACTATGATCCGATGGACGCGGTCTCGGATGTAGATGGAGTTGTCGAGTTCTGGGACGGATATGGTTTCAATCTAGACCTCGTCGTAGACATGGTGCGAAGCGCAATGGATAGTGGGTACCGACCCGGGGATATCGCGATCTTGTTCCGGAGCATGGGTAAAGCGGTTCGTCTGCCGGAGGATCTGGCACGAGTCGGGATTCTGAGCCGCATTTCTGGGGGTTCTATAAGCTACTACGGAAAGATGCATGTTCGGGATCTGGCCAACCTTTTGGAGGCAGTTGCTGACCCTGCCAACGAGTTCGCGCTGTACGCCTTGCTCCGGTCTCCCGCCGTCGGCCTATCGCTGGACGCCATCGTGATTCTTGCCAACCCGGATCGCGTTGATCGGCGAGCGTTGCTATCCCGCCTGCGTGAAGCCAAGGACCTTGCCTTGGAGGACCAAGTCAAGCTGGAACAGTTTTGGAACTGGTTTGAGCCCCTACAGCGATACGCGGATCGCTTGACGGCTTGGGAGGTCCTCACGGAAGTGTTCCGATTGTCCCCATACCTTGAACGGATCGCTAGGCAGCCGAATGGCCGCCAAGCTTTAGCCAACACAAGAAAGCTCCTCGAACTGGCCGTAGATGCCCGGGAGATGGGGCCGACGGAGTTTGCCAAGAAAGTTCGACTGACCCAACGGGCCAAGGACAAAGAGGGAGATGCACCCGCCGTGGACGACGATCAAGATGCGGTGAAGATCATGACCGTACATAGCGCCAAGGGTTTGGAGTTCCCCGTGGTGATCGCACCCGACCTGTTCACCAACACCCGGAAGACCGCAAAGGGTGTTTTGGTGGACCAAGATACCGGACTCGTTTACACCAACCTCGTGGAGGGGGGCTCCAAGGTCTATGCAGATTTTAAGACTCGCTTCGAAGAGAGGGACCGTGCGGAGGATCGCCGCATCCTGTATGTTGCGCTAACGAGAGCAAAGGAGCGACTCATGGTATGCGCGGGTAAGTCGTCGAGAGCTGGCTTTGCCCTAGAGATTACAAAGCATCTAGGGCTCGATCAGCCGAACACAAAATGGAGGGTAGTAGAGGCGGCTAACTCCCTGTCGCAAGACTTACAATTGAACGCCACTTCTCCTGAAGGTCTGTCAGAAGAGGAGAGTTAGCACGGGATACCGCCTGTGCCTCAAGGTCTACTTCGGTGATCAGCAAATGATCATCCATCATCGGTGATCGAGCGATCATCTCACCGTTGCTGTCAACCACCGAGGACATACCTACAAATCCTTTGCCACCCTCAAAGCCACTCAATGCAGCGTGAATACAGATTAGACTATGCTCTTCCGCGATGCCTTTGAGGAGTCGTTCGTAGCGTTCGATATTTCCCGGGACATCTTGTGAGAATCCGCGAGAAGGGCTGGCGCTGGGAACAATGAGTATTTGGGCACCCCGGACCGCGCACAGGGTGGGCATCACGGAATGCCAAATATCTTCGCAAATGAGGAGCCCGACCTTGCCTAGACGGGTCTCAAAAACAGCTAAATCCGTGCCGGCCGACACGAAGCGTTCCTCATCAAAGACTCCGTAGGTCGGCAAGAAGGTTTTCTTGTAGACCTGTACCGTTCGGACGCCTGCCGACGTGGCCTCAAGATATGCGGCAGAGTTGTACAGTTTCCCGTCGTGGTCCTCGTAGAAGCCAATGACCATGTCAATGGGCTTCGCGAGTCCCGCTAGCTTCGCTTCGAGGCGACCTGCGAGCTCGTTACGCGAGAGCGAGCATTCAAGAACGCCGCCTTCCAGGAAGTACCCACTTGTTGCCGTTTCCGAAAATACGACCAGCTCCGCACCCTCCGAAGCGGCCTGTAGGGCGATCTCGGCGATGCGGGTCAAGTTGGCTTCAACTTGGCCCTTTTCGGGAGCAAACTGAGCCACCGCAACCTGGAAACGCATTGCTTAGTTTAGCCAAAATGGAGCATGGCATCCTCGGACTCGCCCACCCGTAAGCGGCGCTTGAAACGAATAGCTGAGGGAGCTGAAGCTGGAAGGGCATGGCTCGAGGTGATGTTTAGGTCGGGCCTTGGGTCAGGTTCGGTACTAGAGGGGTTTTCGGACCTCGAAAAGCGGATGGTGGATTCGCAAGCGGCGGGCTTGGCAAGAAAGTTTCGGTTGCTGGGCGAACTGCGCAACACATCCGCGGATTGGCAAGACCGTTTCGTCGAAGAGGCTGGATTGCTGTACCTGCTCCTTGACTCCTTCCTAAGGTTGGACAGTTTCCCGGAGGCAATGCAACAGGAAATCATGCGAACTGTTGGGATAACGGTTGACTCTCGAGTCCTAAATGCGCTACCGATCCAAGAGGACCTATGGGACCTAGTTGTCCAGCGAGAGTTCAAGGAAGGTCGCCTCGTAGCAAGGCGTTCTTGGTGCTACGGGCGATCCTCCCAGCGATGGGTGTGCGTCCAGCACTATCGAATTGTGAACCAGCCATTTGAACCGAACCTGATGCTTGGGCAGGGCTATCGCATGGCATTGACGATGTATCCTGGTTCCGCACAAACGAGAGCCGCAGTTAAGTCGTATGAAAGGGTCGAGCTTGTCCCTCCATTAGGTGGGTGCTTCGACGACACGGCAAAGGAGTATGCCGACCTGCTTGGCCGATTCCCATGGGCTGAGCAGATCGCGGGTTCGGTTTGTATCAATGGCCTTGTCCAAGAGGGTGACAGATGGTATGCGCAAGATTTGGAAGGCACATGGTTTCCAGTCAAGGCTGATCCCCTTGGGATTTGGCGAGTGGTCGCCTACAGTGGATCGAAACGGGTGACTTTGTTCGGCGAATGGGATGGACGAGAGTTCTACGCTTCCTCGGTCGGCACCGAATCGGGGTTTGTCGGCTTATGAACTGGGCCGAGATCATGTCTGCCTCTGCGGTGGGCTCATCGGAACCGGCCAAATTGTTGCGAGCGGCTGGCAAGGAGGCCATCCGCCGTAAGGCTGGTTATCGAGCAAGCCAAACGGGGACCGTTGCCTTCTCTCCACCCAGCGAACCTGCTTCACCGGCTGAACCTCTATCAGATCTGATCCGCTACGCTATCGCAAAGTTGCCTGAAGTCCTTCCCGAGGTATTCAGACTTCTGGAAGCTCGAGGATTCCCCTTGCCGTGGGGATGCCTTCCCGAAATCCTAGAAAACTACTCTTCGCTTCGACCGAACTCTGAATTACTTGGCGATCGGGGGCTATGGCTGTCTCAGTTCGTCCCCAAGTGGAAGAAAGCAGTGGCTAAGGAGCAGGGCGCAGTGCCAGCATGGGAAGTCAAGTGGAGAGCACAATCGCCTCAACAACGTGAGCACCACTTAGCTGAGATGTTGAAGGATCAGCGCGTGGAGGATCTCTCCGTGTATTTCAAGCTGCATAGGGATTGGTCACAAGAGTTTTCGGAAGTTGTCCTGGAATCTGTCCTGGAACACATCAATCGGGCGTCGCCAATCGCCGAACTCCTATGCAAGTTTGCGCCTCATGTGGCCGCTAATATCCACTACTCCAGCGTGGAGGTAGCCGACCAACTGTTGTATGCTTCTCATGCTTCGCCACAACATCCGATTGCAAAGGCTTGGTTCCCCATCCTGTCAGTACGGCGAAGGCTACACAAGTTCTTTTTGAGTTTGCCAAAGAAATGAATGACCTACTGAGACTTCATGCTGAAGAACAATATCGGCAAGAACTGAAGGCCCTGGAAAGAGTTGATAAACGATCACGCCCTCCGCATTGGCGGCTCAGCCCTTGGGCAGTGACCGACTACATCATGGGTGGAAAGGCGGGATCGGTAGAGATTTCCGCGAAGTACTTCGGTGATCGTCGCCTAGTTGAGATTGCCGTCGCAACCCTAGCTACGGACCGAGCCCTCCTCCTATTGGGCTTACCAGGCACCGCCAAGACTTGGCTTTCAGAGCATCTAGCCACCGCGATTTCAGGAGATTCAACACTCTTGGTGCAGGGAACAGCGGGCACCGAGGAATCGGCGATTCGATATGGCTGGAACTATGCCCGCTTAATAAACGAGGGGCCCAGCCATGCCGCCCTTGTGCCTTCTCCGGTAATGCGAGGAATGAGTCTGGGCAAGTTGGTCCGCCTTGAAGAAATGACCCGCATGCCAAGTGATGTGCAGGACGCCTTGATCACAATCCTCAGCGAAAAGACTCTTCCGGTTCCTGAACTAGAAACAGAAGTGCAAGCCGTCAAGGGTTTCAATGTTATCGCAACTTCCAACACTCGCGACAAGGGCGTCAATGAACTCTCAAGTGCCTTGCGACGACGGTTCAACACGGTTGTCCTGCCGCTACCAGCGACGTTGGAGGAAGAGGTTGCTATTGTCCACAAACGATCTGCCGAAATCGGGCACAGCCTTGACTTGCCAGAACCAGAACCTGATGCAGCAGAAGTTGAACGACTTGTGACCATTTTCCGCGAACTCCGTAGCGGTCAAACAAAGGATGGCAGGGTGACTCTGAAATCCCCAAGCGCAACCCTGAGTACGGCAGAAGCGATCGCCGCTGTTAACCACGGCATGGCGCTGGCCGCACATTTCGGGCAAGGAAAGCTGACCGCTAAGGAAATTGCTCCAAGTCTAATCGGAGCAATCGTTCGTGACCCGAGGCCCGATCAGCAGATTCTAAGCGAATATCTGGAGACCGTGGTGAAGAAGCGCGATAATTGGGGGGATATCTATCTCCATTGCCGGGAATTGCTGTGAGCGAAGTCCGAATCTACGGGATACGTCATCACGGCCCAGGTTCATCTCGATCGCTGTTGGAGGCGCTTGATTCTTGGCAACCAGACGCGGTACTGATCGAAGGAATGCCGGAGACCCCCCAAAAATGGGTCCAGCATTCCGAGCTTGCAACTCCGGTTGCGGCAGTGTTCTATCCGACCGCCGAACCGGCTCGTGCAACTTTTGCTCCGTTTGCTGAATTCTCGCCTGAGTGGGTCGCCCTGCACTGGGCTTTGAACAGGGGTGTTCAAGTGCAGTTTATTGATCTGGCCGCCGCGCACTATCTTGCAAAGGAGTGGAGCCAAGGGGAGCAGAAGTTAGATCCCTTTGCCATGCTTGGCGAAGTCGCGGGTTACCGCGATGGGGAGGCCTGGTGGGATGACCAAATCGAGTCTCATGTGGGGTCGGAAGCCTTATTTGAAGCAGTAGGGGACCTGATGGAAGAACTACGCGGCTCCGATGAACCGGACGAACTCACGGCATGCCGCGAAGCCGCAATGCGGATCGCAATACGACAGGCGGCGTCCGAAGGCAGGCGCACTGCGGTAGTCGTTGGTGCGTGGCACGTGCCCGCAATTAGACGATGGGACCATGGCTCAGATGACCTAGATCAAGGCCTAATCAAAGAGCTTCCCAAGGTGCCGGTAACCGCCAGCTGGGTGCCATGGAACTACGATGGCCTCGCCTTCTCCAGTGGCTACGGCGCGGGGGTTTTGTCACCGATGTTCTATGAGTTCTGTTGGAGAACACCTCCCGAACAGCGAACCGGTCGGTGGCTCGCCATGGTCGCGGGACTCCTGCGCGAAGCGAGAGTGGACGTCAGCCCGGCGGCGGTAATTGAGGCGACCCGCACCGCCGATTTGTTAGCCGTGCTTCGTTCCCGGCGCGAACCCGGATTGCATGAACTGGTCGAAGCGGCAATTGCCGTGATGGCAGACGGACGTAATGATTACCTTCAGGTCATTGCCGACAAGGCTCTGACCGGTGATCGTGTGGGATCAGTCCCACCCGAGATTCAGGACATTCCTTTGAGGCGCGACTTTGCCTCGGAGTGTAAGCGGCTTCGGCTGACTCAGTTGACCAAGCATCTGGCGTTGGATGTCCGCAAGCCACTAGACTTGGAGCGAAGTCGATTCTTAGTGCGGCTCCAGGTTATTGGAGTTCCCTGGGGAGAGCGACAGGCGGTGGATGGGCAGTTAGGAACGTTTAGAGAAGAATGGCTCCTCACTTGGCACCCAATTTTGGAGACAAGGCTGGTGCAGGCCAGCCATTGGGGTAGCCGGATCAGGCCAGCAGCAGTTGCCGTACTCAGCAAGGACCATCTTGAAGCAAGCACCCTACCAGCGCTAACAGAACGAATAATGAAGGCGCTGCTTGCGGATCTTCCAGAAGCAATAAATCCGCTCCTACTAGCGTTAGAGCAGGTTGCCGCCATTGCTTCCGACGTTCCCGAACTGCTTTCGGCAATTTCCACGATAGCGACAACGCTACGACTTGGTGCGACCCGGGACGTAGATACTTCATCGCTTACAGAAATTCTCGAGAGAATGGTTGATCGAGCCAGCTTGGCTCTGCCAAACGCTGTAGTTGGTGCCAGCGATAAGGAGGGTGAAAGATTTGCCGCGGCGATCTTGCCCATCGCCCACCAGATAGATGGCCTTGTCTCTGAAGAGACGAGTCAGCACTGGGACTCCGCAATTTTGGCCCTTCTACGATTGAAAGCGATACCTGGCTTCCTTGCTGGTCGGCTCCAGCGTCATGCTGGCGACCAGAAATTGGTATCAGAGCGTGAACAGGAACAAGCCTTTTCGCGAACCCTTAGCCCAGGGAATAGCCATGCCTGGGTCGCAGCTTGGGTTCAGGGATTTTTGGGTGAATCTGGTCTCGCTCTAATCTATAGCGATGTGCTCTTTAGGATTTTGGATACTTGGATTTCTGGCCTTGATCCAAGGGCCTTTGACCAAAACCTGCCGCTATTGCGGCGTTCATTTGGCTCCTTCCCTAAAGCGGAGCGTCGACAAATTGGGCAGCGGGTCGTGGCGGGCGGTACTGGAACCAAGGATTGCCAGCTGGACCCTGAACGACTCCGCCAGGTTGATTCCGCGATCGATGAACTCTTTGGAGGGATTACATGACTGAGGAAAGGCTTCGGCGCTGGCAGCTGCTCCTAGGTTCGGATGCTCAAATCAATCAGCAACTGAATCAGCACGATCAGGGTGCGGACGCTGCCCTTTCAGCGCTCTATGATGATCCCAAGCAGGGGCGCCTCGGGCCAAGCAGCCCGAGTATGGTTCGGTGGCTCCGCGATATTCGTAAGTTGTTT
Source organism: Fimbriimonadaceae bacterium (assembly GCA_020850835.1). GTDB lineage: Bacteria > Armatimonadota > Fimbriimonadia > Fimbriimonadales > Fimbriimonadaceae > JAFLBD01. The sequence continues at coordinate 47,032 of JADZDX010000046.1, forward strand.
CCGGAGCCAGTCGTATCCGTGATGCAACGAGATGCCATCACCAACCTAAATCTCGTGCAATTCTTGCTGGAGAAGGAGACCTTGCGAGCTGTTCAGCCAGATCCACACCTTGCGGTGACCCTTCTCAGCCTCAGCGAGAACCTCCCACCAGAGGCCCGTGAGGCGGCTCGAGAAGTGGTGAAGGGCGTGGTGTCGCAAATCGCCGAGAGAATCCGTTTTCCCATGGAACAGTGTTGGCGCCGACAACGAGGCGGGACAAACCGGCGGCGAAATGTCGCAGGGCCCCTTGACTTAGACAGAACAATACGGGCCAACCTGAAGCACATACAACGGGATGGCAAGATGCTGTTGGAGACCAAAGTTGTCAAGCCGCGTGGCGTTCGGGGGGCAAAGGAGATCGTGATTGCCATGGATCAAAGCGGTTCAATGGGAACGAGTCTGCTCTACGCTGGTGTATATGCCTCGGTTCTAGCTTCGTTACCAGCCCTACGGGTTCGGATGTTTGCGTTCAGTACTGAGATTGCTGACCTGTCCGAGTACCTGAATGACCCCGTTGGGTTGCTTATTGCCGCCAGGTTGAATGGCGGAACTGACATCGCGCAAGCTGTGAGTTACGCCGATCAAATTATCGAGCGGCCCTCTGACACGGTCTTCTTGATTATCACGGACCTGTTTGAGGGCGGCAGAGAAGACGAGATGTTGGCCCAGTTTCACCATTTGGTGAGTCGAGGAGTACGAGTGATATGTCTTCTTGCTCTCGATGATGACGGCGAGCCGGCATATTCTCATTCAACCGCGAAGGAGCTCGCGGGTATGGGGGTCCCCAGTTTTTCCTGCACCCCAGATGCGTTTCCAGACCTCATGGCCCAAGCACTTCACAATCTGCATTAAATAGTATAGATAATCGTTATTAAGTACAGTCAGTCGCCGAAAAAATCCCATACAATGGAGCCATGAAGGTTGTTGGCACCAGTCTCCTTGTTCTCGCAGCTACGATCTCAAGCGCCGTTTGGCAGTCCGGTAGCCTTGCAGTCGTCCAACTGGGCGATGGGATCAATCCGCCTAGCTCCAGTGCCGCCGAAGTGAGGATAGTTGAACTCAACCGCACGGATGGCACACTGACTGGCTCCACCCGAGATGTCACTTACGGCGGGGCATCCGGCATTGCCATCGGAGGGACGACAAGTACCGAAGGTGGTATGAATGTCTTCGGACCCGAGGCTTTCATCGGTGGTTACCAGGTGTTCCCTGGTTCAAGCACTAGTGGAGCCGATCGCCGAGTTCAACGCCTTAATCTAATCACGGGCGCGGTAACCGGGAGTTCCGACTTGCCGGCGGCTCTGTTCACTGCTGTGATCCGGGATAGCGGCCCCTACGGTGGGGAAGCCTTTGCGTTGGCCACCAACCAAGGGGTTCAGACCGGAACCTTCGGAAGCATGACTGCCTCGAATGTAAGCGGTTCCGATATCAATGTTCGATTTATCTCAGGAAATTACGGACTGTTTGCCTACTCAATCTCAACTGGCGGCAACTATCGGGTGAAGGAGATTGGGAGTTCAAACATCCTGCTTGATGTAACTTCCGAGATTATTATTGTTGCGGATCATGCGATTAGTTCGGATGGCCTCACCTTATACTTGGCGAGTGATTCAACCTCGGTGGGAGGACTGTGGAGGTTCTCCAGACCCAATACTTCGACACAATTCTCCGTACCAGGCGTCCGGATATTCACCTCTCAACTGCGCCATGTTGCCTTGTATGAGACAGGCGGAACTCACCAGGTCTTTGCATCCTATAAGTCAGGCTCAAACAGTTGGGTGTATGGGTTCTTATCCGCTGACACAGCACCAGCCTCCAGCGCGGCTGATTGGTCAACAATGGCACCCGCAAACACAATGTTCGCTGGGCTTGGGGTTGCATCGGCTACGGCTTCCCTGTCTGGGCAGGTTAGCCTTTCAGACTGGGTCGGTGGGCTTGCGGGTCGTGGTATGAACTTCACAATCACGCCGGTAAATTCGTCCTCCGTCATCCAATCTGGATCGGCAACGCTTGATGGTTCAGGGGGCTACAGCTTGCCGCTTTCGCAAGCCGTAGTCGCGGGATCCTATGACTGCTATGCAGATTCACCACTTTTTCTTAGGAGAAAGGTCAGCTCCGTAACGATCACGTCTTCGGGAGCATCTGGAGTGAATTTCGTGCTCGCCAACGGTGACGTTAACGATAGCGGGGAAGTTGATGCAGCAGATATTGATGCGATCATCGCGGAGTTTGGTTCGACCACCCTAGGAATCAACGAAGACGTTGATGGCTCGGGCGAGGTGGACGCTGCCGACATTGACATCGTCATCTTGAGTTTCGGCTCAATGGATGACTAAGCTGTAAGGGCATCACGTCTTCATCAGAGCCTCTCACCGGACGCTCGCGGATTCTGGTACAACCGTTGGAGTCTATGGCGGCGGTGGCAGAGACCCAATTGGTCACGATCACGATCAACGATGTGGAGCTTCAGGTTCCTAAGGGCGAGTTGATCGTTGAATCGGTCAAGCGTCTTGGGCTGGAGATTCCCATTTTCTGCTACCACCCACGCATGAAGCCGGTTGGCATGTGTCGAATGTGCCTCGTGGAGGTTGGCTTCAAGCAGGCTGATGGTAGCGTTCGAAAAATGCCCAAGCCCCAGGCAGGATGTACGCTCCCAGCGGACAACAACATGGTCGTATACACGGACACCGAAATGGTGCACCGGGACCGAAGGGGTGTCTTAGAGTTCCTCTTGGTCAACCACCCCCTTGATTGCCCCATCTGCGATCGGGGAGGGGAATGCCCGCTTCAAAACAACACTATTTTCTACGGCCCCTCAACCAGCCGTTTCACTGAACTTAAGCGTCACCTGCCCAAGGCGTATCCGCTCTCAGAATACGTCACCCTCGACCTTGAGCGCTGTATTCAGTGTGGCCGGTGCGTCCGCTTTACTGAGGAGATTAGCGGGGATGCACAACTGGCCTTTCGATTCCGGGGTTCAAACATGCAACCAAGCACGTTCCAAATGCTTGATTTTGATAGCAAGTTCAGCGGCAATGTCATCGAAATATGCCCGGTCGGCGCGCTCACCTCAAGCCAGTATCGGTTCAGGGCAAGGCCGTGGGACTTGGAGACCTCGCCATTCAATTGCTTTGAATGCTCGAATCACTGTAGCGTTTGGTTTGATCACCGGGCAGGGAAGTTTGTCCGGCTTAATGGTCGAATCAATGAAGCGATTAATGAGGAGTGGACTTGCGATAGAGGTAAGTTTGGACAAGGGTGGGTTAACGAAGACCGGCTCCTGAGGCCCTTGGTGCGGCGGGAGGATGGATTTGTTGAGTCCACCTGGATCGAAGCTTACGACCAGATATTAGAGGCTTTCTCCGGAGGGACGGGGGCAGCGCTTGTTGGCGGCAAGCAATCAAATGAGAGTCTATTTCTGCTCGGAAAGCTATTTAAGGATGGCTTCAAAACTAACCAATTGGATAGTCGATGGACGCGGTTCCTGCCGGATAGCCCGCTGAACTTGCCACCGGACTCAATCGCGGATCTGGAAGATAAGAAGTCGATCGTCGTTTTTGGGACCTCCTTGGCCGACGAGCTACCTATGTTGTTCCTCCGGGTTCGCAAGGCATGGTTCAAAAATGGGGCTAGGATTCTTAATGTCACGGCCGCATCCAATGAAGCTGATGGATTTGCTGACCATTGCATCCGGTACGACGAGGATCACGAAGCTGACGTCGTGGCAGGGATTAGATTGGCTTTGGAAGGGGGAGCCGATGAAGCATTCTCGCTAGTTAGCCGCCGAACTCACATGTCCACGGCTGACTTTCGACTTATCGCGTCGAGCTTAGGCGAGGGCGTAGCCATTGTTACCTCGCGAAGCCTCCTAAATGCGAGTGATGCGGAACAGGCGCTGGACGGTTTGGCGGCGATAGCTCGCAAGACGGGCTGTACATTCAATTGTTACAATATTCGGGGTAACGATACGGGTGCCGAAAGCCTCGGATTGACCACGGGCAACACAAAGGCTATCTTGGAGTCATGCATTGCCTGCGAAACAACGGCCCTTTGGCTGTCTGATTGCAATCCATTGGAATTGTATCCGGACCAGTTCTTAGTTCAAGATGCGTTGGAAAGCGTAGAGTTTTTAGTCGTCCAGGGCTCGAATCACCACAGTGCCATGCCCTATGCGTCGGTAGTCCTACCTTCGGCGGCGCCAGCGGAGCAAAACGGCACCTACATCAATGCCGAAGGGCGCCTGCAGCACGCTAAGGGCATGCTTCTGCCGCCTGGTGAGGCCAAGCCAGGGTGGCGCATTTATAGTGAACTTTTGGCTCGCATCAGTGGAGGGACTCCCTACTTCAATCCGGGCGAGATTTTGCAAGCAATTTCGTCCGAGTGCCCGTCCTTTGCTGGAGTGGGGGATGACGACTTGTTACAGAAAGCCATGGCGGGGAGGGCCCACTAATGAAGGACCTTGGTCAGGGTATTGAGTGGCTGTCTATTCACCAACCAACAACGCTGGCAGTGATTCGTGTCTTACTCATGATCGTGCCCGTGCTGGTGATTGTGCCGGGGCTTATCTGGTACGAACGCCGACTTCTGAGCTGGATGCAGGACAGAATCGGGCCAAATCGGACCGGAACGATCACTCTTAAGAATGGGAAGAAGATCCGCACGTTTGGGTTGCTCCAGCCGATTGCCGATGGCGTTAAGCTCTTCTTCAAGGAAGACATTACACCAGCGGCGGTTGACCGGTTCCTTTACTTTCTATCTCCGGCGATTGCCCTATTCCCAGCGTTTGCCATTGGCGGCACCCTCCCTTGGGGGCCGGGGCATGGCATCTATGGCCTTCTAACGCCCGTTTGGGGGTCCGAGATCGGCGTGCTGTACCTGCTTGCGATCAGTTCCCTTGGGGTGTATGGGGTTGTCTTGAGCGGGTATGCCTCCAACAACAAATATTCTTTGATGGGTGGCTTGCGGGGAGCCGCCCAGCTGATCAGCTACGAGTTGGCGATGGCGATGTCTCTTGCGAGCATCATTCTCGTGAGTGGTTCACTGAAGCTGACAGAGGTTGTTACGGCGCAGGAAGGGCCGTTGTGGGGCGTTGTTTACGGTGTTCAGAACTGGTTCATTTTCACGCCCTTTGGCTTCGTGAGTGCGGTAATTTTCCTCATCTGTATGGTTGCCGAGACGAACCGAGTTCCGTTCGATCTTCCGGAAGCGGAAAATGAACTGATTGCGGGCTACCACACCGAGTACAGTAGCATGAAGTTCGCGGTGTACTTCATGGGTGAGTACGCGATGATGTTTATTTTTGGCGGGGTTTTTGGGGTTGTGTTCCTTGGCGGATACAACATCGTGCCGATCAGATGGGATGCGCTTGCTGGCTCAATGCCGGGCTATGGTGCAATGCACTTCATCCGCGACGCGAATTATTGGCTAGCCCCCCTCACTTTTCTGGCTAAATGTGCAGCTGGGATTACGTTCTACATTTGGCTTCGCGCAACCCTGCCGAGGCTGCGCTACGACCAGTTGATGGCGCTCGGCTGGAAGTTTTTGCTCCCCGCTGCAGTTGCCAATTTTATTGTGTCTGCGGCATGGATCATGGCTCAGAAACTATGGGGTTGGCAGGGCGCGCTTGGGGCGTCAGTGGCGGCCCTCTTGATTACGGCAGGCTTGTACTCTGCGGTTAAGAGAGTCATGAACGCAGGCACCACGGCGATTGAGAAGCGGACCCTTTCATTGGAAGAGGGGACAGAAACAGTGCCGTCAGTGCGGGCGGTGGAGTTGGTCTAATGGACATGAACCAGGTTCACATTCCGCAAGTCAGCCCTAACTTGGTGATCGTAAGTCTCTTCAGTCTGATTGCGATCGTAACAGGCATTGGAGTCGTTGCCTTCAATAATCCAATTCGATCAATGCTTTCGCTCGTGGCAAACTTTTTCACCCTTGCCTTTATTTATTTCAGCATGGGAGCTGAAATGATGGGTATCCAACAGATTGTGGTTTATACGGGTGCGATCATGGTGTTGTTCCTTTTCGTGATCATGCTGCTGAACCTGAGCACTGATAGCCTGACAATGACTCGCAAGTTTGATGTGAAACCGTTCCTTGCCGTGCCGGTCGGGTTGGGCGTTTTCACCCTGATAGCAAGCCAGATTCTTCTGCCCTTTAAGGACATCCGGACGCCGAGCGCCCCTGATGCAACGGCTGCCAGTGTGGGGTGGGGAAGCCCTCAGGCTTTAGGTAGGGCGTTGTTCACGGGCTACGTGTGGCCATTCGAGATCATCAGCCTGCTCCTCATGGTGGGCATTGTTGGCGCCATCTTATTGGCTCGGCGGAGGGTTGAAGCTTGAACGAAGTGCCTCTCCTTGCCTATTTGGGGCTTGGTCTGTTCATGTTTGTAACCGGATCAATTGGTGTGGTCATTCGACGCAATCCGGTGGTCGTTTTCATGTGTATCGAGTTGATGCTGAATGCCGTGAACTTAACTTTCTTGGCCTTTGCCCGCTATGCGCCCTCACCCCTCCTCATCGAAAAGCAGCCGGCTTGGATGGCGGGGCAGATGGCCGTCATTTTCGTCATGGCGGTGGCTGCGGCAGAGGTCGCAGTGGGGCTGGGCATCATCATGGCAATTTTCCGACTGAAGAACAAGGTGGACTTGGACGAGCTAAGTTCAATGAGAGGCTAACCGATGCAGAATCCCATCTTCAATCAAGTCTGGTGGATCATCGGTCTCCCGTTGATCGGCTTCCTTATTCAATGTTTCTTCGGTAAGAACATCATCCAATCCCTCGGCGAGCCAAAGGGGAAGAGGGTCGTGGGTTTTCTTGCCGTCGCGGCCGTAGCATCATCGTTTGCGGTGGGCGTTGCCATCATTCAAGCCCTCGCAGCTCAGGTTGACCACGACCGAGCGATCATTCAAACTGGCGTTGATTGGATGCGAATTGCCGGGATTTCGATCCCATTTGAGCTTCGCATCGACCCGCTTTCAATGACGATGGTGATGGTGATTACGGGGATTGGATCTCTCATTCACCTGTACGCAACCGGGTACATGGCTGAAGAGAAGGATTACCCACGATTTTTCGCCTACCTTAACCTGTTCATCGCCTTCATGCTGATGCTCGTCCTAGGTAACAACCTAGCGCTCCTCTTTATCGGGTGGGAAGGCGTCGGGCTGTGCTCTTACCTGCTGATTGGCTTTTGGTACAAGGATTTTGCTAACAGTATCGCCGCCAATAAGGCATTCATCGTGAACCGAATCGGCGACGTGGGCTTGTCCTTGGGCATGTTCCTAATAGTTGCCCTTCTCGCCAAGCAAGGTGTTGCTGACCCGCGATATCTCAGCTATGACGTGATCTTCAGTGCACTTCCTGAGGTGATCGCAAAAGAGCCAATGTGGGCAACGGCCATTGCCTTGTGCCTGTTCGTGGGGGCTTGCGGCAAGTCTGCCCAGTTCCCATTGTATCTATGGCTTCCCGACGCCATGGCAGGTCCCACCCCCGTATCCGCGCTCATTCACGCTGCCACGATGGTAACAGCTGGGGTCGTACTCTTAACCCGAATGCAATTGGTGTTTATTGCCTCGCCGGTCGCTAGTGCAGTCGTGGTCATTGTTGGCCTCTTTACGGCGGTTTTTGCCGCCCTGATCGCGTTTGGTCAAACGGACATCAAGAAGGTTTTGGCCTACTCCACCGTGTCGCAACTCGGGTTTATGTTCATTGCCTGCGGAGTAGGGGCATATTGGGTTGGCATGTTCCACGTGATCACCCACGCATTCTTCAAAGCCCTCCTCTTCTTGGGTTCCGGCGCCGTTATCCATGCCATGTCCCACGATCAGGATATGCGCAATTACGGCAACCTGAGTCGCTATATCCCAATCACCTGTGGAGCCATGACGATTGGATGGATCGCGATTGCCGGTGTCCCACTCACCAGCGGCTGGTTCAGTAAGGAGGAGATCCTCCATCAAGCCCTCTATAGTCATCAAGCGATGCTGGGTGGTGTAAACGTTGGCCTCATTGCGGGCTTATTGGGATTTGCCGCGGCATTGCTCACCGCGGTCTACATGACCCGAATGATGATGCTTACCTTTTGGGGTGGTGAAGAACGGTGGCGCCTCATTCCTGCAAAAGAGGGGCACCAAGAGCGCGAGGTGGATCACCACGGGCATTCCAGCGCCCATGCTGGTCATCCGGATGACCATGATTTCTTCTATTCAGAGTCGGAACTGGCCGCCCAGCCCCATGAACACGAGCATCACCACGAACTTGACGAGAATCACAAGCCCCACGAAGTACCGGTCAGTATGTGGTTCCCTCTGGTAATTCTAGCGCTGTTCTCGGCTGGGTCCGGACTGTGGCTCAAGGGCAGTGAGTGGTTTGCATCAATCCCCAAGGATCGACTGCAAGCTTGGCTTGAGCCCCATGCCCATGAGGCCCATCATGGCCCAGCCCCAATATTGGGAATGTGGCTCCCGATATTGGGAATGTGGCTAGGGATCGCTGGCATTGCCATCGGGGCTCTTTGGTACTGGCGCGGTCTGCCAAAGAGTGAGGGCTGGGACCTTGCTCGCTGGAACCCCATCCGGCGGGCTGCTGGGAACCAGTTTGGATATGACGCGGCGATGATGAACGCAGGAATTGAAGGCGGCGGCACACTGGGTAATTGGCTATGGCGTACCTTTGATTCTAAGATAATTGATGGCGCCGTTAACGGAATCGGAGGCTTGCTAAGCGGCATGGCGAAGGGCTTTGGCTGGATCCAATCTGGCTACGCTCGAGGGTACGCATTGATGATGCTAGTAGGGAGCGCTGGAATTTTGGGTTGGATTGTTTACGCGGTGAACAACTTCGGAGGAAAGGGATAGTGCCCATCCTCTCCTGGCTCATCTTCATCCCTCTCATTGGCGCCGCTGCAATCGGTTTCTTGCCCAATGATCGCAAGGACCTCGCGCGGGCGACGTCCTTGATCACAACGATCGTTACCTTTGCCCTGAGCCTTGTGCTTTTCAAGCAGTTCAACGGTGAAACGTTCAAGTTTCAGTTCGTTGAGAAGATTCCTTGGGTCGAGAAGTTTGGGATTAGCTACCATCTTGGTGTGGATGGCATCAGCATTTGGCTAGTGCTTCTCACGACCTTCCTGATGGTGGTTAGTGTGTGGTTTAGCACCTATGTTAACCAAAAGGTTAAGGCGTACA
>JADZDX010000047.1 GCA_020850835.1 Fimbriimonadaceae bacterium
GCCGCAGACATTGACGTTGTGATTGCCAACTTCGGTGCTATCGGCGACTAACTTCAGAAACTACTGAGCTTCCATCATCTTCGTGATCCAGTATCGGATCGCGAGCCAAAGCAGGACGCCGGCCATGATCAACAGAACGGTGAAGCCGGCGTAGCCGGGCAAGAAGGGAAGTTGATGGAGTTCGAGTAAGTGACTAAACTCCGACATTCCCCCGATGCCGGCAATAACGCCAAGAGGGAGGAAGACGATATTGACCAGCGTGAGATTCTTGAGCAGCACGTTCATGTTGTTATTCACGATGCTGCCCCTGGCGTCCATCAGGCCGGCGAAAATACTGATGTACAGGTTGCCTTGGCGGCTCAATTGCTCATTGTCAATGATGATTTCATCGAGAAGGTCGAGCTCTCGTTCCGTAAATCCAAGCTTCGGTGCCGCCGCGGCAATCCTTTGCAGGACTGCCGCATTTGAATCAACCGCGTCAATGGCAAAGACGAGCTTCTCGCTCAGGTCAAACATCCGGAGCAGTTCGCTATTGTCAATAGTCTTTGTGAGTCGCGTTTGCACATCTCGCGCGGTCTCTTTGATCACCCTAAGCCGCCGGATAAACTCAATTACCGATGCCTGCATGCCTCGTAACACGAGTTCGTTAAGGGACTGCGGCCTTGTGTGCTCGGAATCGCCAGGCAAGGGCGATTCATCTCTCTCTATGACCGTCAGGTGATCGCCTTCCAGGATCAAGCCGACGGAGCCCACCGGGTAATGGCCGTCAAAGTCAGCGGCCGCCCGCTTCCAGATGATAATGTTTGCTTCGCCATCGAACTCTGCCCGGGAGATTTCATCTGGGTCCAGCATTGATTCCAGGGTGTGCGATTCGATGGGGAGCGTGGCGAGGATAGTCTCCTTTTCCTCGGTGGACGGATTCGCGTAGATCACGACATTACCACGCCCAGGCTCCGTGGCCAATAGATGACCGTCTTTCAGTCGGTAGTCAATACGCATGATCCGGGAGTGAAAAGGTTACCGCAAGAGCTTGCCCGTTTCGAAAGCCCGAGACACGCGTTCTACCCGGCTACGTTTTGGTGCGTCGCCGGCGAAGCAGCGCAACCAGCCCCAACCCCAATGCGGCCATGGTGCCGGGCTCTGGCGCGGTGATGATGGTCATGCTGCCAAGGGACGTGGTGTAGGGAAGGTCGATGGCTCCTTGCCCCATATAGTTGGTCATAGGATCGTAGTGATTCACGCGATTCGTGAATGAGCCTCCACCATTGTCGCGCACTTCGTGCAAATAGTTTCGGCTGTGGGCCCAGACGATGTCCCCCGTCACCCCCGGATTGCTCCAGGTACTCCACGAAACATAGGTAAGTGTTTGAAAAACACCGTTCGCATGAGACACGGCGGCGTACTGGAAATTTCCAGTAATCAGGATACGGTTACCGGACCGACCAATGGCTCGGAACCTGCTCGCGTCCGAGGAGGAACCCAACCCGTTAGCCCCCAGGTATCCCCCTGAACTTGTGTAACAGAACGTGTAAAACGAGTAAGTGCCCGCATTATTGATTCGGTTGAGCGTGTAGATGTTTCCATCAGATCCCTGAACCGAGTCGAGTGCCCAGTACGCAGCCCCAAATGGGCTCATGTCCACTAGTTGTGCACCAGTAGTTCCAGAGTAAATGCGCGAAACTTGCTCCGTGCCCCCGCCGATATATCCAGCGATCAAGAAGTTGCCATTATTGAGTACCTCGAAGCGCATGGGTCCATTGCCATAAAAGGGGTTCACACCGACGCTGAGAGCCCCCAGGTAGCGGCCAGTGAATGCGTTGAATCGTCGAATTGTGCCGTCGCCATTGAGCGCGGCGACGACTCCGTGATTCGTGGGATCGGCCGCAATTTGGGCACCCGTGTAAGTTCCCAGCTCACCTGCACCAAACGATCCAAGCTGGATGCGATTCTCGGGGTCGTACCGAACGATGCGGTTGCCGTCAACAAACATCATCATCTCGAAGCTCGCCTGGGCCGCGCCGCCCACCGAGATCAGAAGGCTCATGGCTAGGAATCGAAGGTTCTTCATTTATGCCTCGTTCACAGTATAGAGCAATCTTCTTGCAAAAGCACCCCGTTTTGAAACACCGGCAAAAGAGTTTTGTAGATGTGCAAAAGGGTTTTTCCGCTGGGTTTTAAGGCTTCGCCCATGTGCAAAAGGGTTTTTCCGCTGGGTTTTAGGGCTTTGCACATGTGCAAGAGAGTTTTGCATGCCTACGAAAGGCTTTTGCCGCTGTTCAAACCCGTGCTGAGGGCTGGTTGTCCTGGGTAGGTTCCGCATACCACCCCTTAATGGGTGGCACTGGTGATGTGGCGCGCTAATCTGTCAATTGATCGTCGATTTAGTGTCGCCATTGCACCAGTGTCTGGTCGGCACCCATCTTGGGGGAAGGCAGCGGGCAGATTTGCCGCAGGGAGGAAGGGTGTGGTGTCTAGTCACTGGTGTAAGGTCGAAACCAGTTTGCGCAGGAAGCACCCTTTTCGCGACCTTTCACCAGTGCCACCCAACTCTGGGCTCCAGGCCATCCACCCCGGCCACTCACACCGCAGAGCCGTGAACTAGCAATTCTTGCGGTAAAAAGGCGAGTTCTCTTACCGACCTGTAACCTCAGTGGTCTTGTTTTGGTTGCTCCTTGGCCTTGCGATAGCCGTCTACCTAGCGGCGGTTTATAAGGAAGATTCGTTGGCCCCAGGCGAAGCCGAGACACGTGCAGCCTTGCAGCACCTTGGGCCGGAGTATTTTGTCCTTAACGACCTCCTTCTTCCATCAGGTGGAGACCCACCTACAACCCAGATTGATCACGTAGTTGTTTCAAAGTATGGCGTCTTCTGCGTAGAAACTAAGGGCTTTGGAGGATTGATTCTCGGCAACGATCGCCAGCGTACTTGGCGGTCCTACCAGGGTAAAAATTTCACCAAATTTCAGAATCCTGTGCATCAAAACAAATGGCATTTGCGAGCCCTAACTATTCTGGTTTCCAGGTTAGGACTGGATGTGAAGGTCACTTCGTTAGTCTCGTTTCCTAATGCCAATAGCATCGAGGCAACTTCGAATGAGGCCTTTGTTGGGTCAGCACGAATGGTAGAGGTACACATCTGGGATAGCAACACACAAGTTTTAAGCGAGTCTGAAGTTAAGTTGCTAGTAATGGAGATTGAAAACGCTAACATTACGGACCCCGAAATTCGGGGGTATCACAACCTCAAGGTTCAAGCCCATGTCAAACGTTTGCGCCAGAATGGGTTAGCGCCTGATGATCGATATTGACTTTGACTGCTACCTCGACACACCCGAAGGCAAAGACCCAGATTCGTTCAGCCCGACACTTCGAGCGTCCCATCAGTTTCTCTGGAGTAAGCAACTCCCAGATGGTCGGTACTTTCAGCTCGATGCAGATAACAAACCCTTCCTAACTCACAACTCCGACATTGGCGAGTTCTGGTTGAAAAGCGATGCCATCACGCACACCTACCGCGGGCGACCAACGATCAAGCCACTCCTTCCTCAACTCCCATCCGATCTTGCTGAGTACGTTCAAAATGCACAGTGGCTCATATCGGAATGCATTCTGTTTCCTGGAAAACGAATCAATGGGCAAAACACGATCAACGGCGCGCGAGGCATGAATACTTACATTGATGATCGGTTTGACCTTACATTGGAGTGCATCAAAAGACATTACGAGGAGGGAAGGAGCCCTTTGTCCGAAGTTCTGTTGCGCTATCAAGACTTCTTTCAACTCTTCGAAGACTTTCGCGGATATGTCGAGTTCTTCTTACTTCAAGACCTCGTGAATGCAAACGACACCATCAATTTCTACATCCCCTTCAGTGGCTTTGAACACAAGGCTTTGCCTCGCGGGCTCGACCCTTATGTTAGGTACTTGAACAGCATGCGAGAGTTCGGCGCGGCTAGAGCCGAGCGGATGAAGCTTGGGGTCGCGCTCAAAGTATTGGGCAAGTCTGACAAGTCCGAATCATCACACAAGCTCCGGTACAATATCACCTTCCAAGGAAAACATGAAGAAAATTGGCGTATTGTTTGGACGTGAGAACACCTTTCCGTGGGCGCTGATCGAGCGCATTAACTCGAAGAAGATTAAGGGCATCGAGGCGGAGCCGGTTCTCATTGACAAATGCCAACAGAATCAGCCGAGCGACTATGCCGTCGTGCTCGACCGCATTAGCCAAGACGTGCCTTTCTACCGCGCCTGGCTGAAGAATGCCGCGCTGAATGGCACCGCCGTTTGCAACAATCCTTTCTGGTGGAGCGCAGACGAGAAGTTCTTTAATAACTGCCTGGCCGAGCAAGTCGGCGTCGCGGTTCCGAAGACGGTTCTCTTGCCGAGCAACCAGCGTCCGCCGGATACCGAGCAGGACAGCTTTAGGAACCTCGCGCTGCCTTTGGCGTGGGAAGAGATGTTCGAGTACATCGGCTGGCCCGCGTTCTTTAAGCCCTTCGCGGGAGGCGGCTGGAGGAACGTTTACAAGCTGAACAACATGCACGAGTTCTTCCACGTTTACAACCAAACGGGGCAGCTCACCATGATTCTGCAGGAGAACATTGATTTCACCGATTACTTCCGCTGCTACTGCCTGGGCGGCGATAACGTGCACGTGATGCGCTACGCTCCTCAGGAGCCGCACCATCGCCGGTACGTTCAGGAAGACATTCCGATCGATCCGAAGATGCACAAGCAGGTCGTGGACGGCGTGATCGCGCTGAATCAGGCACTGGGCTATGACTTCAACACGGTCGAATTCGCGTTCCGCGATGGCGTTCCGTACGCGATAGATTTCTGTAATCCAGCTCCGGACGCGGACATTTATAGTGTCGGCGAAAAGAACTTCGAGTGGATCATCGAAAACGCGGCTCAGATGCTGATCCGGAAGGCGCAGAACCACGTGGACGGTCAGATGAACCTGACGTGGGGAACGTTTGTTCAGAACTCCGTCGCGGGTAAGGGCATGGGCGCCGCGAAGAAGGCTCCGGCCAAGAAGAAGGTGCCGGCCAAGGCTTAGGAGAATCGGTGGCCCAACGAAGCGCCCCCTTCCTGAAGAAAGATTGACATGGTGGAGAAACTAAGGAAGAAGGGCTTCTTTTCGCTGGGCATCGAGGAAGAATTCCAGATCGTTGACCCGAACACACGGGAGCTTCGGTCGCACATCGAGGAGGTTCTGGAGCAGGA
>JADZDX010000048.1 GCA_020850835.1 Fimbriimonadaceae bacterium
AATAGCTCGTCCATCGGTGTCCAGTGTCCCGTAGAAGTCGCGCGTTTCCTGTTGAGTGAGTCCGCCCGAACCCTGCGCCATCTTGGCCAATTGAGTGTAAGCACCCGAAGGACAGGAAACAGAAAAAAGATAATGAGCACAAAGCGACTCTTCGTGGGCAACCTGCCCTTCTCGACTACCGAGTCAGATCTCCTCATGCATTTTGGGGACTTTCAACCGCATAGCGCCAAGATCATTCCTGATCGTGGCTTCGGTTTCGTGGACATCGAGGGTGACCAACTGGACGCATGCGTCGAGGCCATGAACGGTAGCCAACTCGGCGGCCGAACCCTGCGCGTCAACGAAGCCATTCCCCAAGAAGATCGCCCACGCGGCGGTGGTGGTGGTGGATACCGCGGCGGTGGCGGTGACCGGGGCGACCGAGGTGGATACCGTGGCGATCGCGACCGAAACGACCGACGCGGCGGCGGACGCTACTGAGATCCTAGCGTTGAGGGGGACAACAGTTCCCCCTCAACGCTCTAGAACACCGCAGAATTACCAACAATAATCGGTGGCATGACTCCCGCCATCGAGATCCGCGATTTACATGTCGCCTACCGTCGTAAAGACGGACAGGCGGTGGAGGCCGTGCGGGGCCTCAACCTACAGATTCACCCTGGCGAAGTTGTCGGGTTTCTCGGTCCCAACGGCGCCGGCAAAAGTTCCACCCTAAAAGCCCTCATGGGCTTTGTGCAACCGAAATCGGGCGAGTGCCTTGTCTTCGGTGAACCCAGTTGGACCGAATCTAGTCGTCGTCGCATCGGTTACCTCCCCGAGGTCGCCATGTATTATCCGCACCTGACCCCCCTCGAAACCTTGACTCTATACGGAGAATTGCAGGGCCTTCGAGGCGCCTCCCTTCGACGCGAAGCGACCGAGCTACTTCGACTAGTTGGCCTAACGGCGAGCCTCAAGACCCTAAATCGCCAGCTCAGCAAGGGTATGTTGCAACGGGTAGGAATCGCTCAGTCCCTCCTGGGTAACCCCGACTTGCTGATCCTAGACGAAGTCACAAGCGGGCTCGATCCCCTCGGCCGACAGGAGCTACGCACCATCATCCAAGATAAGCAGGAGCAGGGAACTACCGTTTTCTTCAGCAGTCATGAGCTTGCCGAAGTTGAAATGCTCTGCGACCGAATCATCGTCATCCACCAGGGCCAATTGGTCGAGGAGCGCCTAGTGTCCAGACTCAAGGACGGACTTCGGAAGTTCACCTTGACTTACCGGGGTGACCTCATTGGTGTTCGCGCGCTCACCGACGCAACGAACGGCGTCACTACCGCAAGTTTTGATTCAAAGGAGGGCCTTGTGGCGGCCCTCAATCAAGCTTCAAACGACAATGTCGAGATTATTGATGTCGTGACCCAGGAAGGCTCACTGGCGGACTACTTTATCGAGACCATCCGGGAGGCGGCATGAACAAATTCATGGTCTGGCGCGCTCTGGCTCGCGGCGTCATTCTAGAAGCAATACGTCGCAAGGACCTATGGGTTGTTGCGATCCTCGGCTTCATCATCGTATGTTCCGCCGGCGCTCTGGGATTCTTCGGCATGTCAGGGCTTGAGAGCTTTGCCAAGGACCTTGCAACGACCGTACTCGGCGGCTTTTCGACTATTCTGGCGATTGTCACAACCGGGAGACTCCTGCCCGAAGAAACCCGAAACCGAACGCTCTATCCTCTTGTGGCCCGACCGATCAGCCGATTTGACCTCCTCTTCGGTAAGTTGCTGGGAGGGATTGCCGTTTCATGGTTATCGTTCCTGATGCTCTGCCTGATGACCGGAGCCGCCCTCGCGATGTTTGGCGTGCGCTTCGAGCTGATCATGCTTCAGTACGTCCTTCTCAAAATGTTAGGGTTGGTCGTGGTCTGCTCTGTGACCCTCATGCTCAGCACAGTCATGACCCCGAGTGCGGCAATCACGATGAGTTTTGTCATCCTGTTCGGCTCGGCCATGCTTTCTCGTGGGCTCCTGATGGCTTACTCGACCGCGAGCCCCAGCGTCGCCCCTTTCTTCCAAATCGTTAATGCATCACTTCCTCAAGTGAGCCTGTTTGATATTGGTGGTCGGGCGGCCAACGCAAATTGGGGACTCGTGCCTTTGTGGGTCGTGGCCACGCTGGCTATTTACATGGCTTGTTACAGCGCTGCTATGCTTGCAATTAGCTGGGCCAAGTTCCGAAGGCAGGCGCTTTGATGCTTCGCTACCTTCCTCTTTCCGTTTTCGCCTTGGCGGTGGCTTCCGGCTTCATGACCACTACGGTCGAACGAGAAGTGCACACGAAAGTCATAGATTCAGGCATAAACATTCATGAAACTCATGCGAGCGCATCGCTTCTCGGGCAGTTCCGAACCAGCATCAGCAGCTGGCTCTGGCTCCGCACCGACTTGTATCTCCACAATGGCGTCGAAATGCGCCCCTTGACGGATCAAGAAGTGGATCAGGGCCGGCAAGCCGCCACGTCGGCGGATGATTTTCTGCGAGAGGGTTTGACCGTCATTCCTGGCGCGGAACGAGACTTTCGGGGAGTGTTTGGCGACATCGAACGCTCCACCCACGCCTACAAGAATATGGAGGGGCATACGCACAATTCACCGTTGCGAGCCATGCCGCTCTACCGCCTCATGACTTGGATTGAGCCCACCTTCGAAGAGGGTTGGAGGACAGGAGGAGCCGTCCTTGGCATGGGTGCGGACGCGGGTAGGGCTGATCAGGCGATAGCCTTCCTGACGGAGGGCCTGACCGCCAATCCCCAATCCCTCATGATTCTCAACCAGTTGGGATTCACCTGGGCCGTTCGCAAGCGGGACTTTCCCCGGGCGATTGTCTACTTTGAGCGTGCCCGAAGCACGGCCAAACAAGCAAAGAATCTGAGCGAACCCGACAAGGAGTCCCTCCTGGATGTCTATCGCTGGCTGACTCTCCTCTATCGCGAGACGGATCAGCCAGATAAGCAGGCCGCAATAGCGGCAGAGGGGCTAAAGGTCTTTCCTGGCGACGTCGTGCTCATGGGCAAAGCCGCAGGCATTCACGAAGACCACGGGCATGAAACCCATGGTCATCAACAACGACCCTAATTGTTAACGGAACCGAAGTTGGCGATGCAGACATCAATGTCCGCCGCATCCACTTCTCCCGATCCATCAACGTCGCCGTTTGCAGGACTGACGCCCGTTTGGCCGAAGTGGGCGATGACCAAGTCAATGTCGGCAGCATCTACTTCGCCCGTTCGGTCGGGATCACCATTCGTTAGCGTAATCGTCCCCGTCGCTGCAAACCGGTTGGTCTCGGCGGGAGAGGCCATGCTCGGAACCGTCTTGAGAAGGTGAGCCCCGTGATTGAATCGCAACCGGAAACTGCCGGTGACCGATGGTGGAGCATCAACCGCGAAGGCGTGCGTTCCCGGGTTCACGACAGCGTTCACCGTGCCTCCCGGATACGGGCTCCCACCCGCGTTGAGGAAGGTGACTGGGATGGTTGATGGGTAAGCGCCCACCCAATCGCCCAAGTTAACCGTACCGGTAATTCGGCTATCGGTAACCGCCCCATTGATCACGAGTGCGTAACCTTGGGGTCCCGAAGGAACGTTGGGGGCACCAATGGTGACCGTGTACAGGCCGAGGTTTGGTGTATTGCGCATCACCATTTCCGTGGAATTGATGGCGTCCGCGCTACCCCCAGTTGAGCTCTGCCCGGAGGTGAATACGTTGCCCAAGTAAGTGGCACTAGGGCTCTGGACGGTCAGATCGAGATTATTAGTGGCTGCGCTGCCCGCCCCTACCGCCGCAGGAAAGTCGGTGTACGTCAGAGCTACGCGTAATGGGTAGGAATTAGATGTAACCATGAACTGAACGGTTGTGCTGCCGCCAGTGCTGAGGCCAGCGCTGTTTCGAACATCGCGGACAACCGTTCGCTGGGTATCGCCGGGTAGTGCGAGGACATTGTCTAGGAGAATTCGACCAAAGCCTTCACGGGCCGAAGGATATCCGCTCGTGCCGGTCATATCAACGGATGATGCGATGAGCATGGCGCGGATCAACGCCCCTGATGGGTTGATAACGAAGTTGCCGTTCGGATTTCCGTCCGCAATTCGACCTTCCTTGAGGAACTGCCGAACCAGAGTGCCTGAAGCGGTAGCTGCTGGGCAAGCCATGGAAGTACCTCCTAGGGTTGCGAGCGCGGTCGGGTTACTGATTCCAGCGGAAACGATGCTATCTCCCGGCGCACAGACCTCCGGCTTTCGGCGCCCGTCAATCGTCGGTCCGGGTCCGCCGAAGGAGGCATTCTGGCTTTGATTGGGTGCGTTTTTGGTTGCACTGACGGCCAGAACACTCTTTGCATTCTCCGGCGTCTTCAGCTGACTGGTTTGGTTGGTGATCGCAAAAGCGACCATGGAGTCTTCATAGTCCCAGCTAAACCGATCAATGGCGCGGCACCATTCCGTGTAGGAAGTAACCCCATCATCCCCCCATGAATTAGAATGGTCGCGGGCGCCTTGGTTTTGGTGCGTAACGAACAGGTTATAGAGGGTTCCCTCTGTCTTGTTCGGCCAGGGATCAGCGCTGTACGCAATCTTTGCGCCAAAAGCCACTCCGCGTCGTTCGTCGAAGACTCCGGCATCGCCCGCTGCCGTGGCGGCCACGTGGGTACCGTGAGTATCGCTACCTACTCCTCCCGAGTAGATGATCTTGCGGTGGGTGGGCCCGAAGGGGACCGAATCAACGAAGCTCGTGTGGTTGGTGTAGACCAAGCCGTCCAAAATCCCAATGATCTGGCCCTGCCCGGTGATTCCCGCCGAATAGAGCGGCGTGTTCGAATCAACATTGGTCTGGACAATCCATCGTGAGGTGGTATTTCGGTAGACCCGCTCGGGTTGCTCCTCAATGTACTGAACGCCTTCGTTTCGAGCCGCATTCTCGATCTGGCTCCGCGTCGCGACGGCCGACAGAATAGCCTGCGGGCCGATCGTGCCATCAAGATGCGTGGCGAGCCCCGCATTCTCAAGCATGACTTGAACGATCTCCGGGTCGGCATCTTCGGTCAGCGTAATCGTGACGTGACTCAAGCCCGCAATCCGGTCTCGTAACCGGGCGGGCTCCGTGATCACTCGTCGCCCAACTTGCGGATCAATGCGGTACGCCGGATGAAAAGGCCCGACCCATGTAACGCCGTCCACCGAATTGAGAACGGTCCGATCCCCGCGAACAAGTAGAGTATCTTGCGGGTAGTAGTCCAGAACCGTTGCCCCTGCATGCGCCAAGCGAGCCCTCATCTCTTCGGTAACTCGGCCTTCAACCTGGACCAAAAAGAGCCCGACTCGCTGGAAATTTGCGGTCGTTAAGCTTGCCGGAAACTTCGGTGTGCTGACCGCGGGGTCAAAGCGGGCAACCGTAAGCTCAATCGGTCGGGCGAACACAGCCGTAGTGGCCGCAATGGCAGCAAGTACAAAAAGGGAACGCATAGATAATCTCTATATTACGACACCATTTCGGTGAAAGAGGGTTCACCTTAGTATGTGAAGCAAAGATCATGCCGAACTACCGGCAATCTTGCGGTAAAACGCTGCGTGCTGAGCGGCAATCGCAGCCACCGAAAGCTCCGCCATGGGCGGCCGCTCCCCTCGGTCGGTCTCTTTGGCCCAAGCAATGGCCGAGCTCAAAACCGCTTCAGAAAACTCTCCATCGTACAGGCGCACCCAATCCGCGTTGATGCGCTGCTGAAGCTCGGGCATGGACCCGACATTTGGCACCACGACCGGTATACCAAACGTCAACGCCATCATCGCCGACCCTGAGTTCAGGATATTCCGGTAAGGGAAGACGGCTACGTCAGCAGCTCGCATGAATACTTGGATTCGGTCATCATCAAGGTGACCCAGTTCCAACTTGATCCTTGGATCCGCGGCGGCAAGGGCCTCAATCTCGTTGCGAAGGTCGTCCTCAGCCACGCGGCCCCCAATGAGCAGGCAATTGTCGCCCGGGTTTGCGCTGAAAGCACGCATGAGCGCCGGAACATTCTTGTACTTCCGAATCAATCCAAGGTGAGCGACCACGAGGGCGGACTCCGGAATACCAAACTCAGCTCGGGCCTCGGGGCCTGTGACCCTATCCTCGTACCAGTCTCCGTAGTCACTCAAAGGAATCACTACGCTGGGAGATTTCAGTTCGGGGAATGTCTGGCGAACCAACGGAATACTGACTTCCGAAACGAAGATCGTTCCATCTACCCGCCGCAAGAATCGCTCCAAATACCAGTTCTCAAGTCCCCGCCACGGCGCGTCATGCGTGACGACATTGTGCGCCGTGTAGATCAGCTTGGCCCCACCCGCCCTTTGACGATCAATGCCTTTGAGCAACCTGCCCATCCGCTGTATCACCCGTAATGGGTTCCGAAACCCAGTCAACCCCTCAAAGAAGTGCAAGTGGACGAGGTCATACCGCTCGGCCATCATGTTCTCGTAGGTCAGATCACTGACCTGAAAGCCCAGCTTCTCAAGCTCACAGTTGAGCATCCAAGTCATTGGATTCCATTTTCTCGAGGCAGCAACGGGGAGGACGGCGATCTTCAACGGCGACCTAACAATACCTGCGGGGTAGGGGGTGTAGGGTGTGGGGTCTGGAGATCAAGGACTGGGGTAACTTCAGGGTGTGGAGAGCTTCCGTGAGCTTCAAACTTGGCAAGAAGCTATGACCTTGGCCGAAATGGTTTACAAAGTCACCGAGCAAATGCCAAAGGAAGAAGCCTTTGGAATGCGGCGTCAAACTCGAAACGCATCCACTTCTATCCCAGCCAACATCGCAGAAGGCTATGGGCGGCACCATCGGGGCGAGTACCTCCAGTTTCTTGGGATCGCATCAGGAAGCTTGACTGAACTTGAGACGTTGTTAGAATTGTCCGTTCGCTTGAACCTCATCAAGGCCGCTGACGAAGAATTGGCCCAATGCGCTTCGGTCGGTCGTTTGCTGTACCGGTTGCGCCAGTCGTTGAGAACGTAGCCTCATGCCCCAAACCCACACCCCACACCCGATACCCCACACCCATACCCCACACCCCTTAAATGCCCCACACCCCATACCTCACACCCCAGACCCCTGTAAGAGCAATCTTCCTCGATCTTGACGACACCCTCTGCGCCTATTGGGACGCAAGCAAGGCCGCCCTTAAGGAAACATTTGCCAACCACGCCCCGGAGGGTGTCTCGCCCGAGCAAATGACCAGGGCCTGGGCCGAGGCGTTTCGTAAGTTCAGCCCCGACCTCAAGAAGACCGATTGGTACCCAACGTATCTCAAAACCGGCGGCGTAACCCGGATTGAGCAGATGCGACTCGCTCTCCTCGAACTCGGCTACGACGATCCTGAACGCGCCAAGGCGCTCGGTGATTCGTATGGTTTCTTGCGTGATCAGAACCTGCAGCTCTTTCCCGAAGCTCTTGAGTTCCTAGTCGCGATCAAGGCGAAGTACCCCTTAGGCGTGATGACCAATGGCCCCGCCGACATCCAGCGACAAGAACTCCAAACTCTGGGGATCGAAAACTACTTCGATGTCTTCCTCATCGAAGGCGAGCTCGGCTTCGGCAAGCCCGACCCGCGGGTCTATCAATCTGGCTTCGACCAGATGGCGGCCAAGCTGCCTGGGCTCATGCCCGAAGAGATTCTCATGATCGGCAATTCCTATCGCCACGACATCCTGGGTGCGATGCACGCGGGTTGGCAAACCGCCTGGGTCCGCCGCCCCTCCGACTTCGCCCCGAGCGCCACCGAGCCGGAGACTAAACCAAAAGAAGCCCCCGATCCAACTTATGAGATCGGGGACTTGCGCGGGCTTATTGCTCAAGGAGTCTAAGAGGTTTTTACCGCCTTCGGGGCTGAGAACAGTCATCCACGCTGGCGACCGCTAGATTCCCCTGCCTTCAGTTGATCCTGAGGGAGGACCACCTTTGCCGCCCTGATCAGCGGGAATTGGGTCCATATCCGATGGTGGCTTCTTTTTATAGTCAATCATTCCTTCGCCAGTCGATGTGGGCCCGCCGCCCTTCATGGCAAAAGCCCCGATGGCAATGGCAACGATCAACAGTACTGCTGCTAGGCCAAGTTTCTTCTTTGATGCGTCGTCCATAACACTTTATCTGCAGAGGGTGTCTACAGCTACATTGTCGCCTGGGTTAGGAGCAAAAATGTTCCAACGAACGTCTGCCGCGTTGTGATTGACACAGTTGAGCACGCCATTAACGCGGTTCGAATTGCCGGCCGCACGAAGTAAGACTGCGCGTCGGTTTTGAATTGGCGAAAGATAAGCTCGGGGTGCTCCAAGCGTAGTTGCGAGCTGAGCATCCTCGGCCGATGGATAGAACTTGGCATGGCTATCGGCAAACGCAACAATTGTCCCATTTCCATTACGATTGGTCAGGCCGTCAATCGTGTTCATTGGAGCTTGTGGGCTCGCCAAGTAGCCTTGCGCGCCAGCTGAACAAGAAACGTTCGTCGTGGCAAACACAACGTACTTTGCTGATTCTTGGATCATGCTGCCGTTCGTGTACTGAGCCATACAGGCCGAGTTATTCGCATCATTCAATGGTTCATCACCCCAAATCGCTGCTGAGCATCCAATTTGGGTAGCATCGTCGCAAGCAAAGTAGGCTAGGAACGTTCGATTTATGCCAATGGGCATGACGCGTCGGTCAGTATTAGCATCGTTGCAAGGTGGAGGATTAGCTACGAGGCCAAGTTCGGGAGCCGCCACATTAGCCATGTATCGGAAGCCCGGTGCTTTAAGCGAAGCCATCGGATCTAGATACACATCCTTATTCTTGATGTAGGGGTACGTGACTCGACCCCAAAGCGCATTCGCGGTCGTGGCTTCGCCGGTACATCCGCCCGATACGGCCGGGGGGTACATGTCATTATTGTCTCCGGCGTACATGAAGACCCCGGTACCGTGCTGCTTCATGTTGCTCATCGCAACAGTCTTCTTTGCCGCATTTCGCGCTTGGGCGAAAACAGGGAAGAGAATCGCCGCAAGAATCGCGATGATCGCGATCACAACCAGCAACTCGATGAGCGTGAATCCACGCCGAAATGAACGATTCATAATATTGCCTTGCATAGGAATCTCCCAGCACCAATACTATAGCAACGTTTTGAGCCCGTTGTTTGGTTTCTCTTAATGTTTTCCGGTGTTCCGTGTTCCGGCAAACGATCGGGGACTCACCCATCCTTTCCTCCGCGCCCTTCGCGGCCCCTTTGCGCACTTTGCGTTTCAGCAAAGACTGACTGAAACGCAAAGACGCAAAGTAAGCGCAAAGATCGCGAGCATCTCTCAACCCAATGTCGGATCAAATGCTTCGAGCACGCCAAATCGCTCGAAGTCGCCCACATTCCGCGTCGCAAACCGCTTCACCCCAAACGCGGCAAGGGAGTATGCAATCCGCGCATCGAAGATCGCCCGGCGAGGGAAGTCGGCCCCGGAAGCCGCCCGCCAAATCTCCTCGGAAACATCCCGCGTCCCCTTATCAATCCGCCAGTACTTATTCTCTCGGTAAGCCTGAATGAAGTCCACGGCATCTCGAGCGCTTAGAGGAGAGGGCAGAGCAGCAGCATTTCTAATCAGGTTGTAGGTCTCAATGAGGACCCATTCCGACAGAACGAATTTACGATCCCTTTCATGTGCGCGAATGAACTCCAGGCATTTCTCATGATCGGGCGAATCTTCGTTGAAAGCATGAAACAAAACGTTTGTGTCGCAGCTCAGCATTAGAGTCCTCGATCATTCGCAAAATCCCGAAGCTCGGCATCGGACACCTTAGGCACTCCCATTCGCCGGGTAGGCAAATTTGGCATTCGGGACCCCTCCATTGCCTCCAACTCCCGCTCGGCAAAGTTGCGGATCAATTCGGTCATAGACTGTTCCTGTTCCTGCGCCTTCCGCTTCAACTTGGCGTAAAGGGCATCTGGCAACAGAATCTGCATTCGCTTCATACACATATTATACGCATGACATGGAAAATGTGTATCTACTGGAGTATGGAATTTTGAATTTTGAGTTTAGAGTTCTTCTAAATTTAGAGTTTAGATTTTTGAGTTTAGAGTCTCGTACGAGATGATTCTAAACTCAGCAAGCCATCTTCGCGCATTAGAACGTCAGCTTGGAAACTCAAAGTTGCAAAGAAGGCGCAAAGGGCGCAAAGATGGTAATTCTAAACTCAAATTCTGCACTCTAAACTCAGATTAACCTCGCTACCCGCCACCCGCCAAACGCTCCCCGCTGCCCCAAAAGGTATCCTTACCCCCGCCCCATGGCCTCCTTTCAACAGCGCACCCAAGGATGCGGCGAGCTACGCCTTGCCCACGCCGGACAAACCGTCACCCTAAACGGCTGGGTCCACCGATTGCGCGATATGGGCAGCCTCGTCTTCGCGGATATGCGCGACGGCACCGGCCTTTGCCAGCTCTTCCTTGACCCCGCCAACCACCCCATACCCGAGATCAAAACCGAGACGTGCATCAGCGTCACCGGCCAGGTCGTCGAGCGAGCCGATAAGGACAAGAACCCGAACAGCCCAACCGGCGAAGTGGATGTCGTCGTCGAGACGATGCAAATCCTGAATCCCAGCAAGCCGCTGCCGTTTCCGCTCAACGACGAAACTCAAATGCAAAGCGTTAACGAAGAGTTGAGGATTAAGCACCGATACTTAGACATTCGCCGCCCCTCCATGCGCAAGAAGCTCGCTCTGCGGGCCGCCGCCGTGCGCAAAATCCGGGCCTACCTCGACGCTCGCGACTTCATCGAGACTGAAACGCCCATCTTCACCAAGTCCACCCCCGAAGGCGCTCGGGATTATCTCGTGCCCTATCGCCTCGAACCGGGCCTCTTCTACGCCCTCCCCCAAAGCCCCCAGCAGTACAAGCAACTGCTGATGGTCGCTGGCCTCGAGCGCTATTACCAAATCGCCAAGTGCTTCCGCGATGAGTCGCAGCGCAGCGACCGCCAACCCGAATTCACCCAGCTCGACCTCGAAATGAGCTTCGTGACCCAAGAGGACATCCTCCGGCTCATCGAAGGCATGACGGTGAGCGTCATCAACGAACTCATTGATGAGTTCGAACTTGATAAAGACCACCTCGCTCCCTTCCCACGCCTCACCTATGACGAGTCCATGGCGCGCTACGGCTGCGACAAGCCCGACCTACGCTTCGAACTCGAACTCTTCGACCTCAGCGAGGCCGTCCAGGGCACCGAGTTCGGTGTCTTCAAGGGCACATTGGAGAATGGCGGCAAGGTGCGCGGCGTGCGCTATCCCGGCGGGGCGAGCCTCAGCCGCAAGGAAGTCGGCGAACTCGAAGACTTCGCCAAGAGCTTCGGCGCAAAAGGCATGGCCTCCATCGCGATCACGAGCGAAGGGCAGGGAAGCGAGAACGAATTCACCAGCGTCAGCGGCCTCGTTGCCAAGGCGGGATTTCTTAAGTTCCTCCAGCCCGAGCAGATCGAAGCCATCCTGAGCACGAGCGGGGCCCAAGCCGGCGACCTGCTCTGCATCATCGCCGACGAATACATGGCGGGCAACAATGTCCTCTATCGCTTGCGCCACGAGATCGGTGAGCGCACCGGTCTCCGCGATCCGCGCAAGCTCGCGTTTTGTTTTGTGATGGACTTTCCGCTCGTTGAGTGGAACCCCGACGAGAAACGCTGGGATTCGATGCACCACCCCTTCACATCGCCCAAGGCGGAGGACATGGACCTAATCGAAACCGACCCTGGCGCGATTCGCGCCGACTGCTACGACATCGTATGCAACGGCACTGAGTGGGCGAGCGGCTCGATCCGAATCCACCGCCCCGACGTCCAAGCCCGCGTGTTCCGCCTCCTCGGCATCGATGACGCTCGACAAAAGGAGCGATTTGGGCACATCCTCGAGGCGTTCAGCTTCGGCGCCCCACCCCACGGCGGCATCGCCCCGGGCATTGACCGCATGATTATGTTCCTCTTGAACGAGGAGAACATCCGCGAAGTCATCGCCTTCCCCAAAATCGGCCTCGGCCAAGACCCAATGATGGAAGCCCCGAGCGAGATCGACGAGGTCCAGTGGAAAGAAATGGGACTACGTAGGAATTAGGAATTAGGAATTGGGAATTGGGAATTAGGAATTAGGAATGGCTGGCAACGTAGTCCAGGACAAGAGTTTTCACTTTGCCGTTGCGATCGTCCCGGTTTGCAGAAAAATTGCAAAGGAGCACAATGAGTTCGTTCTTTCTCGTCAGCTGTTGAGATCCGGAACCAGCATCGGAGCAAACATCGAGGAAGCGATCGGCGGACTATCGCGAGCGGATTTCGCTGCAAAGCTCGGAATTGCCTACAAGGAAGCCAGGGCGACTTCATATTGGCTCAGGCTCCTAAAGGAAACTGGGTTACTGTCGGAAGATGACTTTCGTGGTTTGTATAATGATGCTGAGGAGCTTTGTCGTCTCATCGCATCTATTCACAAGAAAGCCAAAGTCCCAATACCGCGCGTTGATTCAATTTCTAATTCCTAATTCCCAATTTCTAATTCCCAATTCCCAATCCCCAATTCCCAATTCCCAATTCCCAATTCCCAATTCCCAATTCCAAATTCCAAATTTATGCCCGCCAAATTCAGCCTCTACTCGGTCGTAGCCGCTCTAGCTCTGTTAGCCTGCACCCGCGGGCAGGAGAAAGAAACAGCAACAAGGGTGATGACTTACAACATTGAGTGGTTCAGCGAAGACGCCGCCCCCGAGCGAATTCAAAACCTCAAGAAGATCATCGAGGAGATTCATCCCGATGTTATTGGATTCCAAGAGGCTCAGAGTAAGGCGGCGATACGCCAAATTCTTGGGAGCGATTGGGTGATCGGCATGGCCGATGACCCTACCCAGTTTCAAGAAGTTGGCATCGCCGTAAAGGCTCCCTACAAGCTCTTACGCACCGAGTGGCTCTTCCCGGGCGAGGCTCTCAACTTTGCCTTCCCTGACCGCCGCGATGTCCTTCGCGCCGAACTGGAGTCCCCGTCGGGCGGGCGTTTCGCAGTCTACGTTGTACATATGAAGAGCCGCCGTGGTAGCGACGCAACCCCCGCTGGGTACAGCGGTCGAAACGAGACGGATCGCCAACGTGAACAAGCGTGTGCAATGCTGGCGGGCTATCTTTCTGGCCGCTCCAATGAGCAGCACCTCGTTTTGGGAGATTTCAATGATTCCCCGGATGATCGCAGCCTGAACATCCTCGAAAGCGGCAATCTTCTCGCCAAGGGTGGTCCCAGCCAGTGGGCTGAACCGCTTCTGATCAATCTTAGTGAACCACTCTATCGCCAAGACTTCGTCACGATCGGTTTGGATCGTGCTTTCGTCGGCAAGGCCCTAGAGCCAAGGGTTGCGGGCGCGATGAAATCGAACGAGGACACCCGCGGCAAGGAGCACCGCTTCCCCCAGGATGTCCCGGTTGCCCAAACCTTGTTCGATCAAATTTTGATCAGCCCCGACCTGAAGAAAGCGGTGAACAAGATCGAAATCCATTCCAGCGTTGCTTGCCTCCAGGGCAAGCGCGGGCGCACGGAGCGCACCGAGACGGGCGCCAACTATATCGAGAAGCCAACCCGGGCCAGTGACCATTTGCCGGTATTCGTGGACCTAAATTTGAACTAGCGGAGGAAGTCTGAGCAATTTTTCACGGGTTTTTTTGTCAGGAACTTGACCACTTTTAGTAAGAGTCGGCTAATATAAGTGGTTAGTCTGCCGGGATTCTTACGTCCTTGCAGACGGAGGCCTCATATTTTGCTTAAACGAGCATTTACACTTATCGAACTTCTGGTCGTAATCGCGATTATCGCGATCCTCGCGGCCATTCTCTTCCCTGTGTTCGCACAGGCCCGTGAGTCGGCCAAGATGACCGTTTGTCTCAGTAATCTGAAGCAAACGACCATGGCTACCTTGATGTACATGTCAGACACTGAGGGTGCTCCTCCGATCGGCATGAACATGGAGGCAGGCAACAAAATCACCTTTGTTCATGACCGAACAGCGGTCTACCGGAAGAACGCAGATGTTCTCCAATGCCCAAGCTATCCAACTGGCAAGGGCGGTCAGGACTACACGGGTCCAGCGACGGGTAGCATCGCCGGCAGTTTGTTAGAAGCTGTCCGGAACCGAATCGGTGCCGGCGTCTCAATGCAGAACAACTTCCGTTACAACGCCTACACCTGGAACTGGGGTGTTTTTGGGATGCTTACCGTGGGGACTTCACTTTCACCTGCGGGATCACCTGTTTCTGTTCCGACCCGGATTCCAAATCCGACCAACGAAAGCAAGATGGAGAAGATTTCCGACACCATCATGTACACCGACGGTTACTTCCCACGTCGCTATAACTCCACAGAAGCCCTATCCGGCTGGATCAATTGGTGGTACAAATGGGAAATCTGGCCCCGGCACCGCGCTGGCATGTTGCTTGCTTATGCCGATGGTCACGCGAAATTCTTCCGCCATAACGGGATTCCCGATGGTGGTGTGGTACGCGACTCTTGCCCAGGATGGCCCGTTGCAACTGAGCGATACTATAATTGGACTCGCCATGTTCCTCAGGCGATATTGAACAACTGTGGCATAACCGAAGGATATCCAAAGACAGAGAAGCACTTCGAATGCGTTCCTCACCCGAACTCATCGTCGGGTAACGGCTATACGCCAAACTTTGGCGACATTAATGGTGTCCCCGGAACTTGCACGGCTGACGTGAACACCGGCGCGGTCGGTAACTAAGACCCTTTAGTCGAAAGCGAAGAACCAACCTCACTGAGGTTGGTTCTTCTGCACTTTATTGACACAATTTTCAAAGGTCAAATAGAAGTATGAGGAGCTTAGGCATTCTTATCATGTCGCTGTGCTCATTTGCCCCTAGCCTAGCAAGAGCGCAGTTGTTTTGGGAGAGCGAAGTCTGGTTCAGCCACTATGTAAGTGGAAGCGTAATTTTTGACGGACCGATCGCTCATACGGGCGTTGCAGTGCCGCCACCGACCATGGACTGGGGCACACACCAGAACCATTTTCAATATGGCTACTATTCCTTCTCTGTACCAGCAGGCGATTACTGTTTCTGGATGGGGCTGGACCTGTCCCATGAAGAGGAGGTCAAATCGCTAGATATTCCCCTGAGTCGAGCGGCAAGCATCTTAGGATCGCGGATGAAGAAGATTCAAGGTTACAAAGCTAGGTGGAGCTATGAAGACGCTTTGAGTTACCGAGGCTTACTCAGCGACAACTGGTCGTACGCAGGTGGCGCTTATAGATTGACCGGGACGGTCAAGTTGCTCTTGCAATATGCCTTTGGCTGGGCGATTGAAGGGAATGGTAGCGCAAATAGCTTCGCATATTGGCCCTACCAAGGCGCAACTATCTATGAAATGACTGGCGGCTTGATAATGGATCCAAGTGATCCCGCAGACTTCCGGTACCCGTTTCGATTCGATCTCCAATCCGTATCGACTGGCGGCGACAAGTTCTATTCCGGCCCTTCGGAGAGCGGGTGGCGGGTCTTGACGACGCTGCCAACGGGCAACTATTCTGCGAAAATCTCTTATCCAACCTTTTTGAACCGAGTGGCTTCTGGCAACGTACCTTCTGCAGGCTACGGGACTCTTAGTTGGGACATTGTTCGTGGTGACGTTGATATGAGTCAGGAGATTGACGCCGATGACCTAGATCTGATCACAGAGGCGTTTGGACTGAGTGAAGCAAATGCTGGATTTCTTGAACCACTATCCAATGACCTTCCTGCGCTGCTTGCCGACGTGGATGAGAGCGGAGAGGTAGATTCAGCGGACACTGACGTTGTAATTGGTAACTATGGCCTAACTGGAGATTGGGTGGACTGACTGGGGTGTGTTGCCTTCTCCAGTTCCCTTCTTACCGTTCCCACTCCCGTGGCCGGGGTGGCTTTCCCAGTCGAACTATGCGCGTATGAGTGGCGGTTGCCTTGCACCTCGTTGGGATTACCCCCCTTAATTCTTAGTGACCCGCAACCGGTGGCAATTCGCCCCCCGCTTGGGGCCCGACCACCTGAGCCGCGCCACCCGTTGCCGTCTGGTTCTGGTTGATGAACTCAAGCAACCGCTCAAACTCGCCCCGATCTTTCGCCCGGGCAATGGCGTCCTCAACCGCCACGACACCCTTTTCAACAAGTTTGATCAGCGCCTGATCCAGAGTCTGCATCTTCTGCTTCTGTCCAGTTTGGATCATCGAAGCCAATTGGTGGGTCTTGTTCTCGCGGATATTGTTTCGCACCGCACTGGTCGCCACCATGACCTCGAAAGCGGCGGCCCGGCCTTGCCCATCCTTGCGCTTTACCAACGACTGGCTGACGACGCCCAACAGATTGACGCTGAGTTGCATACGCACCTGCTGCTGCTGATAGGTAGGGAAGACATCAACAATCCGGTCCACCGTTTGGACCGCATCAACCGTGTGCAAAGTGGCAAACACAAGGTGCCCCGTTTCCGCCGCCGTAATCGCTAGATGAATGGTCTCCAGGTCGCGCATTTCGCCGACCAGAATCACATCCGGGTCTTGCCGAAGGACATGCTTAAGCGCATTTGCAAAGCTGAGCGTATCGTGCCCAAGTTCCCGTTGGTTAATGAGGGCCTTCGCGTCATCGTGGACAAACTCGATCGGGTCTTCGACGGTCACGATGTGATCCGGCCGCTTCTCATTGATTCGAGCAATCATCGCCGCCAGCGAGGTTGATTTTCCGCTCCCCGCCGGGCCGGTTACAAGCACCAAGCCACGGGGCCGCTCGATGAAGTCAAAGCAAGCCTCCGGCAATTGGAGCTCCTCCATGGTCTGGATTTTGTAGGGGATCACCCGAAAGGCGGCCTGTACGTGACTCCGCTGCTGATAAAGATTGCCCCGGAATCGGGACAATCCGACGATCTCATGAGCGAAGTCCAACTCTAATTCTTCGTCGAAGCGCTGTAGTTCAGCCGGCGAAAGCAATTGTTGGAGCTCGGCTCGAAAGTCTTCATCGCTAAACGGGTCAATATCATCAAACTGACGGAGTTCGCCAAGGACCCGCACATAGACCTTGCCGGTATCGGTCTTGAAATGCAAGTCCGAGCCGCCAAGTTCAACGCACCGCCGAAGAAGTCCATCAATGCGTTGCATGAGTTGCCTCCGTGATAATCCCTTCGCGAACGGCCCTCGTTTCGAAGTCCCCAAGGTTGGAGCACTTCGCCGCCGCATGTTCATAGTCAATGTAGCCTTTCTTCATGAGCCAGAACAGGTGAGCATCTAAGGTCTGCATGCCCAAATCGCCTCCCGTTTGAATGTCCTTGAACAATTGATGGGTCTTACCATCGCGGATCATCGTTCGGATCGCCGGGGTCGCCACCATGACTTCGAACGCAGCAATCCTTCCGACAATGTCCTTTCGTGGGAGAATGGTCTGCGAGATCACCGCCTGCAGGGTCACACTTAATTGGGTGCGAACCTGTTCCTGCTGGGCCGGAGGGAAGACGTCCACCACCCGGTCAATGGTTTGAGCAGCATCCACCGTATGCAGAGTGCTGAACACCAAGTGGCCGGTTTCAGCCGCGGTGATAGCGAGTTGGATAGTCTCCAAGTCGCGCATCTCGCCCACCAGAATAACGTCCGGGTTTTGCCGCATCACGTGCTTGAGCGCATCAGCAAAGGTGTGGGTATCCGTGCCGAGTTCGCGCTGATTGATGATCGCCCTCTTGTCCTGATGGACGTATTCGATGGGATCTTCAATGGTCATCACATGGCTCGGTGCCGACTCATTGATATGGTTAATAAGTGCGGCAAGACTGGTTGACTTGCCGCTTCCGGTCGGGCCGGTCACAAGGATCAGACCACGGGGTAACAGGGACAGCTTCTTCGTAACCGGGGGTAACCCCAATTCCTCTACTGTTCGAATCTTGTAGGGAATCACGCGGAAAACCGCACCGATCTTGCCCCGTTGCCAGTACATGTTCACCCGAAACCGGGCCGCTCCCTCTACGAAGTAGCTGAGGTCAAGCTCTTTGTAGTTCTCAATCCGCTCCTTTTGTTCATCGGTGAGAATCGAGAAGAGCATGTCGTGCAATTCTTGATTCGAGAGCGGAGCCAGGTCCGTATGCACGAGGTCGCCCTGGATGCGCATCAGCGGGACATTGTCGGCCTTCAAGTGAAGGTCACTCGCGTCATGGGAGATGACGCTGCGGAGGAGATCATCAATGTGAGTCAGCATCGCGTTTTTGTCCTATCTGTGCCAAAAGGCACGATTCCTGCAGAGTTTTTATCCATTCCAGCATACACTTTCCTGAACTTTGAGGGAAAATAAAACAGTCCCTTACGGATAAGGGACGGGGAACCCTGTAAATTATTATGTCTCGCAATAATCTTATTTTCGGCGCTCTTGCTAGCTTCGTCGCGACGTCGGGCGTTGCGTATGCCCAAGATTCTTGGAAGTACGTAGACGGTCAGGTCTCGGTGCAGTTTGACCAAAGGGCACTCTCGCGCCTAGGCGCAACGATCAACAACGAAACGCAATCGGTTCGGCCTGCACTGCCATTCGGCGATAGCCGGTCTTGGCGTATCAACACCAATCGATCCACCTTCAATTGGTTTGGGCGAAAAGATCGCACCCTCCAAGCTGGCGGCGGTGAACTCGAAGTTGATGGCGGCTTTATGCTTAACCGTGGCGGCCTAACCACGAGCTTCCGCGACTTCACGCTCTACTTTAACCAAGGTGGTGGGACTATGGACTTGCGCATGAATGGGTACAGCTACCCTCCTTATCAGCCAGTTCAGTTGGTGGCGACAAGGCCAACCCTTGTCTTCAATCAAGCGACCGGGCAACTCGGGCTTAATAATTACGAACTTAGCATCTCCGATGAATTGGCAAGCGCATGGGGGGCCCCCAACGTTTCCGGTACGGTCATTGGTCACCTCACGATCACGGGGGATATGACCGCCGCCCCCACGAAGATGGGCGGTGCCAATGGCAACGAGCGATCAGCCTTGGACTTGGGCCTTTGCCAGCTGACTGGTCTTCGCTTGGTCTCCGGCGGCCCCAAAGAGCAAATCAATGGCTACTGGTACTCCGCTCTAACAGCGGCGACCTTGTCGAATAACTATGGAACCGGGGCGATCACTTGGATTGCCTTCGACTCTCCATACACGGCCCTTCGGCAAATGCACCCGACAATCGGTTTGAACACCTACCGCAAACTCGCCACTGGCGAGCTTGAGCAGATCGGCGAAGGTCAATTGAAGCACGGTTGGTACGCTGTCAATGGATCCAGTTGCGCCAGCTGTGGTAGCGGCATCAACAATGGCTTAGCCCTCGGTCAGGGCTGTGCTGACCCATACAGCTCCGGTAACAACGAGAACCGCGGCGACATTGGTCCGAAGAGCGAGGTCAACCCCTACACCGGTATTTGGAACACGGCAGGTTCGTGGTTCGACACACGCGGTAACCCCAGCTACACGCCAACTCAGATGTACATGAAAGTGGCCCACGTTGACATCGTGCCGGGAGCATCGTACTACTACGAAGGCTATTACATGGCGGGCTTTGTCAACAATAGCAATGCCTCCACGACGAACGCCTCGAATATCACCCAGATGGTGGACGTGAACAAGTTCAATAACTTTGCTTGGAGCACGTGCAACTTCTCGGTGACGACGTCCACTTCCACGTCCACTTCAACGCTCAACGTGACGAGCTCGGGCTCGATGCCCAATCAATCGCAGGTCAATCACCCGCAACGGATGCCGCTCATCATGACTTGGGGCGATGGTCGCCAGATCATGGAGCCCACGTCCGTGGGTAATTTGGTCACCGCCTATCGTGTCACCCCCGTATCGGGCGATCCAGGTTGGTACAAGTACGACTACGCGGTCTACAACGTGGATCTTGACCGACAGGTCCGGTCCTTCCATGTCTCGGTGGATGATAGTGTGAACGTTCGCAATATCACCTTCCGCGACATTGATAAGGACAATGCCAATGAGTGGACCATGACCCGCGCCAATGGCGACATCTCATGGGAGATGCAGCAAGGCAATTCCAATCCGCTGATGTATGCTCGGCTGTACAACTTCCGGTTTGAAGCTCAGGCAGCGGCCGTTCCGAGTTGGGCATCGGCCACGATGATTAAGTCGGGTGACTTCCCAGAACTGAATCACGCGGTAACCGGTCCTCCTCCATCAACTCAGCCGA
>JADZDX010000049.1 GCA_020850835.1 Fimbriimonadaceae bacterium
CTCACTTCTCCAAACGGCCAAAACTCAGTCGAAGACGTGAGCGTGCCAGATGAGTTCCTAGTTTGAATTACACTCCCTAACGGATCCGAAACATAACGAGTGATCACCGAGTTACGAACCTCTCGAACTAAGCGATCACCAACCGTCGCATATGAAACTGACATTGCTGGAGGCATTAGCTGAGATTAACTAGTTGAGTGTCCTGGCATATCAGAAACATAGCAAGTGATTACCGAGTTACGAACCTCTCGGACCAAACGGCCCCGAACCGTCGCATAGGTAACTGCCATCGCAGGTGGCATTAATGCGCCTCGCCTGACATGCTCAGTTCTACAACGCTGGGCAGAGCTGACCCCCCGCAATACTCTTCCAATTGTCGACGCCTCACTTCGGGATCAGTGCACGAAGAGTCAATTTTGCAGGTTACAATTCGTCTAATAACCTTCCCACCTCTCTAAGAGCTTTCCGTCGGCTCCAACTTTCAAATAGCAGCTGTTCCACTCCTCGTGTGGATTCACCGAGAAACGGTACAGAACATGTTCATCGCCGATAGCCATAACCCTTATTCGAAAGTTACCTTTGATCAACCATGATTCGTCCGCAAGCAGTGAGGAAGCATCAGCCAATATCCTCGTCGAGTTTAGCCCGACTTGCTTTCCCCCATAGTCCAAATGTGGTTTTGCCGCGAAGCCAATAACTTTCCACTTTCCATCTTTCGAGCGTAAATCTACGATAAAAGAGTGGTCCTTCGACACTGCAAAAAACTTCACTTTAGCCCTCTCTTTGACTGAGCTTAAAGCAACCGTGTATGAATCTTTAGATAGTAGGTCCGTTTGTGCCAGAGGCATAAGGGCGCTCGATAGAATCTGCGCCCTACGGTGAATTTCTTCGTTACCCAACTTAGGCTGGATCAGCATTGCGGTTAATATGTATGGCGTCATTTTGCTAGCATCCTAATGGCACTTCCCGCAGTACTTTTCGAAGAAACCAGGGCGCAGGTTCTTTCCACAAGTTGCCTTGAGAATCTCGTGGCAAAGCCAACAGCGGCGCCTTGTCGCTCCAATGCAATCATTTGAAATAAGATTTTTACCTTCACAGCTCGACCATAGGCAAATAATTTCCGCCATCTGCGCAGCGCACTCTGTACCCGTATTGGGTGGCTTTATTCCCACTCCAACATATCCTTTCGGGCACGCGTTCCCGGGAAGATGGGCTTCCTCATGCGTCACGAAGCATTTATAGAGAATAGGATTCTCTGGTTTCTTCCCAGGACAGGGGCATGCGCACTTGTTGCCGTCGCAGCAATATGCGAACCCACCAATTCCGTACCCAGGAGCATTAGGATGCTCCTTATCGCAAAACTTAGGGTTGCGGGCAATGTAATCGTTACAGGCCTTGCCACAACAGTTCTCTGCGCATAAGCCACTTGAGTCCGTGGCTGAAACCGGCCTTCCAAAAGCATACAGGTAACCGGCAAGACCAGGCCAAAGTGGATCAACAGTCATCCACCGTGAGAGGTTGGTGCGATAGTAACGAGCCCGCACGTAAAGTCGAGAGACAAGGTCAGTAAAGTAGCCAAGAGTGCCAACAAAACCCCAAGGGCTAGGATTCGTGCCGGACGAGGTTCTCACTTCCCCAAACGGCCAGAACTCAGTCGAAGATGTTAGTGTCCCCGCGGAGTTCCTCGTCTGAACAACGCTCCCTAAAGGATCAGAAACGTACCGAGTGATCACCGAGTTACGAACCTCTCGGACCAAACGACCGCCAACCGTCGCATATGAAACTGACATTGCTGGAGGCATTAGCTGAGATTAACTAGTTGAGTGTCCTGGCATACCCGCAGACCTTGCGTTTTGAGTTAAGTCCAACAAGAATGTATTCATAACGAGGAGTCCCCGGTTGAGGCACAATTGATCCCGCTGCATGATCAATTTCATACTCCATGACCGCACGACATTTTTCGTCGAACGAACCAAATGAAACCAGGGAGTAATTTAGAAATTTCCCGTTTGAATCTACTGTGCCGTAGCTTAAGGGTGGACCAAGGGCAACTATGACTTCCCGTTCATCTAGTCCCAGCATCTCGCGCTCTTCAAAGTCCTCAAACTTACTCATTTTCGCTCGATTCAATGCAATCGATGCGAAAGTGATGCCGATTAGCGCGGTTGTCGCTAATAGCAAAATCATTGTCCAGCTCCTTCGACGAATCATTTCTCAGCTCAAGTACAACTGAATGGGATTGCCAGTGTTCCAGGATAAGGCTGGTCTTTGCAACCGGGCTTATTATTCTTGCCTCCATGCTGCTTTCTGCAATACTCGTCACAGCTCTTGCCTTTTCGATCACCAAGGCCAGTCTTGCATTGCTTCATCCGCTCCGACTTAACACTCTCACCCTTCCAACCCTGCCAAAAGTTCTGTGAGTTCTGCTTCTTTATCGCACAGTCTTTTCCAAACCGGCTGGCCAGCACACAACAAGTCATACAATGAGTAAAGCCATGGTGACAATCATGGGTGCGATTATTAATGCCCCAGTTTAACAACAGACTGGTAGCGCAGCCGTTACAATCATTTAGACTCCGACAAAACTCAGTCCAGCGGTCTTCTATCCCCTTTGTGAAATCCTTCCCCCACTTATTGAACGTATCTTGGTAGCTCTGCTTTCCACTCGGATCAATCACGTATGGCACAGCACCTTCAACGTATAAGTATGCGAACTCCTTGGGCCACAGCGGGTCGACAGTCATCCACCTCGAGAGGCTCGTGCGATAGTATCGGGCACGTACATAAAGCCGCGATGCCAGGTCAACGTAGTAGCCCAGCGCACCAACGAAGCCCCACGGACTGGGATTTGAACCCGATGAGGTCCGTACTTCTCCAAACGGCCAAAACTCGGTTGAGGAAGTCTGCGTACCTGCCGAGTTTCTCGTCTGTACAATGCTCCCTAACGTATCAGATACATAACGAGTGATCACCGAGTTGCGAACCTCTCGGACCAAGCGGCCACCAACCCTCGAATATGTAACTGACATCGCAGGAGGCATTTACTCTTCAAAACAGTCGCTCATACGCGACATTACTCCTCGAATCCGAGCAAGAAGTGTCTCCACATCACTGGAAGTGCCCCACCTAAGGATATCTTCAATTTCAGCCACGTTTTTACATCGAACTCGGCTAACCAATTCACCAAGCAAGGTGCAAAGATCGTCACAATCATACCATCCAGCACATACGTAACTCCCGGCGGCAAGTGCCAGGGCATCATTTTCGGACTCGAGCCAGTGCCGCATGAAGCGGTCGAATGGCAGCACTGGAGTCTCCGAACACTCGAACAATAGCACCATCGTGCGCTGATCATCAAAGGGCCAATCATCTAACAACTCGAGCCGCTGGGCAAATTTGCATATCCATCTGCGGAGCCCAAACTGGACTGCCGAAAGAAAGGTTAGGAAATCCTCCTCCTTAAAGATGCCGCTCATATAGGCCTCACCCACCTGATCTGCGTGCTGCCTCGACAGGGTTATGTATGCTTTACGGCGATCAGACAGACTAAGCGAAGCTAATCTCTGTGCCTCCGAGGTCAAGTCTGACCTCCGTCTGGGCACGCTGCGTAGTACATCACCATACAGCTCTCTTTTTGCGCTGTGCCCTTAAGAGCGAGACAGCGTTCAAAGAGTTTCTTGCAACCGCCCGAGGTCAACTTGAAGCAATATTCCTCGCACAACTTGGTGATCCACTTACTCGCCACAACGCCTTTCATAGCTTCACGGCATGCAGCCATGCAGGCTGACTTGCTACCTTTCCATGCAATGTTTCCGTACGGATAGCCGGGATATTGGCTGGACCCAGGTGGGATGACGATTCCTGCACCTGGCGAACAGGTTGGAGCCTTAGGAGCAGCTGGAGCAGGGGCTGGCCACTGCGGCTCATCAAAGAATTGCCCATCGCAATTGTGCCTCGTGTTGTAAGCTCTCTTGCAGGCCCGGCATCGTTCTCTGCGCGATATTCTTCGAGGCCACTTGTGAAGATTTCTGAAGCACCTTTCAAAGTCGCTTGCTGGAGAGAAGCCAGTTGGATCTACTAGCTTTACTGGCATCAGATGAGCGTAGCTATAGGCCGCTTCATCCGGCCAAAGTGAATCGACGGTCATCCACCTTGAAAGACTGGTGCGATAATATCGCGCTCTCACATAAAGACGAGATGCCAAGTCAGCATAGTAGCCAAGCGTGCCAACAAAGCCCCAAGGACTTGGATTTGTTCCGGACGATGTCCACACTTCTCCAAACGGCCAAAACTCGGTGGAGGAAGTCTGTGTACCGGCTGAGTTCCTCGTTTGAACCACACTTCCTAACGTATCGGAAACATAGCGAGTGATTACTGAGTTACGAACCTCTCGTACTAAGCGGCCACCAACCGTCGCATATGTAACTGACATCGCAGGAGGGGGCAATCTACTTCACCTCCCCAAGATAATCGCTACCATCCCAAACAAATGATGTGATAGCTCCAGAAACCTTGGTCACACGCCGGAGTCCGTCGCCGTCGTACTTCACTAAGTCGGTAACGGACGGATCACTGGCACTTAGAAGAAGGTTGTTGCCCAAATATGTATACTGATAATCTGAGGCTGGGCGCTCTTCCCGAGTCATGTTCCCGTTGTTGTCAAATGTAAAAGTGACGCGCGTAGCGCCATCTTGCGCCGTAGTGAGGCGATTTGCAGCATCGTACATCATAGTCATCGCTGAGCCTCCCTCGTGATGCTTTACAAGCTGATTGCCGTTGGGGTCATATGAGTATGTCGCTCTGGCACCCGACTTCAATTGGCCCGTCAATTGACTCTTGTTGTCGTAAACGTATTGCGCGGTCCCTCCATCTCTGGTTTGACTGATCTTCCTTCCGCCTGCATCATATGCGTCTACAATGGTCGAAACCGGGTTAGCTCCGATGTATTCGATCTGAGTGAGGACTCGACCCAGACCGTCAAATGTGCAAACCTGTGACCCAACCGCATAGAGCATCGTAGTGTTATTGCTCGTATCGTCGTACTGGAGCGTATACCTTTCACCTGCGGGAAGAGTTTGCTGCGTCAACCTATCCGCAGCATCGTAGTGGTAGTGCGTGACGTCCCCATTCGGATCAGTCATTGAAACTCGATTGCCGACCGCGTCGTACCGTGAAACTACCGGCAGTAGCGCCCATGTCACCCTGGTCACTTCAGATCGAGCTGAGTAAGCATAGGTGGTAACGCCCGACTGATCTTGCATTGTCGTTCGATTGCCGACGGGATCATAAGCAAACGTCACCCTCGTGTCAGAGAAAACGGACTGCAACTGCTGACCTACAGCATCAAACACCAAAGTCTCACGATTCCCTTTTGCGTACTGAACCGTTGCGGGTCGCCCTGCTGCATCATAGGTCGTTGTGGTCTTGAAGTTAAGCTCATTGGCGATGACCGTTTGGCGTCCGGCCAAATCATATGTGAAAGTGATAAAGAAGTCCCGCGGGTCCTTCCTGGAAGTCAATTGACCAGCAGCATCATACAAATACGTCGTCCTATAGCCTAGCGCATCAATCTCGGCTTGAACGCGGTTGGAATTAGTGAAATAGACCGTTTCTGTTGAGATGTTCAGCGGATCAGTAACCCGAACCTGCCCGCCTGCAAGGTTGTAGGCATAGGTCGTAGCGTAGGAAAGGGCATCAATCGTTGTAGTGACCTGCCCTGCTAGATCGTACATCGTAGTCGTACGGAAATTTCGGGCATCCTCAACTGCTACCTGCCGTCCGACGTCATCATAGAAGTAAGATGTCCGCTTGTTAAGTGGGTTGATGGTGGCTATAAGATCGCGAGCATTGTAAACACTCTCAGTAATGTGGTTGAGCGCATCTTCGACTTGGTACTGCCGCCCAGCTGAATCATAGAAGTACGAGGTCCTAAAGCCAAGCGCATCGATAGTCGCCTCGACGCGCTTCGCAGCATCGTATTGCGTCGACGTAATGTTTCCATTAGCGTCCATCGTGGTAACTGGATAGCCCATGTTGTCATAGGCGGTCGTTGTTACGAAGCCAAGTGCATTTTTGACCGTAAGCCGCTTGTTGAATCGACCGTAAGTGTAAGTTGTCCTTTGATTGAGCGGATTGACTTCGGCCTGCAAAAGGCAGCCATCGTAAACGTACGACGTCACCTGATTGAGTGGGTTCTCCACCGTCAAAACGTGATCACCAGCATCATACGTGTAGCTTGTGCACCGGCTGAGCTGATCTAGCTGCGAGACGAGCCGACCCAGGGAGTCATAGGCGTTCACAACGATGCCGCCGTCCGAGTACATGACGCTTGCTACATTGCCCCAAGTATCGTAACTGTTGGTCGTGATCAGTCCGCGAGGATCGGTAACCGCACGCAGCAAGCCTTCCCCTGTAAATGAGAAGGTCGTTACGCGACCGATCGGATCTTTTTGAACAGTTCGAAGTCGAGTGCTGCCATCACCTTGGTAAATGTAGGTTGTGATGCCTCCATCGGCCGCGATCACGGTTGTGAGGTTATCGAAGTTATCGTACTGAAACTCGGTTCGGTTCCCGAGAGGATCGTCCGATGCGATCAACCGGTTCTTGACGTCGTAGGCAACACTGTAAATCGTTCCTGCCTGAGTGGTCTCCTTGACCTTGATTCGATTTGTGTTGTACTCGTAAGTCGATATGACGCCCCCAGCACTGACCATGCTGGCCAAGTTGCCCGTGTCATCAAAGTTATAGGTGACGCGCCCGCCCGACGGCCAGTACTCAACCGTTTGATACTGCTCGTATGAATAGGTCCAAACCCCGGGACCTGAGGCCATATATGTGACCCGGCGGCCGTCGTTGTACAAATACGTCGTTACGTAGCCGCGGGGGTCTTCAATTGTGTGAACGAGAGTGTTTGTGCCGCCAGAGCCTGCGTGTGAATAGGCGTACTTAGTGATACACCCTAAAGGAGTCATCATTGAAGCCAAGCAACTCTCAGCATCGTAAGCAAGGGTCCAACGGCGGCCACTCCAATCCTGCACACTCCGGACTAGCCGATCATCACCGCTACCGTTGTAGTTGAGGGTCACAAGCCTTCCGCCAGGCAACTCGATTGATTCCAAGAATGCCTTACTCGAACCCTGATCGTAACTGTACGACTGCGTGTTTCCTGACGGATCAACAACGCGCGCGATCTGATAACGAAAATCCTCGGAGAACATGCCGTAGACGATTTGCATTCCACTTAGGAAGTGTTCCGTGTACTCGTTTGCCTCAACATCGAACGAGAGTGTTGTCTGGTTCCCCGTATTTTCGGAGGACACATAAGTCAGAACCTTTTCTTCCGATTCTACAAGTTGGAAGTACTGCTGGCTAAAGTCACCTCGCGTAATCGTTGCAATCGGCCCATCAAGTTGCATTAAATAGCCAGAAACAGAAGCTGAGCGCCCATAGCCCCATTCCGTAAATACGTCCGCCCCCGTGCCGTAGTACATTGAGATTTGCAGGTCAAACCCCCGGGCCTTCAACTCGACTTCCGGGTCTACTAACAGCTCCCCGGTGCGAATATCAGGCTTCGGAAAAGTTGGATGCATCCGATCCGTAGGAGCGGAGCACCCTTGATGCAGTGGGTCTGGTGCGACCGTTGGCTCGGGGATGTTGAGTCTCATCTTAGATAGGCGGGTAGATAATGGCTGGGCAAGGCTGTTCTGGCGCTAAAAGCAGGCTCAGTTCCGAGGGTGAAGCAGGAGATGGGGAGGGCGTTGGATTCTGGGGGGTTGGTAGCGGACTCGCTACTCCCGGAGTGCAGTACTCCCCACCACCAGGATTCGCGGAGCAGCCACATCCGCCCGAAGTAGCAGCTTGCTTCTGCCCAAATGGGACGGCACAGACGTCATTCAATTGCATTTTGATTTCACCGGAGTTGCTAAGGCGTTCAACAGGGCCGATACGGCTAGGTCGGCGTAATAGCCCTTTCCTTCAGGAAGCCCTCCCACCAAAGTTAAGAGGTCTTGCGGAGTCATTGTCTCAAGGCGCTCAACCTCGCGCCCAATCGCGACCTGGGTGAGCATGCTGCCAGCTACGGTGCTCGAAGGGCACCCGTTGCATTCGTATGACGCGGAGAGAACCTGCCCATTCTCGATGACCAGCCACATCCGCACGTATGGCCCATCTCCAGGGATGCCACCGGCACCCACATGGGTAGCCCCAACAAGGGGGCCAACATTCCTTGGCCGAGCGATATGGTCAGCAGCTACGTTCGAGAACACGTTCCTAAACCTGAACTTGTGATGGGAGTATACGCGCATTTTTGCGGATGGGATGAAGTTTTTTATAAATTCTTGCCCAGTCAGTTTTGCCATGACCAAATTTAATGACCAACCCTCGCTTACCCGTGATATGATGCAGGATGAGAAACTTCTCTATCTTTCTATTTCTATCTGGACTCGCTACTTCTGTCTCCGCAGTTCAACTTGCAGACTCGATTGCCGACTTTAGCATGGTACAGGGTCAAAACGGATGGCGGTATGGCTACTACGATGTGACGCAGGATGGGATTAACGGCACATTGCCTTATCATCTCTCGGACTTTCAGCTCATGACCCAAAACGATGGGACGACGTGGTGGGTCAATAACATTAACAGCACGACAAACGGGTACTTTACACGCCTCTATGCGAATGGGGGCCACGGCAACGGGAATGACGCTTATCCTGGCAGACTCCGCGCTCTCCGCGAGCATTTTGCGATTAGAAGGTGGACGAGCACATACACGGGCCCAGTGGAGATTGAGCTTAAGATTCGCAAGATTGACACTGCTGGAGGTAATGGGGTCGGGTTCCACGTATACAGGAACGGAACTTCAATCTTTGGACCAAATATGGCGTTCACGTCTGGGGTCGTGACGACTTTCTTGATCAGTTCAAGCGTGGCGGCGGGCGATCACCTGGATTTTGCACTTGATCCTTGGCAGGCTCAGGATGCGAACGACAATTCTCAATTGAGCATGAAGATATACGCGGTGCCTGAGC
Source organism: Fimbriimonadaceae bacterium (assembly GCA_020850835.1). Classification (GTDB taxonomy): domain Bacteria; phylum Armatimonadota; class Fimbriimonadia; order Fimbriimonadales; family Fimbriimonadaceae; genus JAFLBD01. Next base: position 9,027 of record JADZDX010000049.1, read on the forward strand.
CTTCCTCGGTGATAAGTCTCTCACTGGCTGCGGGTTTGTTTAGCCGCAAACTGAGGACTAAGCAAAAACCCAGCTAAGTGCTCCAACTTGGACGAGCCTCTAGATGAGTCGGCCGCGGTGAACCCTCCTAGTTACCTTCGGTACGTTGACTATATCGGTCCCAACGATCATGCCAAGAAACTTGCGCTCGATAACTTGGTAGGTATCGACGCGCTCCACGGTCTCAAACTCAAAGCCCCGATGACCCATTTCGCCCGCTATCATGAGCGCGGCATTGTCGGGCGAAAATTGGGCAAGTGCTCGGAGCACTCGCATGCCTTCACGTGCCTTGATGACAGCGAGCGAGTGGTTACCTCCCTGCTCCGCTTGGTCGCTTTGCGCCAGGAGATTCTGAGCGCGGTCGAGTTGCTCTTTGAGACTGTTTGGGACAGTAATGATTTCTGGTTCTGGGTATGTGTGTTGCATGTTTTGTTAGCTCCATGAGGAGACCTTGGCCGCTCCTACTTCCTCAAAGGTCTGCGCGAGGTGGCTAAACCCAGAGTCTGGAGGCAGGAGGCGGCGAAGACGTTTGGCCCGAAGCGGGCCGGTGGTGACGGTGAGTACTCGAAAGTCGGAGAACTCGTAAAGGGATTTGCATTCGCCGGAGGTAGCGAGCGCGGCGTAGGCGAGCAATTTGGCTTGGAACTTAGCGGGCGAAACATGTCCCATGTCTACTTCGATGAAGATAGGGACTTGGAGCCTCGCAAGTCCATCCGGGCGAATCTCAATCCCACCCAGCTTGCGCCAAAGTTCTTGCTCAGCCCACCACTCGGCCATTCCGCGCTTTTGGAGTGCGATTCTTACGTTCGTTACCGCCAAGGCGTGCTGCAAGAAGCGGGGCGATGCGGACCGTGCCGATAGGAGTTTTGAAACGCGGGAGCTGACGACATCATTTGCTAATTTGCCGCATGCGTATAGGTGCTGGCTGAAAAAAGGAGTTTCTAGCGGCAAGACAAAGCCTTCCCGAGCCAGCTCTCGGAGCCTGGTGTTGACCCGTGTAACGGAGCCAAAGTATCCAAGTTCCAACATTTGGTCCCGGGAAAGAACATGGCTCAGAGCAAGGTCATCAATAAGGACCTTGTCGCGGAGTGTGAGCTTCAAAGCCACTCCTCCAGCGAATTGACCTCTGGTTCTTCATCATTGTCTAGGGGCAGAGCTACAGGACTTGCCTCTGCAATTGGGGTTCGCGACCGAATGACTTCGAGGAGTGACTTTGCCTTGGGACAGAGCAATCCAACATCCCGGATAATCGGGGAATTCACTTCGACATGGACCGGTTCTTCCCCACGTCGCCAGAGCAGTGCTTCGCCGACGGGAAGAGTGGCAAGGTCAAAAGACTTGGCGTTGCCAGTAAGGTCGCGGCAAAGGACATCTGCATCCTGACGTGCGGCCCGAAACACGGCCTTGACGCCGACATTACCAAGGATCATTGAGCGCATTTTCGGAGCAAGTTGGGCGAGCGTCTGGTGGGCCAGGAGCAGCGAGCACTTGTATCTCCTGCCTTCCGCAAGGATGTTCTCGAACTCAGTGATGCCAAAGTGCTCAAATTCGTCAACGACGATACGAACTGGCACTCTCCGGCTTTCAGGGATGTCGGTGCGGGAGAAGATTTCCCGGCAAACGGATGAGAGGAAGAGTGAGCCCGTCATCCAGCCTGCGGCGTGCAGCTCATCCACGGCAAGCGAAACCAGCGTGATAGTTCCCGGCGTGTTCAGCTGCTTTTCAAGATCGATGGGTTCTGGATGGCCAAACACGTTGCGCAAGGTCTCTGTGGAGAGGAGAATGCTCACCTTGTTGAGCACTGGCCCGGCAAGCGCAGCTTGGCGATCAGGAGTCAGCAGGTTGTATCGCTTCCAAAAGGCGAGCACTCCCTCGCTCTTTGCTTGTTGCATGAGGCTTCGCCGGACATGAGGGTCGTAGAAGAGGGACTCTAAATTGGTGAGCGTGCTCTTTGCCTCGGAGAGTAACAGCGCGGCATTACGTAAAGTCTCGGCGAGTTGCACACCCCACGACTCGGATTCCTCCTCAATAGCAGCGAGAAGTCCGAGAGCACGGTAATAGGGCTCCCCTTGTCCTGCGAGGGGATTAAACCCCGTTGGTCGCTCCTTCTCGCGAAGGTTGAGAAACTGAACGCGTTCCGGGTCAACACCAGCACGTGCTGCGAGCTCAATTACGGCCCGGGCGAGATCGCCGCGAGCATCAAGGACAACAAGCGAATGGCCCTGAAGGATGTCCTGAGCGCAGAGGTGGTGAATAAGGTTGGTCTTGCCACTACCGGTTGAGCCAATAACAAGGCCATGAGTTGCCAAGTCTTCAGAGCGGATTGTAACAAGAGCTTCACTCAGGGATTGGCAGGTGCGCTGCCAGTTCTTCTTTATGCCGATCCAGTGCGCTGGAATGGGCCGAGTGAGATGCACTTTTCGCTTGGATTTCGTCCCCATGGCAATAGGATTGCGCGGTGGCCAAACCCAAGGAAGGCGAAGATCACGATTATTTAGCTCCGGCTCAACTGGAGATAAATCCCTCTCATTTTGTGCAAGTGGTGAAGGAGGTGTATCAGGTTGAGTATGGCGTTACTGAGCACCAGGAGATCGCCGAGATCATTGGTGTAGACAAATCTAGAGTGAGTCAAGTGTTCAGGGGAGCTTATGATCTGCAACCTAAATCCCTTCGAGCCCTGCTTGAGCCAGTGAAGAAGAAATCGCACCGAAGAGCCATCCTGAAGTCTTGGAACGCCCTCGCCTTCGGGGAAGAAGTCATGGCTCCATCTAAAGCGCGACTCACTTCTCTTCCGCCAAACCAAAAGGCATTAGACCGAGTGGACCGCATGATCCGGGAAATGCGCCTCGACGTGGCGGCCGGTCTAGCTCTGGATATTGCTGGAGCTGCCACCGACCACATCATCCGGGAGCGTGCATTAGACCTCGGGTATTGGTGCAATCAGCGCCTCGACGTGCCTCACAAGGCCATGCTCTGCGCTAAGGAGATTATCGAAGGGGCGAGAGAACGACGGGATCCATACCGTGAGGCATGCGGCCACCTGTATCGCATCCGGATTCTCATTGGCTTGACAGACTCAACACCTGCTGAAATTGATCCACTTCTGGATGTCGCAGAAGCCCTGGCAGCGTCATCTCCCGTCGTTCCAGCGCCTCCGTACGGTTTGGGCTACCGATCTACCGTCTCCACTTACCGCGAGAGTTCTCGTGTCACGTTCATGGAGCGAGGCACTATTCCTGTGAGCCAGCCCTTCTTGGAAGCTCTTCGCGCTAAATCATTGCAGGAAGCTAAATCCGCGCGCCACTACCAAAAGAAGTATCACACCTGGCAGATGGTAAGCCGGATCGAATTGCTGCTTGGCAACACGTTCGCTGCAGCCGAGGCCGTGGACAAGGCATTCGAGACGAAAAAGCTTTACAATCTCAATGCCCTTGAAATGTCTGGCCTGCTTATGGGGCGGATTATGGCTGAAGACGATCCCCTCAGTGCCAGCGACTACCTAAAGGAAGTGTCCGAAAACTGCTCCGCTTCCAAGGACCTTTATCATAAGCGACTCGTGGACTGGAAGCTCACAAGGGTGCTTAGTGAGACCATCTAAACCCGGCTAGAAGTCCGGTCAGAGGGGCGGCTAGGATTGGTCGAACTGTTTGAACTTGCACGCAGCAGAAGAAAAACTCAACCCTCACTCCATGAGGCCTCTCACTCACTCTTCACTCCTCGTTCATCGCTCACTCAAGTCCTCATGTCATTCGGCGCGGAGCACAAATATGCCCGCGCAAATAAGTGCGCGGGCAGAGTGTCATGCCATTCTCCTTTCAAGGTCGTTGATGGTGCCTAATTCCTCATAGAAGAATTCGAGTGGTTTTTGTCCTGCGTCAAAGGCATCGCGAGTTTCAAGATCAGGAAGATCGTACAATGAGATTCCGTAGTTGGACCAGCAATGCAAATCAACTTCCTTGAGCCATTCTTTGAAGGTCATTCTTTGCCTCCTGAAGTAAATCCGCCCTTTGGGCTCGGCGGATCGTAGAGTTCGAATGGGTTGCCTTCAATCATCACCGCGAATGGAGTGATGCCAAATTGATCACCCTCTCTTGAGAGGGCGCAAATAGCGGCAATTGGATTGAGGTCCGCCGCTCGCCTGACCTCGACGAGGGCAACATGTCCAGCCGAGAAGGCCTTGGATAGAGTGTTAAAGTTCCGAGTATCCGTGGGAGTCAGCAAATTGCCCTCCCGCAGCAATTGTGTCGATGCAGCATGACCCAATCATTGAGGCAAGGTCGGTTACCAGCAAATCCCAACTCAGCCTTGATGGTTTCCCTCACATGGAGCTAGATTTGCGACCGATGTCTTCCGCGCCCATTCTTAGGGGATATGGCCTACTGCTACCGTTGCGGAAGGAAAATTCACCCGTACGAAAAACGCCAACCACGACGCAAAGTACCTACGAGCGAATGGGTTCGGCGTGGCTATGGCAAGGGCCGCGTCTACTCCAAGCAAACTCACTACGGTATGCGGATCGTGTGCGCCCAGTGCGCATGGCGCATCGACATGGAGAACAAAGGAGTAAGCCTCATCGAAGATGCTAAGTTCGCCTTTGCGCTCATCGTTCTCTTTGTGCTTCTCGCCTACGTGGCATGGTTTGCAAATTGATTCCCATGCGTGGGGCGAGATTGGCGCATTGGTGCGATCGATCTTTAGTGTGAGACCGCGCCGCTGGCGCAGGTCTTTCATATGAACTATCTCACGCTCGCTACACCGCTCGATACGTACCGAATGGTCCCAACCTACCACCCTGACTCAAAACTCTGGTTCTACGGCAATGTGAGGCTTCTCAGGGGCAATCTCGCAACCGTCCCAAGAGCCAACTGCCGCTACGACCTCGAACGAGAGGCCGAAAAGCTCGTCCTCGACGGCTTCACGCTCGTCACGGGCATCCACAATGATCTGGAGCGACTCAAGGCGATCGTTCCGCTCCGCTGGGGCGCACCAAGGGTATTGGTGCTCTCCGGGGGCATACGATTTCACTTGGGGCCGGGGCTTTCGGAAGAGCCCTTCCGGGCCGCGAAACTCTGGCGGTATCAGTGGGATCCCAAAGTAGATCTCGCCATCTCCAGAAGGGCACCGGATCGTTTGCCGACGTTTGCGACTCATAACCCAACAATTGATCGCCTCATTTCTGAGATTGCCTGTAAACTAAAGGCCGGGCTATATCCGAGTCCGACTGAACATCTATAAACTCCGTTGGCTCCCACCTCCCGGGAGCCATTTCTTTTGGTTAGAAGAAGGCGAACCTGGCAAGGGTCCGCCTGTGAGGGTGGGGGTCAGTAGTCTGAAGGGAGGAGGATCGTGGTGGCGCTTCGGTCTCTCTCAGTGATGATCCAGAACTTGACGCCGGTTGATGCTTTATAGGCAGAGAGGATGCGCTCTCCAATCTTGAGGGCTAGATCATTTTCGTTCTTGTCCTCTTGTTCGAGTTCTCCCCAGTCACCACTCGTATGGCGGCCAAGGGCTTCTCTGATGTCTGAAACTTCTACTTCGGCGAGGACGGCGGGAGTGGCGAGGAGCCTACCGATGGGAAAGAGTTGATGGGTTTGCATGAGCTTGTTCCGAACCGGATCCACGTCTACCGCTCGATTCGAGGGCTTCTTACGACATGGACCCGGCCCGGACCCGCTCGGGCTCAGCATAGAGAAGAGAGAAGAAAGCTGTCCAAACGAGTTCCATCTGTGAGAGCGCGTCACTCCTTTTTCATGGACCGCGCTCTGGAGGAGAGAAATGTTCCCGCCCTCCCGCCCTGTGGTTGCGGTTCTGACGCGGTTTGGGGATAACTCCGTGTCCGGGCATTGTCTTTATTCTCTTTCTATGTTTCTGTTGGTCTTCGGTTTCCGAAGCAGCAAAAGCCGCAAAATCGATTGATCGTTTCATTCCTGGAACAGGCCTGTGGATAAGTCCACGCCGCTCTAGCGACTTCAGAGCCCTCGCGATCGCTTCGCTCTGGCGACCGGTCGAACGCTGAAGGTCTCGGTATGAGAACATGACTTCCTCACCAGGTCGTCCCCAGCCAGCGGTGCGCCGAAGGAGCACTAAGAGGACCCTGGTTTCAGTATCGGTGAGCCGTGCAAGCAAACGGTCAAGGAAGATGTTGGGCACCTTCGTCCACGGCACGGCCGGTGGAGGAAGGGTCAGTTTCAGTCTTGGCATGAAAAAGTTCTTTAGGGGCTGAATAGTTATGCCGAACCGCCTCCATGATGAAGGCTTCCGGGCGTTTCGCTTTCCGGTATGGGAGGTAGCGCAGCTGCAGTTCAATGTCTTCGTAACTATGGTTCTTGAAGAGCTCGGCAATGCCGGCTTTGCTGACGCCGAGGCGCATGAGGCTCACGGCGATTTGAGTAGCCCTTTCCTTACTCATCTTGGAGCCACTTCATGAAATCGACCGTTCTGTCTGAGTAGTGTTCAAGCCAGGCAAAGAACTCCTCGTCTACCACTCCTGGTCCCTTGGTACCGATGCCGTAGAGCTGCATGAGCTCAGCCAGCGCGGCGCCATCGATGACGTGGATCTCGGGCTTGTACGAGGTGAGAAGCTCTCTTGCTTTCTTTCCGAGAGAGAAAGGCGTCACGAGGAATCCCATATCGGCTTTGGTTCGCCGAACGACGCCGCACATTTCGTCGAGCATGCGAGTCCGGATAGTGTCTCTGAGCACCTTTACAGCGACCCTTACTTCACGGGTACCAAAGGTGGCTTCGAAGAGGAGGTCGCAGCCTCCATTCCTTGACTTCTGTTTCTCCTTTAAGCGATCCTGAAGTCGGGCCTCACCGTATCCGGCCCGGGTGAGCACTCTTGAAACAATGGTCATGAGAGGATGGAGCGAAAGCTGTTGAAGCGCGAGTTCTAGTGGTTTAGTTTCCACGGCGCTCCTTTCCGGCTGGATAGCCTTTGGGATACTGGTCCATCACCCATTCACCGCTCTGCACGTCTCTGTACTTTTCTGTTCGGTCTCCGAACTCATCGAGCGCACATTCGGGGAGGCACCCCCGGCAGTGCATGAGGTCGCAGATGTACGGCGTGAGGAAACGGCCATTGACCGCAATCAAGTCCCTTGGGTCTATATGGCGACCGAGTTCTCGCTCGACCGCTTCCGTGAGCTGGACCACGAGCCGGTAGGATGGATTCCCATCCCCGTGGACTAATCGTGAGAGGGTGCTTGGACTGAGGTCAGCGTCCCGGGCAAGGAGGCTGAGGCCCCGAAATGAATACCGCTGCAAATGGATTGCCGCGCTTGTTACACGGCAAACCAATGGCCCTTCCAAGTTGTGAGGAATTGGTGTTTGCATGCCTCCATTGTTGGGCCAAGATCGTGAATTGACACCAAACTAATCCCATACGTGGAAGAGTTGCGGAAGTGGACACGCCTTTGCTTGATAGCTTGAGCGGAGTCTAACTGCTCCTATGCGTAACCCTTCTCAAGAGTTCATCTTCCCACAGCCCGACGCAGAGGGCATCAATGAGATGAAGGAGTTTTACTTGCGGTCTTTCAACAGAACGCTCTCGACCGCAGAGGCACACGAAGTGGTCTCGCGTCTCATTCGCTACCTCTACCTCATCAACCATCAATGCTTCATTACGCCATCTACTGCCGAAAATCTGACGACGACCGATCGGTTACCGAGAAGTCGATAGGAGAGCAACTTGAGGCGAGCCATGCTGACGCGGCTCGCCATGCTCTTGTCGTGTCGCGAACGTGGGAGGAAAGCAAGACCGCAAGGTATCCAAATCAGCGCCCCTTATACAAGGAAATGGTGAACGCTATTGAGGCCGGTGAAATCCAAGGGATCATTTGCTGGAGTATCAATCGGCTAGTCCGAAACATGGAAGAGGGAGGCAAGCTCTCTCAGCTCTTGATCGACGGTCCCCTTCGCGAAATTCGCACACAAGGCGGGGTCTACCGCACTGGAGACAACATCATGCCGCTCGTCATTGAGGCAGCCGCTGCGACCCAATTCAGTTTAGACCACAGTAAAGCAGTGAGGCGCGGTTCTGAGGGTAGTTTCCGATCGGGTGGCTGCACACACAGAGCCCCACAGGGCTACCGTAACATCCGCAGTCCAATCGATTTGAAGAAGGGGCTGGTTGAGCGAGATCCGGACCGCTTTGAAGTGGTCAGGAAGGCTTGGGACATGCTTCTTACTGGTAACTACTCGGTCGCTGAAATCACCAGCACGATGAACGAGTCGTGGGGTTACTTGACGAGGGCAACTAGGAAGCGGGGCAACACGCCTCTAAGTCCGTCTGCACTCTACTCAACATTTTGCAACCCTTTCTATGCAGGATTTGTTCGGAGAAAGGGCGAGGTTGTAGACGGCACACACGAGCCTATGGTCACTGTAGCAGAGTTCGATCGAGCTCAAGTGATTCTATCAAAAAGCACATTCACAAGGTCACGAGGGAAGGAGTACGCATACACCGGGCTCATGCACTGCGCCTACTGCGGACACCAAATCACGGCGGAAACAAAAGTTCTGAGAAGCGGCGCACTTTGGGAGAACTATCGGTGCTCCGACTATAAGCTCAATTGCACAAAGCAAGGGATGTCTCTTGAACGCGTGGAGCGGCAACTCTTCGCAGAGATAAAGAGAATTCAATTTCACCCAGAAGCAATTTCCATCGCATTCAAAGTACTGAGGCGATCTGTCTCGCGCGCTCTGGACGCTACCGATGTGGGGCAAGCGCAAGCCAGCGCACTTCAGAAATCTGAACGCCGACTCTTGCGGCTCCAGGACATGTGGCTCAATGGGCTCATTACAGATCCCGAGCACTATCGTAACCTTGAGAAAGAGGAGAGCAAACGAAGGGCCGAACTTACACTTGAGAAGGCGCGAATCAGGGAGAGACACTTGACAGCGCAGGCAAATCTGAAGCGAGCCGAAGGACTCCTCAATGAGTTGAACCGAGATATCGCTGGAGCAAGTGATCAGGTTAAGAAGCACCTTTTCCAGAGCATCGCTGAAAGCTATTCCTTCGACGGGCGGAACAAGCTGATTCGCATTCAAATCGCGCCAGTGCTTCAAGAGATTGCATCATTTATTCGAAATCTAGGCTCAATCGAACCACCGGAAACAGGCTCCTGGATACGAAAAGAACCCCTCCCAGCGGGACGGATTCTCTTTGGTGGACAAGATTCTTCACCCGTTGAACTCGTACCATCCCTGGTTACTGCTTTGCTGGATGGAAAACTTCCTGAGTGGAATCCAGGAGAGGAGCCACTTCGCTAGCTGCAAACTAAACGCGTCTTGAGTCATTTCATATTTTTCTCGTATTCCCTTGAAACAATGAGGTTTCGACGACGTAGCTTGTATTGGAGGCCAATGCCATGCCAGATAACTACAAGAACGAACATGATGCGATCTCAGGCGTACTGAATGATGCGTTGAAGGATAGCCCTGCCGGAGATCAGGCGACTGCTCAGTCAGATTCGTCGATTGATCACCCTCACTACCACTCGGGACAAACGAGCGGTGAAACGCATAATGATGGATACGTCGGGACCAAGCAAAGCGATGGCTCTGTGCGAATCGACAAAATCCACACTGACGACTAAGAAAACGCTGGCGAGGTTACTCGCCAGCAGAGATTCTCAATCCGTTCAGGTCTGAAACCCCGTGTATCTCGGCGAATTTGCCAAGCGCCTCATTTGCTATTTTGATCAGGTCGGGGTGCTTTACGTAAAGCCAATCGAAATGATCTCGATACGTTCCCGATACTGAATCCCAGTCTGGCAACCACACCTCCTGAAAGGCCTTCCGCTCCTCTGCGGAGTAGGCATCACTCTCCTGAGGGTTAAATTCTGGGTGGTGTGCTATGAGGCTTTCAACAGCCAGTGTGATTCGCTCGTAATCACGATAAGTAGACTCATCCATGTTTGCAGCATAGGTGCAAACATGAAGATGTCAAGTATCTAGCAACACAAGCAGTTGGAATGGTGGCGCTGATGAATCAATTGGGTTAAATTGCGTCCATGCGCTACACCATTGATCATACCGACGAATATTTCCCTGAGGCCAACCTTTTCGCGATTCTCGTTACAAATATGAATTGCCTTCTTGCGCATAAGGCTGCCCAAACCACGATTCGCGACTTGGTCTCGCACGTCAATGAGAGCCAGGGTCAGTCAATTACAGGTCAAATCTCGGACAGCCCCCTTTCAGATCCTTATACTTTCTGGGATCCGAAGTGTGCGGACGAACTTCACCTGCACTGCACTTTGCAGTATCAAGCCTATCTAACCGACCACAACGTGCCGCAACCTCAAGCTGTTGAGTTTTCTCTTGAGCCATATTCCGGACCTGGCCCCACACCAAACGGGGTGACCCGACTATCAGGCCGAGGCGCTCCGCTGGAAGAAGTTTACACGTCATACGTTTGTTACCTGATCGGGGGTGCCTTTGAAAGGACTCGTGACCAGATTGAAGCTAAGTTTGGAGCAACTCCCTCTAGTTGGCCTGTTGAGCTCCAGTTTTTCAGGCATTTACGGAACGCATCATTTCACGGGAACGAATTCGACATTCGACCATTTCGTGGTGCTCCTCAGATTGATCCGGCAAATCCGCCGGCATGGAACGGATACGTGCTCCCGAGTGACAGCGCTGTTAACGGAACGAAAGCTGTTAACGAACTCCTGAGAATCCCACATACACTTCTCTTCTTTAGAGACATGGGCGGGATAGTTGCCTAGTTTCAGGGTGAGAATCAGCGACCATCCCGGGGCCGGTCATGCTAATTGCATGAATGGCGTTGCTTTTGTGCTCGCCACCCGGTTGGCGTAGATTCAAAACAGACCCCGCAAGGAGGCCTGTTTTGATGTGGTTTGAATTCATTTTGGTGGACCCTGATTCCGATGCATTGAACGAATTGCGCACGTGGTTGGAGGAGCTGTACCACCTTATGTCTCCAGAGTTCAAGTCAGAGAGCATACGATCCCCGGGTGCTTGCGACTCACCCTAGCAAGGGTTCGCGGGTAAAAATCAGTATTGAACCGACTTGCGCCTTCTGCTCAGAATTCCGACTAAGCCAACTCCGAGAGCGGTCAACTGTCCAGGCTCCGGTGCGAGAACGGTTTGCATACTTACTGGACTTACGACTGTCCCACTACCAAACTGACGAGTCAGACCAAAATACCGATCAAAATAGTCGATTCGGCCAGTTGCACCTTGGTTGGACCCTATGAAAAAACCACTATGCGCGGACGCCGCGCTCATCGCCGTTCCGCCAACGGTGCCGGCAAAGTTGTTGATGTTTGGATTGCCAGGTGTATAAAGGAAGAATCCACCAAGGTTGCCAGAAGCCATTATGATATTGCTTGTTCCTCCGTTTAGTGTCACTTGGCCCCAACCTGTCGAAGGTCCGGTGAACGTTGAGGTGGCAGTGATGGTGGAACTCGTGGCGCTGGGATTGAAACTGACAGTAACAAATCGTGAGTGAGCGGACTCGAAGGCTACAAGCGTCGAGCTATTCGTCCAAAGCCCCGTCCGATATACGGCGTCTGAGAGAAGCCCACTCTGGTCGTAACTAGACGGCACAGGAAAATTGCCCACTTCAAAACTACTTCCGGAGCTGAATGCGGCCATCCGGTCAAGCGAGGGCCTGATCGAATAGGTCACTCCGCTTGAAGCCCCGAATGCAAACGCATTTTTTTGGAGCCCGGTGTTGTAATCCCACTCAGTGACGCCAATTGTTGACAGCACAAAGAGGCTTCTTGATGCCTGATTCAGGTGTGTACTAATGATTTGTGCATTGAATCCGCCGAAGCTCCCAAGGTACACAGCCGTGACTGGGTCGTAGCGATGAATCCTACGAGTCGCAAACGTGGCGTTACCATTGTCTGCGACAAGGAGCATTTCAAACGATGCGCATGCTACCGCTGAGAGGCCCAGTAATACAGCTCCAGCCAAACTCCTCATGGTCGTAATTGTACGTTGATTTCAGTCGCTGCGAGCGAACCTTTTGAGTTTTTCATCTGGCGAAGGTTAGCGAGAAGCATCGATCGCCACGCATCATCCTAGAGGGCAAGAAGCCTGAGTTTATCAGTTGGTCGAAAATGGGGTAGCGAAGATTAGTCGTCATCTCGCAGTATTCTTCGAAGGTCAAGAATTACGGCACAGGTGCTAATCGCCTCACGATATCCACGTCACTACTCTCTCACGCAATGTCAACTCCAGCCAAATCCAAACGCCAAAAGCGGCTTGAACAGGAAATAAAGCGGCATCTTCACAGTTACTCTATCTCCCAGTGGTTACTCGCAATCGTTCATCAAGCTACGGCCAATCCCCTAGAAAAGGCAGCAGCAACGCACTTTGTCATGCTCTATGCACGGCCAGACGAGCCAAGATCAGAACTGCCGCGGTTGATGATTTCGACAAAGACTGCTAACCGGTTGATCGGTGCCTGCATGAGATACCGCCTCGCGGATCCAATATCGAGCCGAAGAATAGCTAAGAGCGGTTCAAGAGCTGTCATGCGAAGAATTGCAGCCAGTCAGATTCACTATGGATTTGACCCTTCGCATGCCTTTGCGCGGGCCTTTTGCCTCTGGGTCGTGCTGGCGCCTAAGATCTCGAAGGATCGAAAATTGAAATTTGACTTCGCAACCGCATTTACTGCAGCTCATGGCGTATCCGCGCGGGACTGGCTCAAAGTTGCGATGACTATTTCAGCGGCATCTACTTCAAACAAGACTTTGAGCCGAGGCTACTTTGATATTGCGCGAAGCGATGGCATCGAGCTACCCAAAGACAGCACTGTGCTCACTGCTTTAAGAACTATTGCTGCAACTCCAGGACAATTTCGGGAATATGCTTCGAACTGCGTTCGGCCAGACCGATCGTACTTTGCTTATGACAGGGATCCCTTGTTACAATATCCCGTCTGCCGGCTTTGGGAACCTGAGTCTGAACTACCTGAAGACGACAAGCTAGCTTTGACTGTTCCGACGCTGTTAGCACATCGGGTTACCTCAGGTGTCAGAGATTCCCTCAAACGCCAGTTCGGCGACTTGTTCTCGAACTACTTCGGCGACCTCTTCGGCGCATACGTTGGAGAGCTCTTGAAGAACTGTCGCCCTGATCTGACTATCTACACTGAAGCAGAACTTGGACGCATTGTCGGGGCAAGGACTAAACGGCCCGATTGGTTGCTCCGGGCACCCGACTGCACCATTTCGTTCGAATGCAAAGCGGCCAAGCTTGACCCCTCCGTGGAAATGACAGGCGATCTGACTGATTCCACCGTTAGGCGCCATGTTGAAAAGGCGGCTAGGCAATTTGTGGAGTTTGAAGACGCTTTGCCCCCAAACCATGACTTTGCCTCAAGCGAACGATGGCGCATCATTGTCACCTGGGATGACCTCTACATGGGGCGAGATGAACTCTCCAGGGATTTCGGGGTCGACATGTTTGCCCTTCCAATCAACAAAGTTGAAGTCCTGATCGGTCTCATGGAGGTCGGAGAGGACCCTCAAGTCTTGATGCAGGAAGTTGGGCAACACGGCATCGACGCTGCCCTTGACAATGCTATAAAACGCTCAGAGTATTGCCATGGCAAAACATACCTGTCACGCTATAGCGCCATGATATTCGAGTCCTTGGGATTCTAAACTGAACTCAAGCCCGCTGGAAATAGTAGGCAGCCCAGACCTAGTCTCCAGCTCGCGCAAACTCCACCCACGAATCATGCGGTGGCCTGCATATTCCTCGAAACACTCAAATTCTTAGTCTTAGACCGGATTGGTACAATTCAACCAAACTTTGTACACTTTTCGCCCCATCGCGCCGATGCTGATGTTTTACGGACGAATTAGGACAGTTCTTGAAAGTTAATCCTTTCCTCACTTGCCGTAGTCCATTTGCTGAAGTAGTTGGACCTTTGGCCGATGATGGCTAGCAAAAGCCAATCGGTGACCAAACCTGGCTCGCGAACAAGTTCGTTCATGGTCTGCCTATCTCGACCTGAAGGTCTTGGATGCCTCTGTGCGTGTGTGTGCCATTCACCGATGTACTGCACTCGGCCGTCGCTATCGCGCCATGCACGGTGAATATGTTTGTTTGCCGAATCCGTATCGCGATGCCAAGTAGTCGCCGTTGCTCGATCAGCTCTTGTTGGTACCGTTGCTTCCACTACTCGAATGAGGTTTTGGTCAGGATATATCTCGCCAAGGAGTATCCCGCCTGCCTCATTTTCCCCTGGAAGTTGAATGTATCGGTCGAACGTGTCGGCGACAGCACTTCGCAATTCAAAGTTCCAGCTTATTCGTGACACTCGCTGCATCCTTCACCCGCAAATTTGGCAAGTACAACCGTATCGGTGCTACTCGTCTCTTCATTTCGCGGCCTCCATTCCAGGTGGATGGGCTCCTTGGTTGCCCAAATGTGGTCTGTCGCGGTTGCTACAAAGCGTTGTAACCGGGACCCGCCGTAGTTTGCGAACGAACCGCCGCATCCCGGTTCTCTCTTAAGCTCGTCTAAATCCTGGGTAGCCCGCACCTCTTGCCAGCATGCTGGACAACCCGGTAAACCCTTCATGTTGATTGTAACGTGACCCTTGTTGGCTTCCGTCTCAAGCCACGCCTTAACAATCTTTGCCCCCGGCTTAGCCGATGCGAATGCGAGTTGCCCTAAGTACTTTTCAAGCGATTGGGACCCTGTCGTTAAGACAATAAGATCAGCCTGACTAGCCTCCTCAACGTAAGTATTTTGATCATCTAGTGCATTCCCGTAGGTTCTAACCTCTATCCATGGGAACGAGCGCGACAATTCGACGTCAACGACTACACGTTTCGCATATCCAACGGCATAAAACTTTGCCGTGTGCCGCAGGACATTCTCAGACCCAACTTTGTCCGGGTCAAACAGGGCAACCGAGTTCGCGAGTTTTGCTGAACAAAGCCCCTGGATCAGATTGCTTCCAACTGCTCCGACCCCAACCACGAGGATGCGACTAAATCCTTCCGAAGCAAGTTCAGGGCTGGTGCGGTTCGCTAGCCTTTCAACATCAACACGATCCCCACCATAGTAGCTCACCCTCTCATCTCGGCGATCGACGCTGATCTCCAACCTCAGCGGGTACTTTCCGGGGCGAAAGCCCTTCCGCTTTGGTTGTGATAAGCCCTTTCTAAACGGGCTATGCTCGTGGCGAATGGCCACCAACGTAGGCCCAAGGCTTGAATGCACTTCGGTCAGAAACAACCTGCTATCTCGGAGATTCTTCAACCACACTCCCGAAGCAGCAGGATCATATGCCTTGACCATCTGATCAAACTCAAAAAGCGTTTGCGGAAAAGGTGGCCTCCCAGGCATTGCATTTGGAACATAAGTAGCAGCCTCAACGAACTTGGGCGCGCCAAAGCCTGCATTTTTGAGCCACCTCGTTCCGGCCTCCACGTTCTCGGCCGCAAGAAAGCGGGGCCCATCTGAATCGTCGGTATCGATATGAAGAATGGCGACCCGCCTTACTGCCTCACTTTGCACGAGCAAACTCAAAAAGCTTCCTGCCTCCGCGACGTAGGCAAATAATTCCTTCCTAAACTCATCCTCCTCTGTCAACTTTGATGGATTCCGAAGAGCTTCAACAGCGCGGTCCACGACTTCTTCGCACACGTTTCCGATGTTCTCGTAGTCGTATGCAATAGCAGTCTCATCTAGATAGCAGAAGCGACCCTTTCGATTAACGTGGGCCAATGTTCGGAAGTGATTCTCCGAGTCCAAATAGAGATGAGGCAATTCGAAAGGGAATCGCTCCGGAATCCTCACAATCAGTCTCTCGGTGACTTCGAGACCGACATGCAATGACCACTCCTCAACGTACCCAGTTGCAGCTGGAAGGACGTTCCGCAGGTCATACCGGGTCGCAAGTCTTATCCTTGCCCTTTCGATTGACTCTTCACGTAAATTTTCGATTGAGAGCTTAGGCGAAACTTCCACTACCTGTGATTGCTGGTGCTGCAGTTCGCATAGCATTGCTACCCGAGCTTCCTTTTTCTTCTTCCGGGACTGGGTAACGCAACCCATATTGCCTTTGCCAAATTAGAGCCCCATCCCGAACCGTTTCCGCCGCGATCGCATCATCGCCCCGATCAGCTAAAGTCTTGAAGGCATCTGCAATAGCCGTTCGCTCATCAGCGGACCAGCTGCTGGTTAGGTCCTCGAATGGCGCAACTGGCTTTTGAATTGTGCCGTTGTATCGGAGGTGTGCTTCACACGCGCGCGCCGTCTTAACCACCGATTCTCCGTAAGTCGCGGCCTCGACTATCTTGTTCGCAATCAGGATCGTCATGGCCACTGATTTCACCTTGAGCAAGTCCCCCTTTTGGAAATCGCGCCACGCTTTGAAGAATCGGACTAAGTCGCGTAGGCTTGGATAAAGCTTCTTTTTCTTGGCGAACCAATCCACCAAATCAACTGGATTGCTCTCCTCGAACTCTGTGGCTGGTGTGGCTTTCTTGAAAACGCGTGTCTTGCCTTCCTCATCCTTTCCGTAAGCCGGAATGTCAATGTGGTAACCACCCTGATAGGGAACCCTAACACACCTCTTCATCCGCTTCGGGTCCTCACGCGTCGCCCCCTCCACGGCATTTGCTACCCAATTCTGGATTGTTTCAGTTGTCGGCCAATCCGCTGGATTGTCGTCAATGCAGTTAAGGTACATCCCATCGTCGAGATCGTAATCGCCAGTAATCGGATCGATCACCGTGCCCATCTCAAACGATCCTTGCTCTTCGAACGTAGGAGCGTTACGCTTGAGCGTCTCCTTCCAGTATTTTGTAATGCGGTTACGATTCGCTTCCCGCGATGTTCGCAGGCTTGTAAGCTCTTCGCCTACTAACTGGATTTCTGTTAAGAAATCCTGGAATTGCTTCTGATTGTCAGCCATGGCACTAGCCTACCCGACCTTTGTCTACGTGAATAGGTCTTTTATCACCTGTAGGTTCTTATCGTTCTGAGCTTTGTGGTCTCCCAACATCACCAATTCTTCGATGGCATCAGAATCGGAACTGTCGAGCCTGAGTCTTCGCGCCTGATCCGACGTTAAATTGCCTGGTTTCACTCGATGATAAAGGTCATCTTGACCATCTAGAAGAAAGCTTGCCCCGTAATGGGCACCAAGCTTGTTGGACTCCATTGCGTAGCTGAGCAATTGCGGAACAAATTGCACGCCTCTTTGATAAGCCCCATCGTTACTGAATCCGGCGCAGCTTGGCAGGCCGATTGAGAGAAGCCCAACTGATTGGAAACCTCGCTTTTCTCCCACATAGTAGTGTAATGCTTCAATCACAGCGGCTAAGCTGGGATTGTTTGCCCATAAGCCACCATCGATGTAAGTATATTTGGTGCCCTTCTCATCGACCATTGCCATCGGCAAGTACCACGGTGCTGCCGACGTTGCCATCGCAACTTCAATCATTGAAATCTCGGGATCACGATTTAGGTGTTCGACCTCGGCTTCTTCGAAGCGCACCTTGAACACTCTTGGCTCACAATTTTGCGCGTTCACGGCCGGTATCAACAAACGAATGATTGAGTCCTGTAACTTCAGTTCCCTGCCATCAGCATCGCTAAGTACAGTTTTGAGGGCTGCCAGCAATGGAGCCGAGTCATACCAGTAACCTTGATCTAATCGTCGACGCCCATCGCAGAACATGCGCCATAGCTTCAACACCTTCCATCGTGAGTAAGGCTTTGCCATCGGGAAAATCTCGCTCCCGTAAGTTCTATAAAAGTCGAGAATTTCAGCTGGCGATTTGTTCGCCCCCAATCCCAGTGCAATGATGCCACCTGTGGACGTACCAGCCACAAGATCAAAATGGTCCTGGATCCGCTTGCCAAAGTGCTCTTCCAGTGCCTTGAGGTATGCACAGGCATACACTCCAAGCATTCCGCCCCCATCGATCGCGAGGAGCCTCATCTGCCTATTCTTCTCTTCTGACATTCTTGTGCGTTCCAACTTTGAACGATATATTGACGCCTATGCTAGTTTCCTCGGCTGTTGTATTGTACGGATGCCCTTGGCCGCTGAGCGGCGCTAATGATTACGCAACGCCGCGTCGTGCTTTCAAGAGCGCAACGTCTTTGTCGCTTTTCTTGGACTTTAGACTTTCTAGGATAGCCTTCTGCGTTTCTGGAGTCCAAAAAATCTTGAGGTGCTCGCGAGTTCTGGTAATCGCAGTATAGAAAATATTGTGCGAAATGTCGTCCTCGTTGGCGTCGGTGATTACCACCTTCACGGAATCATATTCAAGACCTTGTGCTTTGTGAATTGAAACCGCATAGGCAATTTGGAATGGCACTGAGGTGTTTACAGAGTCATCATCGTCATCAGTGCTGCTCGAGGGGTGTACGTCGAATCGCACCGTAGACTCATTGACATAGCGAAGATCAACGCCGTCAACATCAAATTCGGTCACGCTGCGTTCAAGAGAGATGTCGAATTGGATTCGGTCTGGGAAGCGCTCAATGTTTGCGATTCTTCCCTTAAGATTATTGTAGAGAAAAGGTTTAAAGCGGTCTGCTTCGTTAAACAAAACAGGGTCACCGACCTTATAGGTCGTCATTTCCCAAACTACAGACTTTCCCGGATTGCTGCTTTGAAGGAATCGATTCACGTTGTTAATCCCGTACAGCCCATCGTAATTAAGGCAGAGGATAATTTCGTCGTTGCGCTCGCTCTTAAAGAGCGACTCATCAAGAACCGTGGAGTATCCGTTATGGGCGATCAGTTCCTCTATTCCATCATCAAGATGTCGGACCCTCGTCCAGAAATCGAGAAGGCTCTCGCTGTCCGTCCGGAATGGTTTGGTGAGTTCAAAGACCGATTCCCTGGGAAGAAAGGAGCGAATAACACTAAACCAGTTTCCGAACTGAATGGACTCGATCTGGTAGACGTCTCCAACAAGGACCACGAGCTTGAAATGAGTGTTCTGCAACACCTTTAGAAGGTCGGAATTGCTGACCGTGCTACACTCGTCAATGACAAGCACATCGTATTCTGGCCTTGCTCCACGCGATTTCTGACTGCTTACGGTTCGAAATTCCGTGTTCTGGGCCGAGACTCGACGCTTCAAGTTGTCAATGGCGGGATTGGTGTGCGCAAGGAAAAGTTTCTGCCTCTCACCGAAGTAATTCGCGATGTAGTTGACCATCGTCGATTTACCTGTTCCAGCGGCACCATAGATCAGAGCCACGCGCGATTTTGAAAACAGTGATCGGAGAGCCTCTTTCTTTGATTCGTCGTCAAGCGTGAGCGGGGTTTCATCAAGCCAGCGGTCCACGGCTGCCTCATAACCAGCAATCCCGGAGGTTGCGTACTCCTGCAATTTCTCGATAATCTCGATTGCGCCGTCTTCGTAGCCCTTCAGGAACAAATGGCCCATGTCCTGCAGGAGCTTTCGCCCCGTGTGTTTGTAGTAGATCCTCTGATTGTAGGTGCGCAGGAGATCGTCAACTGAACCAAGACTCTCAAGTTCGGACACTGGCGTGTAAAGCATTCCGTGGACCTCGACATTGTTGGTCACCCGCCGCGCAAGCAACTCGTGCGTCCTGTCCGTTGCATCCAACGATTCTGTGAGATCGGCGAACCGAGGGTTGTGTTGACGTAACGACGTGCAGAACGGCATGTCATCGAATGGCTTACAGGAATTCCACAACCGCAGATTTGAGAGCATGTTGCATTCAGAGCCACTGTATTGAAGCTTAATCAACCGGTTGTTCATCCCGAGCATCAGATACCGAAGCACGTTAGAGCCTGGAGACCCTGCCCGAATGATTCGGCGAGCGGCGTCCAGCATCGGAAAAATCATGGGCTTCTTTGAATTTTGGATGGATCTAGCGCGAATAAGCGCATAACTTTCATTCGTCGTATCCATAAGGTCCAGAATGCTTCCTTCTGTGACAGTCAGAAAACTCATGAGTGCGCGGTATTCGGTCAGGCCCGTAGTGACAGACACCTGTTGCCCGAATATCTTGGCGAAGTTGTCGAACTCACAAGGGCGAATGGACACCTCCCAGTCACGAATCACCATGATCGGCATGGTATAGCCGAGCACATCAATAGAATCTCCAACAAGTGTCAAATTCGCGGCATACTTGTCGGTCATGTCGATGTCGGTAAAGGCGATCATCCGATCAAATTTGCTGGTCGCGTTCACTGCATTTGAAAAAGTCACTTCATAAAAAATGTGCCCACCAGTGAAGAACGGGCGCGCTTTATGTACGTAATAGCGGTTTCGCACACCTCGATCGGGCGACAACCGACGGATCGCTTCAACCCGCTCAGCAATCTTCTCGTGGTACTCGCGTAAAGAAGGATCGAGGTCAACAGGGAATGCTTCGAGGTTATTGAGGATCTCTATCCCACATTGGGTTCTGACCACAGCCCGTATCCGCAGCAGGTATTCGTAATACTTCAGCATGAGACGCTCAGAGGCGTCACCCTCGAAGATGTAATGAGAGACACTCATCTGAAGCAGTTTATGGAAGCGATGTAGAAAATTGATCTGCTTCTTGCCAGAACCGATCCAGTCCATGGCCGCGTGAACGAGATCATAGGAGAATTCGCCGTCGCCGTCATTCTTGTGCAAGCGAACTGCGACTGCCTCAATAAGGTTTCGGAGTTGGGACAAGATGTTCTGCGCGAGAAGCGCACGATCTTGGCCCTGCTTCGCGATGTTCGCCGAAATGTTGTCGCTGGCGTTACGAATCTGTGAATCTACTGTTGCCACTGTGACGTAGAGGTTGAGCACGCCCGATGCGGGTGTACGGTGCCCGAGAGTTGCCACTCATTGTGGCAGGCGGGCCGATGGGAAAGTTGGTCTCTCAAAGGTCTCTCCTTTGGAGGAGCAAACTTGAGGCGAAGTGAGACAGTGGTAGACTCAAACACAGTTGGCAGAACTTGCTGGATTCCTATGACACTGTAGGGGTCACAGGTTCAAGTCCTGTACCGACCACCACCTCGAATCCACTTCACTTCACAAAGTGAAACGCAATGCAGTGGCCATTGCCATCCTCTAGGAGCAGGCCGACGATGGGGTCAGGTTTGGACTTGGCGAGGGTACGGGCTTGCTCGAAAGTAAGGCTCACGGGCTGACCAGGGAAGCCATAGTAAGCGGCCATTTGGGCCGCCTCGGCGGCGGTCTTCGCGCAACCTAGGCCGTGGACTACATCATAGCCGGGGACATTCTCTGCCCGAACTGCCATGTGCATGCTTGGCTTTCGATCGAGTTCGACGAGGAAGACTTCTTCGGGAAAGTCCGATTCGAGCAACGACGCCATGAGGGGCGAGTCGAGGATTTGGGTCATGCCCTATTTTGGCCGAAACAAAAAATGCCCACCTTGGCGGAGGGGCCGGGTGGGCACTGAGAGAAATTTTTGGCACCATGTGAAGATACTGGAGGTATTTGACTCCAGCCAAAAAATTAAAAGTTTCCTTTATTCAATCCTAGCAACATCCTGTGAGATACTGAGAACGAGGTTCTTCAATGACGAAACTTCGAAACAACACCGTACTTTTCCGCTCCCTAGCCGTCTTCATGAGCTTGGCTTTGGCGATGCCCAGCTTCGCGGCGGTTCCGTCCCTGTTTGGTGATGTTTCGAAGCTGTTACACAGCATGAGCGGTGGTTTACCGCCCAAGTTTTCGGCACAGCCCCGACCAAGACCGCATCGCGATGATCTACGCCGCGATGTCAATCGCGACAAATGGTGGACGCCGGAGGCTCGGCAAGCCTACGAAGATGCCTTGATCGCAGCCCACGGCGAACCCGAAGCCCTTGCCCAGCACATCGTCGCCACCCTGACGCCTGGCCTGGCGCTCGCTTGGGGTAGCGGCTCAACGGCTGGCTATCCCATCCCCGGCGAAGGTTCATTCCCCGGCGGCGGTAGCGCCAAGAACAATGACCTAGGCGTTCAGGGCACGATGAACTCCGCCACATCAAATCTGACGATTGAGCTTCCCATCGTCAGCATCCCAGCAAGGGGCGACCTCGAAGTAGATTTCATCCTCTATCACAACAGCCAAGAGAATGCCAATAATGGAGCCGTCGGTGTTGGATGGACGCACACTTACAGCACCAACATCGTCTGGACCCTCACCCACGCCTTCGTCGAACTTGCTGATGGCCTAGTGATTCCATTCACCAAGAGCGGCCCCATTTACATCGCTCCCGTGGGGTTCTTTGGCAACTCGAAGACACGATGACAGGGCGCAAGCTAACGATGCGCGACAACACCGTGTACCACTACACCACCAATGGCGGCGTACAAGAGCTTACGGCCATTGAAGACCGGAAGGGAAACCAGTTGACCATCGCGTGGTCCAGCGGAGAATTGCAATCGGTAACGGCACCGGACGGCCGGATGTTCACCTTTACCCACTCAAGCGGTCAGCTCGTTCAGATTAATGGGCCAAGCTCCAAGGCTTGGACGATTGGTTACACAGGCAAGCAACTGACGTCCGTTCAGTTCCCGCAACCGCTTGGTAAGAACCGCCTCGTGACCCTGGGCTACGACGTTAATGACAACATCATAGAGGAGCTTGACCCCGAAGGAAACTTGTGGACTTGGACGTACAGCGGCGACGACTGCACGGGTTGGCAAGACCCCGCAAGCAGCAACCCAGCGTCAGCCACTTTCTCACCGATCACGGGTGGCCTCGAGATGCAACCGGCATTTGGCCTCGCCTGGGAGCATGTCTACAGCGGCGGGCTCTTATGGATTGACCAGGACGGAGAGGGCTTCTTTACGGAGTACCTCGCTTACGACACGGCCGTCAACAAGCCGACCGACTTAAACGACAAGCGTGGCATGCCCTGGGAGTTTGCCTACAATGCTATGGGGCAGGTTACGGACAAGTGGACACCGCTGGGGCATCACACCAACATCACCTACACCGCCCTCAATGATGTGGACGTCATCACCGGGCCGGTCACGGGAGAGTTCATGGATTACGACTACAACGGAAATGGCCTCCTTGAAAAGGTCACCCAATCGGTGGATAGCACCCCGACCGATCGCGAAGTGGTCACCCTGGATTACGACGGCAATGGCGACATCCTGTGGACTCGCGATGCCCTGAAACGCCAGACCGATTATGTGGTGAACGCCAACGGCGATGTTGAGGAGGTTTACCCGCCCGACAATGCGGACAAGTTCTTTGCCTATGACGACTACGGCCGCCTCACGGACAGCTATGACAATGCTTCCAACCTGACCACGACCACTTACGACGAAACAGGCTGGCCCATTCGAGTAGATCATCCAGATTCCAGTTATGTGGAGTTTGAGTACGACGACTGCGGTCGCAAGACGGACTTTTACGATGAGCTATTCCGGCACCAGATTTGGGCTTACGATGAATCCGGCCGCATGACCAGCCACACCAACGGTCGCGGCGATGTCAACTCATACCTATACAATGCTCAAGATCTGGTGGAAACCCACACCAATGGCAACAGCACGTCTTGGGATTACTACTACACGAACCGAGGGGAGCTATTCGTGCTCATGCATCCGGGTTATCAAGTGGAAAGCTGGGCGTATGATGGCAATGGCAACACGACCAACACGAGACTCAATGCCGGAATGAGCCTGGACGTGGTGGATTACGTGTACGACGACGACAATCGCCAGATTGTTATTGACTACCCGACCGATACCGACGTCACCTTCGACTACGATGATGCCAATCGCCGGATTGAGATGTTGGACGGTACCGGCACTACGGAGTGGACGTACGACCTCGCCGGCCAAGTCACCCTTCTCGAAACCCCGCAAGGCGATGTCTCTTACACCTACAACGATGACGGCACCCGCGACACGATGACCGAAGTCGGTTTGGGAACGATGAGTTACGCCTGGGACGCCGCGACCGGGCAGCTGACCTCACAGACCAATCGGTTCAGCGAAACCACGAGCTACGACTATGACCCCAGCCTCGGGCAGATGACGAAGAAGACCTTGGACAATGGGTCATACACTGAGTACACGCACGATAGCCGCTACCGAGTAGATTCCGTAACTCACCGCAAAGCGAACACAACCTTGATTGGGTCTGAAGCGTATTCTTGGAATGTGGCGGGAGAGCTCGACGACAAGACGGTGGATGGCGTAACGACAACCTATGCCTACGATGACGCCAGTC
>JADZDX010000050.1 GCA_020850835.1 Fimbriimonadaceae bacterium
CCCTTGAGATCAAAGTCCTTGTTCCACGCTCGAATACTCTTCTCAAGGAACAGGCGCTTTACTTGGTCTTGCCATACTCCTCGGTCAGCAACAAATGACCACACCGTCTTGGCATCTTGCCGAAACGATCCGTTGCGCAACTTGGTTGCTCGATAGATATTTCTGTCCCTTGTAATCTCCAACTTGCCCGCGTCGGCGCGCAGTATTAGCTTGCCGTCCTGATACCCTTGGAGGACAGCATCATTCATCGTCACTACAGCTTTGCTTGGATCTTCGGGCTTTGGCTTGAACTCAGCAAATGGATCGCCCTGCAAGACCCGCCTAATGCCCACAATGCCAAGTACCACAGTTCCCAACACGGCCAATCCCCAGAGCAATTGGCTGAATCTAGTTGAGCGTGACATTCTGCTGAATGGTGTCGCCGGGGCCACTTAGTACCACGGAGACAGGACCGCCAATAAGCGTACCCTTGGTTGCCGTAACCGTATAGCTACCAGGCGCTACCCAGAAACCGTATCGCCGATCCGAACCCGTTACCATCTCCCGAACAACGGTACTCCCTAGCTTCAGTTGAACAGTGGCTCCCGCTCCACTTCCCGATGGGTTAATGAGTCCTTGGACATTGAAGGGGGTGCCAGGAGGAGCGATGCCGCTATCAGGCTGAAGCAAGATGTCGTTTAGAGTTGCTACCCCACTCACGGGAAGATTGTCCGGAGCAAAAATCCTCGGGAAGAAGCCCGTCTTGCCTGCCCGCCCCTCCAAACTTAGGAAGTTCAGGGGTTGTGCGGGATCATAGGCAACTCCAGCAAGAGTCACATTTCCACCACTATCTGTCAAGGCTCGAACGCCGCCCAAGGTGACCTCCGCGCCAGAAATCGGTGCACTTGTATCTTGGTTCCTTACGACCCCCACGACATTGACTTGCTGTGGCCCAATGAAGAAGATGCCCAAGTCACGATCGTCGGTAGCTGCGGGAAAAGTGTAGTTAAAAGTTTGACCATTCCAGGTGATGGATATGCTGGTCTGCCCAGAAGGGACATCCATCCCAAAGAATCCATCCGCAGCGCTTGCAACCGTCGTTCCCCCAATGGTCACTTGCGCGGCTGGAGTTGGAGCTCCATTGGTCGTGATATTAACGACGAGGCCAGAAAGAAACACGGTCTGGGCACCACCGCCCCCACCGCCACCACCACACCCTAACAGCGCAAGGCAAAGCGAGAATATCAGTACAAAGATTCTCATAATACGAAACCCGTGTCAATGTAGAGAGTGCGGGTTGGGGAATTTGCAGTGAAGCTGTACACTCCAGAACCCGTGAAATGCCTGATGGACGGGCGAGCTGGATCACGTAGGTAGAAAATATTGGGGCGACTAGATTCACGATCCATCGCAAAGCTATAGCTATGACCGGGCTTTAGGTTCGAAAGGTTAATCACCCACGTCGCGGGAAAGCCCCATGCTTTGGTATCTCGGTACAAGCTGGCATTCACCTTCATATTCAGCCCCGTAGAACCAGGGGGGGACTCAATATCAAAAGCACGGTCAAGTTGATTGGTCGCGCCCTGTCGCTGACCGAAGACCGCGGTTGCCCTCTCGCCCGCCCCGGTCAGGTCCAACCCGATGTTCCAACACTTTGGGGGACTCGAAACAACGGTACTCGCGCTATCGCCACCAAAAACGATTGTTGCCCCCGTCGGCGACAAGACCTTAATGAAGAAAGCCTTCCCCGCCAGCACGCTGGTGAGCGAGGAAAAATTTCCGGTCTCCGGCATCCCCGTAACACCATCCGCGGCACCTGGTACGAACTCGAAGATATCGCTCCCTATTAGGTCACCGACGGCTTGGTCATAAGCCCGCGGAAAGCCAGTATCGGCAACAAACTGCAAATCACCTCGGATTACGGGAACCTCAAGTGGATTGCAAACCATGTTCCACCCTTGGCGCAAGGCAACTGTAACAGGTTGATTCGCTGCTTGCCGGCCCGTCACTGTGACGGACCCTCCGTTTTCTCTGCGCACAAAGTAACCATGGCCTTGGCGTAGCGCTCCAGACTTCGGGAAGAAGTCAAAGCGCGACATCAACGGGTTCCACCGCGATGCCATCGTGCTATTCTCAGGCGTGCCAAGAGCCTGGTCCATACGCGAGACCGCCGGTTGAAGGGCCATCCCGATCATTTGCACACCGGGGTTAAGAAGCAAGTCAAATGAGGTCCTCGGGCCTACATCCAGAACTAGACCTATACCACCAGGCCCCTTGTTGACGCGGCGGGTCAAAAGCGTTGTGGTTCCCTGATTCGTGGTCCTCTTGACTCGAACGGTCAAAGGTAACGACCCTTCAAAGGCAGTATCCGCGATCGCAGCTCCGAAGGCAAAGTTAGTGACCGGGATCACATGCATCGTGCTGCCATATTGAACCTCCACGCTTAATGTCTGTCCCGAAGTCGCTTGAACTCCGGTGATTGTCCCGTAGACGTCCTTCGGCGTCGGTGACGATGCCGTGGCGATCGCTCCCGCTGGCAGTGAAACTCGTGCCAGCTGGTCTTGGACCGGAACATCTACCGTGACTCGATAGGGCTGCCCTCCGGTCGGTGTGCCGGGAAAGTTAGGTACGACATTACCGTAGGCCTGCACGATGTCAATTCGATCATCCTGACCAGCAGCAAAGAAGCGGGTGAACTCAGTAGACCAAAAGATCGGATAACTCGTACCCGCCAAGAGACTCTCATCTCCATTGGGCAATGTCTCGAAATAATGGGCTTGGATTGCGAAGACGCCGAAATCATTCCCGCCCAGGCCACTGAGGATGGGGAATGGTTGCACAAGGAGTTTCAACCCCGGGGAAAGAGAAGGGTCTAGGATGTATTGCCTCTTCGCCCAGTTTGTAAACGAGTCACCTTCGACCCCACTTGATGTGGCCGCTTGCCCTAGCGCATTGAGCTGCGCTGCTGACTGATAAGCCGAAGTATTCGCGTAGTAAGTCGCCAAAATTGTGCTGGCGAACGAAGGGTACTCGGTCAATACCTTCTGAAAGGCGGAACCCGCCATCAGATAGCGAAGTAAGTAGAGACCGCCGACTGATCCACCCAACGGAAGCGGCGTATTGACCAAGTTCGGTGCGATGAAAGTGGGGTTGCTCAGAGCCGGCTGATTGTTCCAATCGTAGTAGGCACCGACATCGTACGTGCTTTCCAGAATCTGCTCGACCGCTACCGTATCCAGAGTAACAGGAAGGGCTCCTGGCGTACGACAAATGCGCATCGTTGCTGCCCGGACCAACCCTTCATCCCAACCATCATAGGGCAGTTGTTTGCTCCCCATATAGGCGAGCAATAGCGTATGCACGAAGTTAACCGCCGCCACCTCAGGCTTGATGCCAATGCCGTCAGCGTAAACAGGGAAACGAATCTCACGCTGCCCACTGCCATTATTGTCCAAATAGACTCCGCCGGCAACAGCATGCCTATCAGGGATATCTGCGTCGTAGTTCCGAACCCAAACCGATCCGCTTTCCGCGGGACTACCAAACACAAGATCTAGCCGCGATTCAACACTGGCAAAAACGGCTTGAAGCAACGCCTTGTAATCGCTCGGAAATGCTCGATCTCCCGACGCTTCAAACTGCAGCGTAATTCCGGGACCACCGCGGCGGGACGGGGCGATGCGACGCGGTGGCGCACCATCTAACCGAACCCGAACTGGCATGGTGAAGATCGGAACTTGCCGTCCGGTGGACTGCGCCATCGATGCACGCTCCCGCTCGGAAAGCACCGCCACATTCGCGGTGAATTGGCGAACGGCCTGATCAACGGGATCAGGGCCACGCAATGCCGAAAATGGCACAGTCAGGGTGGTGGCGCCTGCCCCAGGAACCAAGAAGGCCCAAGCGGCAATGAACGCAAATCGCTTCTGCATCTTAGTATGTGAATGCCTGAACAGGGCTCAAGGTTCGACTGGCATTTCCATTTGCAAGGCCGAGCACTATGTAATAGTACGTATGGCCCAGGACGAGCCCCCCCGGGTTTGTGTTACGATTATAGCTGAGGCCCGTGCCGCCTATTGGGGCAGTCTCGTTGTTCCAGCGCGAACTCAGATTCACACTGGGGAAATCGTCAAAGATATAGACCACGAATGAGGTCGCACCCGATAAATTATCCCAGGAGAAGTTGAGGGTCGAGCCAATTGACACCGCATCGGCTGTGAGATCATCTAGAGTCCGGGCCTGAGCCACAGCGCTTCTCGGCCCCTCGCTGTCTGGGTCGTCTGGGAAGCTAGTGCCAAGCGCGGACACCTGGTAGCGGTACATGGAGTTAGGAAGCAGGCTCTCATCGGTATCAATGTAGGTTCCGGCAAGGGGTTCACGGTAGAAGTCGTAATCGGTAATTGAGCCGGAGCTAGAGCCACGATAAATTCCATAGCCATAGAAATCATCTCCGACCAGTCGATCCCAATTCAACTCGACTTCGATAGGATTACCGAAAGAACTCGTTCGTGAGTTCGCGATCGGACGACTTGGATTCCAACGCCGCTTGATGTTCTCATAGGCGTCAAACGGGTTTTGCCCGCCACGAGATGCAGTAAACGCCGGACTGACCCAAGTAGTAGCTGAAACATTCGTCACCTGGGGAAGGAGGGGTGTTCCTGCATCCACGAGTACGAAATTAAACGTCCTGTCTTCTCCGCTAGCGAGGCTAACGGTGTCCGTGTCGTTCGAATATCCGGAAGCCCCTGCCTGCACAGTGTATGTCACTCCGCCGCCTAGATAGGTCAAGTTGTACCGACCATCAGAATCGGTTACGGTCGAGCCGCTCGTGAGATATCCATCCGAGTAAGCAAATACCCGGGCACCGACAATCGGGTCACCAAATGAGTTCCGGACCACCCCGTGCATTTCCGCTAAACGGTTTATGGGAAACACCACAATGTTGCAACTGTACTGTGGCTCGTCGGGAACCGCTCGGATCATGTTTCGCCCGCGGTAGGTGACGCCATTTTGCACCGTTTCGGCGAACACGTTGATGTCACCCGCCCGGCTACCGCGCAGCGTGTACGAACCATTGACGCTACTCCGAGTCGAAGCGTCGGATGTCCAAACATCCGCATCGCGAACCGGTTGCCCGTCCTCGTCGGCAATTCGACCACTTAAGGTCGAGCCTTCATATACGGTACTTCCGCACCCGATCAGGAACAACGATGCAAGGGGCATCAACCAAAAGAACGATTTCATAAAGTGCAAAGACAATTACGTTTCAGCTCAACCTGAGTTACCGAAACGAGAACGAGAGCTCCACATCAAAGCTCCCGGAGCGATAAGCCCCGCTGGTTGAAAGGCTATCGTCATTGACGACATTGCGATAGCGATAGCCGAGGTTGAGAGCTAAGGCATCAATGAGTTGATACTGATACGCAAGGCGAGCTGAGAAGTCGCTCTGCGGAAGGTATCCCGTCGTTAGGCCACTCGTGACCTCCGCGATCAAGTTCTGCCGCCTCGCTAAGCGATACGTGGCCACTCCTTCGAAGGTGAGACCGTCTTGCTGGTAGGCGCTGGTCCCACCCGTGAGAAGAGCGCTCCCACGGAGGATATAAGTAAATTGATCCGAAAAACGACCATCAATCACCGCAGACAACAAGGTCGCTGATGACGTTTGCGGACTGTTGATGTATTTGGTGCTACTCGTATCAATTCCCACGGACATGCGGTGCATGGGGTTGATCTGCCAAAAGGCATTGGCCCCGATGCCTTGGGTCTCGCTATTGCTGCTCACGCTCCCGGTGTAGCGATTCATAAAGGCAGATATCCCGACGGAGAAACTATCACTGGGCCGATAGTCAGCCCTCAGGTTAGCTAAGCGCGAACCGGTTGCGCCAAGGAAATTAAGGCCCGGAACCGTGCCGCTGAAGCCACTTGATCCGTAGCCTAAGCCACTTCCATCGTTGAATCCGCCGAGCCCACTGACACCTCCGCTATCCGTGTCACTAAACTGCAGACCAAAACTTAGCCTCTCACTTGGTGTGTAGGCCACGTTTAGGTCGGCCCGCCGGCCGAGTCCGCTTTCGCCCCCGGAGCGAACCGAGTTCAAACTAAGCGCCGTATCCAGGGTTACCCGCGGATTCGGTCGCCACGAAACCACTCCGGTCAGCCCGCTCACCGAGAACGAGTGAAGCGGCGAATCAGCCGTAAAGGTTGTTGGACCTGAACCCATCATATGGTTCAGCGAGAGTCGATAATCCCAAGAACCAAATGATTTATTAGTGGCTAACGAGAAGGTATCGGCCACCGATGGGTTACCGAGGATCCGAGACTGGCGGCGATCCCACCCAACGCTCAGTGGCTGCCCGCCCGTTGATGGCGCAAAGTCATAAAGTAACCCACTGGACGAAACTCTCGATTGGCGGTACAGCAAGTTTCCACCGCCATCAACGGTGCGAGTCGTGACTAAAGCGCTACTGTGGTTACCCGTGATCTTCGCCTTGGAACTGAGCGCGTAACTTACCGCAACATCGCCAGCTCGCTCGTTTCGGTTGAAACTTGTGCTCTCAATGCTGACATACCCTCTTGGAATATCCCTGGCTCCGGCCCTTAGTGTCCACGGCCCTCGGGCATACTCCAGCGTTAGCCCTTGGGCCAAACCCTCGCTTGGATTGAGTTCGTTCTTCAGTTTGCCCTTGGCAAGGGCATAGCTGATGGAGCCATTCTTGCCTAGCGGGAGCCGGTAGTCCATGGCGACCACTTCGCGGTCGCCATCCACTGTGGTCCGGGGCTTCGGTGTGTAGACAACGTCTATCTCGTCAGTTGGGGCCATGAACCGGGTGAAGAAGAACGTGGCTGGGTTGAGGCTATCAAAGTAATAGTCAACGCCTTCCAATTGCAAAACCCCATTCACCCGGATAGTTATTGGGCGCGAAGCTAGGGGCTCAAACTGCAGGGTGTAAGGTGTGCTCGGGGGCCCGAACCCGAAGAATTTATCAAGGCGAGTACTTCCGAAGGCATTCCCGCGAGCCGTCTGGCGCATTGCCGTCAAACCAACCTTGCCCCCTTGTCCGAAGTCGTAGCTGATCCCTGCGCCATCAATCGTTCCTCGCTGGGCATTGAAGCCATACGCTTCAAAAGTGATCGCAATCGTGCTGCTGGGCGGGATGGCCGATGTAGTGAAGCTCAACGATCCCACCTCATAGCTAATGGTGTAATCGCGACCCCGCTGCATCGGCTGTCCATCCACTTGGACACGTTCACTTTCGGGCACGATCTGGCTCGTCTGGAGATAGTACGGGCCACTACTGCCATTGCCAGGAATCGTCACCGTTTCAGCCCGCGCTTTGGCTTGACTCATTAATGCCTTCGCCTGAAAATTCCCTGATTTGTAGCCTACCTGTGCGCCACGAAGGGTACGGTTGAAGCTTGCAAATCGGTTCGTGTTCAGCAGGCTCCCCCGGATATCGCCTAGGTTGATTTGCCAGCCATCCCGATCATAGTCAAGGCTAAACCGCTGCGCATCTGGCGAGCTGAACCGACTATCTACAAAGGCGGCTTCGAAGTTGAAAAGGCCCAGTACTTGGCGTCCAGAGACTTGAATGAGCCCCACGTCTGTGAAGGCCCGGTTCCCGAGACCATGGTCATTGCTGATATTAAATGCCTCGCGGTCCCCCCTGACGGTACGGATGTGATACCCAAGTCGACGAGAACCTTCAATCCTGATCTTGTTGATCAAGTTCTTGTTGACCCAACTCCAATTCTGGGAACCCGCCAGGCACAAGGCGGGCAGGAGTGGCAAGACAAAAGTGAGGGATCGCCTAACGAACACAGTTTTGAAGAACTTCGATGTTAAGCATTGCTTGCTGTCGGAGGGTCTCGCGGCGGGCAAGGAGCCTTTCTGCCGACTGTTCACGTTGCTTCATCATCGTTTGGAATACTTCAAAGACGCGCGACGCACTTAAGCTATTCATCGGAAGCGCCGACGGAAGCCCGGCCTCACTGGCAAAAGCCGCCACCTTTGGATCGTAGCTCAACATGACACTGGGCACTCCGACGGTTGTCGCAATGATGCCGCCATGAAGCCGCATACTGATGACCCCATCCATGCGAAGCAGCCGTTTTTGGAGTTCCATCGGCGTGCCGAGTCTCCGGAGGCTCGGAATCTTGCCTCCCTGAGCTTTCTCTATGCTTTGAATTAGGGGGCCATCGAGGCTCCGATCGAGTTCGATCAATGTCGGCATGTAACCGTTCTCAAAGAGCAGGCGACTCAGTTCGGCAAAGAGCCTTTCGACTTCCTGCCCCTTGCCATGGGGGCGAGGAATCAGGCCAACCGACTTCATCGTGCCGATCTGATACCCCGCTTCCTCTCCTTGGATTGCTGGGAGGAGAAAGGCCATATCGCTTGTTGCCCTGGGAACGGCCTTGAGACCCAGTGTATGCAGACTACGGATGGATTCTGGATCACGAACGGCGATGGCGTCCGCGCTTTCGAAGGCAAACTTCGCCGCTCGCTTACCGAGAAAAGTGGTCAGGGGGCCAACCCCTTGGGCCAGCATCACCACCTTTTTGTTAAGCTTCTTTGCCTCACGCACAAGGTTCGCATAAAAGAGGGCACTCTTAACACTGGTCACATCCTGAAAAATCGAGCCGCCGGGAAAGACGAGAGCATCGTGTTTGGCCATCGCTTCCTTGAACCGGGCCATGTCTTTGCGGGGAATGCTCGTCAACCCATACTGGCGATAGGTTTCTTCTGGAGCTCCACTTAGTACTGTGACCTCATATCCAGCTCGGCCTGCGCCTTCGACAAACCCCAAGAGGATTGCATCATCGCCAAGGTTGTCGCAACCAAAGTAACCAGCAAGAAGGAGTTTGCTCATGCGGGAAGCCACCGCCTAACCAGCGGCCATAAGGCTAAACCTACCGCCAAGCCTGCAACCAAGCCAATAGCGATCCGCACCAGTCCGACAAAAACGGGTGTGTGAAGGTGACACATTGTATTCACCATACTTGTCTGACCGATCATACCAAGCGCCGTTAGAAAACCTCCCGTGACTTGAGCCTTGCGGTTGGGGCGCACCAGAGCGGCCAGCCCAATGAACATCGCAGGATGACCAATCGCAAACTCCTTGGTTCGCGGGCGAACACTGAAGTACCGCTCCAGAACACTACGGAGTTTCAGTTCAACCCCGGACACGGCAGCTGGGTTATCGTTGCCGGTTCGAGCCAGCATGAACCCAAGCCCGATGAGGGCAACGCCTCCGACGAACAGCGCCCCCCATGTTACGGGTGTCATCGCTACCTTGGGCAACTCAAATTGGTCGCGCACAACCATGGCCGTGACCGCGATAATCGGGAGGAAGTGCGCCATCTTTACGGCCCAGAAGCTCTCCGCCCGAACAAAGTAAGCGGGCCCATTGAGTAGGCCGGCTACGCAAAGCCCACCGACAATGCTGACCAAGGAGATCAGGCCAAACTGGATCACTGGGTGGCATTTACGCCAAGACTTGAGCCCTTCGTAAGCAAGAACGGGGAAGACCATGGCCGCGAAGGTCGCCAGATATTGCGGGTCACCTTTCAATGCCAGCCCAGAACTCAGTAACCCCAGAAGAATCACAACGCCCTGGCACCATCGGCTTGATAATACGGTCATGGCCAAGCCACAACAGGCTCCGAATACTCCGCAGGCAATCAGGATTGGTACCCAGGCGGGCACGGAGGGATTTGCCCACGGGCGTGGCTGACTCACCTTCAGCTTCTCTTTCACGACTCCTTTAGCAACCAGGTCAAGCGAAGCCGCCAATGACCGCAGGGGAGTGTCCTGGTTGCTATCAAATGGACGCACAAGCAGGATCCGCTGATTTCGCTCGCCAGCGGCCCGGGCATAGCGCTCAATGACCTCTTGCGGGGTCATGCGCTCAATTTCGGCGGCCTGAATTGCGTGTAGCCGAACCACGTTCTGAGGATTGCTAGTGAGCATGGTCGTTTCGCCCACCATCTTTGCAAACTCAGGCGAGCAGTAGACCAATCCCTGGTGCTCCAAGGTCTCAGCCATCTCCTTTAGGTGGGCGCGACTACCAAGCACGCTATCGCCTTGGGGTAAGAATCCATCCGCCCCCTTCTCACCTGCGTCGCTGATAATTGCCTTGACATACTCACGACTCGGGCTCGGAATGTTGGAACTGCGCGCAACGAGGAAAAGGCCAGCACCCTTGACCTGCCGAGCGGCTGCGGGATCTAGGCCGAGGGACACGGACCGAAGGACTTGGTACGGGAGATCAGCCCCAAGCTGAATTCCGCGGCCGTCGGAGCTGGGTGTCAAGATACTCCGGCGCCGAAGGGCCTTCAGGACATCGTCCTGATTAAGGCGGCCAACGAGCCACTTTGCCTGTCCAACACTGTCGACAACGAGGCGCAAATCTCCCCGATCTAGGGCGTCGCCAATCGTGTCCTCGGGCAGGACGACGGCTCGCATTCCAGCCTGTTGCAATTCAATAATCGCTTGATCTACGGGTAAGCCGGAGGTCGCGGCTGCCTCGGTAATTACCGGCCATTCTAGGGCCAAGGCAACGGCCCGATTGCCGGCTTCAACCCGGTACCGCTGGGCAATGGACACTAGGGACCCCACCGCAGCCAGTAACGTGAACACCCACACCCAAATTGGTAATTGCTTAGTCATCAAAGTCGCCGCCTGTTAGCCGCTCAAACTGGAATCCTCGGAGAAGATTAGCCCGCCCACCCAGAATCAAGACGGTGATCATCCCTGCGGCGAAGCCGCCAGCATGCGCCCAATTGGCAACTCCCTCTTGAGGCAGCAGGATTTGGAACACAAACCAAAAGGCGAGCATGATCCACGCCACGATTGTAAACGTGATGAAGAAGAAAGGGAGTATCGTGAATTGAATCCGATTTCCCGGGAATAGCAGAAAATAGGCGCCCAATACTCCGCCAATCGCTCCAGAAGCTCCCAGCGTCGGAATAGTAGAAGTTGGCAGGAAGGCAATGTGAGCTGCTGACGCAACGATCCCCCAAAACACATAGTACAGGGCATAGCGAACAGGGCCAAAAATCTCCTCCACCCTCCCCCCGAACGTAAGGAGAAACAGCATGTTCCCCACAATATGGGTTAGGTTGGCGTGGAGAAAAAGCATCGTGAAAAGTGTGGTGAGATTGGTAGGTTCCCCCTTGCCTTTCAGCACATCTATAATCTCTGCTGGACGCATGGCGAGGTCGGAAAAAACGACCCCACTGCCGTTAATGGCTCCCGAGCGATCCCATAGATAGATGATAATGTTAAGGGCAATTAGGGTGTAGGTCACCCACGGCCTTTCATTCGTTTTCAGATCATCGCGGATTGGGACCATCTATCGGTCCCAAAAGATACCAAA
Source organism: Fimbriimonadaceae bacterium (assembly GCA_020850835.1). Classification (GTDB taxonomy): domain Bacteria; phylum Armatimonadota; class Fimbriimonadia; order Fimbriimonadales; family Fimbriimonadaceae; genus JAFLBD01. The sequence continues at coordinate 11,355 of JADZDX010000050.1, forward strand.
TTGGCTCTCCGTGGCGCGATCATTGCGGTCCGTCCAATTCACAATCCGCGTTGCATTGATAGCCCAATTTGTCGCGGCCGGATAGGTATCAGTTCCCCCGCCATCATAGAAGAGCCCAATCCCTAAACCTCGCTCCCTAAGGCTGTTCTTGGGTACATCCGCACTTCGACCGAGCGTAATGTTTGAGGCATTGTATTGGTCGTTGCCGTCGAAATCTAGAAAGACTCCCCATCCGTTGGCACTGCTTGCCCCCAGGCTCAGGTTCGGTGCCTTATAGGTATCCGCGCCAAACCGATCCATGATCATTCCGACGCTGAAATCATGCCCGGCTCCAAGAGCCATGTTTTGGGTTGCCACATACTCATCAGCTCCACCTTCATCTTCAAGGTAGCCAATGCCAAAGTGCGCTGCCGCCCCTTGCACGTACCAGACTCCTGAATAGAGGTCATTGCCGCCACGATCCCAAAGTGCGCCAACCCCATCCCAATATCCGACACCTTGCCCAAAAACTCCGCACGAGTAACTATCGTTACCATCAAGGTCATACATCACTCCGACGCCCCCGCTTAGCGAGTGGCCATCCAAGTAGTCGGCCCGGCGCCCGACCCCCGCACCTTGGGCCATGCTAACGTTCGCTTGCGCCGTCTGAGGGCTCGGGAAATCCAGGTCTACGTTGTTGGCAACGTAGGAATCATTGCCCTGCCGGTCAATGATTGCGCCAAAACCGCCCGGTCCTCCGTAGCCCTGAACCGCGCTAAATCCAGCGTACTTGTCGTCGCCGGCCATGTCTTCAATGATGCCCAGCCCGAAGTAGCCATACCCCTGCGAGTTCACGTAGGCGTCGTAAATGTCATTTCCTGCAGTGTCACTCAGGAAACCCACCCCGAAGGTTCCACTTGCAAGGCCGGGGGTTTCCGACCGATATAGGTCGTCACCCTGCATGTCAAAAATCATGCTGACGCCCATGGTTGCGCCACCAGGACCCCAGTCATTGGCGCTCTTGCGGCCCGCATCTTGCCGAATCGGCAGTCCTACCAATCGTTCATGGCTAACGTACTTGTCGTTACCTCGACTATCAACGACCAAGCTTGCCCAATTTGAAGCGGTTCGATTGCTGGGATATCCGACATAGGTATCGCTCCCCCCCGAATCAAGGATGAGTAATGTCGGCCCTCCTTCGTACTTATTGTCACCGCCGCCAGAAATGATGATTTCGCCCCAACTCGAGGCAATCTTAAAGTTGAATTTCTCGGAGGTATCGATCCCCAAGAGCTTGTTCCGAGCGATGGTACAGGCCATGGCGATATCTTGGCTCGCACCGAACAGGTAAGGCATATCCACCCTCTCAATATCCTTTAGCATCCGACTAGTTCGGTCCGCATCATAGCCCGCTGGCTCCGGTGTCCTCGCCCGAACAAACAGCGACTCAACATTCTCGACATTGGAGAATGCTGCTCGGCGCATCGGAGCTACGTCCATGAGCACGGTCAAGATCAGGGCAGCGGCTTGGCGAGCTGGTTCGGGGATGGATGTTAAGACCGGCACATTGCCTGAAATGAGGTTGGACCTTCGCATCCGTTCAAGAACCCCCGCTAGGGATCCTGGGCGACTTGCGAATTGCTCTGCTGCTTGGATGGGGTTGCCCAAAATCGTGCGCCTAACTCCGGGTCCCACCATCCTTGCCCCAGCCGCTAGGCTATCAGCCGGCCGATCACTTGCCGATGCGATGAGATCACGCTGGACGGACATTAAGAATGGCAAGCGCCAAGGGTTCGCATAGGCACTTTGGTAGAACGTGCCCGCGTGGGACTTGTCCTGAAAGAAACTCACAATCTGGGGGTCGAATCTCGCCGTTCCCGTGTTTAAGCCAGCCGTGCCAAGCGCAACGTCGAACGTGTTGTCTAAACTTTGTGCAGTGGAGGCAGCCGTGAGGCAGATCGTCAAGCAGAGGGCAAGGCTATTCATTTTTGCAGTTTGGGCCGCCGCGGCAGCCTTGGCGTTGGCGCAAGATCCCCAGATCACGCTCGCTCCACCATTGGTTCCATTTAACCCCGTAGAACTTCCGAACGGCAAAGTTACCCGCTTCAGCTTTCCGAGCGCGTGGGAAACCACATTCGCTGAAAACCAAAACGTCCCGATTCACATTTTGGTGCCCGAGTCAGCAAAGCCATTACCTGTGGTGGTCATCCTCCACTACTGGGGAGCCCCTGACCTTAAGGCGGAAAACGACCTTGCCCAAAAGCTTGCCGACGGCGGAATCGCGTCCGTCATCATGGAGCTTCCTTTTCACCTCTCTCGTGCTCCAAAAGGAAGCGGTAGCGGCGAGTTGGCTATCCAACCGGACCCTGAGAAGCTGAAAGCGATGATGATTCAAGCCGTCTGGGATGTAAGGCGGACCATTGACTGGATTGAAACTCGCCAGGAGTTTGATAAGACCAAGATCGGTCTAAGTGGGACCAGCCTCGGTGCCATTGTTGGAAGCATGGCGTTCGCAGTAGAGCCACGGATTGATGCCTATTGTTCGCTACTGGGGGGGGCAGATTTGGCCGACACGATATGGTCAAGCTCGAGACTGGCCACGGAACGGGAAAAGCTCCGACGGAATCACTGGACAAGAGACAAACTTGTTGATGCGCTAAAGGAAATCGAGCCCACTGAGTACATTCGGAGCGACGAATCCCGTCCCGCTTACTTGATCGCCGCTCGATATGACACGGTCGTCCCAGCTCGCAGCTATGATGCACTTCGCTTGGCCCTCCCCCATATGAAGACGATGTGGCTGGAGACTGGGCACTACGGCGGCTTTGTGGTGCAGTCCGGTGTTTTCCGGTCCGTCGCAAAGTTCTTTTCCCAATCATTGAACGGAGAAGTCTTCACACCACCCAGCCGTCTGTATGCGCCAACCTTCCGGATTGGGGCCCCAGTGAACCTTGAAGATGGATTTCAGGTGGGGATTGGCCTTGATATATGGAAATTTGATGACGAGGGTCGCGGTTTCGCCACGGTCTTCATCACGCCAAAGGGGCCCCAAGCCTTTATCGGCATGAAAATAGGATCGGGGCTTGCCGCTGGCGTAACCGTCCTACCTAGAAGGACAACACTGGGGATATTGTGGAGCTTTGTTCTCTAACTGACGCCGCTCGGCAGAATATTGCGCAGACCTATATGGGCCTAGCGCGTGAGCTACCGGACACCCGAGTCATTGATCACCCAAACTTTGTCGGGACGATTTCCCTGCGCCCGTACTCATTCTGCAACTTCATCCTAGGCTTTCATGGCGAAGAAGCCGACTTGGAATTGATCATCGCCGAGGTTGATCGTTGGGCGAGGCTACAGCCCGCCATGCGGATCTTCATCATTTCGGGTGATGAACCGTACGGCCTGACGGAAGCCATGCTCGACGCCGATTTTGCGCCTCTCCATCGAATGGTCCAAATGGTCTGGTACCCAGCCCGCACGCTTGGCCGAGAGGAGTGGCACGAATGCGCTGGCCCAGAGTTCCGGCATGATGTGTCTGAATTCATGGTGAAGCAGTTCTTCTCCATGAACGAAGCGGGATTCCGGCAATTGGTCGTTGATGCAACGGCCAGCGGGACTCACGAGCTTTGGCACATCTCCGAAAACGATTCGATCATTGCCGCCGCGATGGTCGCTCCTTCTCCACATGCTCTCGGAATTTACAACGTCTGCGTTGATTCTTCAAAACGTCGCCGAGGTTATGGGAGTTCATTGATGCGTTCAGCGCAACTTCACGCATTCAAAAGGGGAACCCCCCTCGTCTTGCAATGCGACGAAAAACTTTCTTCGTGGTACCGCGAACTTGGATTTCAAGTTTTTGGCGAAATGCAGAGTTTTCAACGTCGGATTTGATAAAACATTGCGTAAACTAGATAACGAGGTTCTTGAAACGTAGCGCCTTTACTCTGATTGAATTGCTTGTGGTTATTGCGATCCTCGCGGTACTGACGGCAATTTTGCTTCCGGTGTTTACAGCGGCCCGGCGTTCTGCGTTCGCCTCCGTGTGCCTCAGTAACTTCAAGCAAGCTGGCCTCGCTGCTAATCTGTACTTTAACGATAACAATGAAGGCATGCTCCCGGCCGCCTACAATGGAGGGCCAACGGCAGACGCCTTCAACGATCGAAGGTGGCCCCAGATTCTTAATGCCTATATTGGGGATCGTCGTTTGTACAAGTGCCCAGCCGATCCCAAGCCTTGGCCCCGACCTCCAGCAACCTTTGACGAGGACCTTCTGAGGGTAGACGCCATCGCTTACGACTACGCGGTGGCAAAGCTCAGCAACCTAGGCTACAACTACCTTTACCTAGCCCCGATTGTGCGAATTGGGAGCGAGCGCCATTCCATGCCCCGCAGTCTCAATGCGATTGAGAGCCCAACCAACACAATTTTTGGCGTTGACTCGGTAGAGGCCGTCACCCCAAGCGGCCTGCCCAGTGGCGGCGGTAGCCACCTCGTTGTTCCACCGTGCCGCTGGAAGCAGTCCGGAGGATCCCAGATTATTGATTCGTTCTTTTACGGTCAGGGCATTGAAGTTGTGCTCGGAGAAACTGAGTGGGAGAAGGATAGCCAAAACAAGTTCACCGAGTACGGAGGGGCTTGGCCTTGGCACACGGGCCGAATGAACGTATTGTTCGTGGACGGGCGGGTTAAGCCGATGACTCCAAGCCGCCTCGTCGCAGGATGCACCATTGAATATCAGCCTCAAGGGGTCATCGTAGATAGTGGACGATACGACTGGGACATTAACTAACCTGCCATAATGTAGGCGGATGAAAGTTAGCATTATTGGTGGCGGTGGCCGTGTTGGATCCGACGCCGCATTCGCCCTTCAATTGGGCGGAATCGTTAAAGAAATTGCTCTAGTTGACATGAATGCCGATATGGCGGCGGGCGAAGCGCTCGATATCCGCCACGGGTCGCACTACACCTCAAGCCAAATCATCACCAGTAGCGGTGAATATGGCGTTATGGAAGGATCCAACTGCGTTGTTATTACGGCTGGCCTTCGGCGAAAGCCTGATGAGAGCCGGCTGGAACTCATTAGCCGCAACGTCGGCTTGTTCAGCACCATCTTGGAAGGGCTGAAGTCAACCCAACTTGCTCCCGACGCAACGATCCTTGTCGTGTCAAACCCCGTGGATATCCTCACCCATATCGCCGTGGAATCTGGCATTACGAGTCCTTCCCGTACGATCGGCCTCGGAACTGTTCTTGATACCTGCCGATTCTGTAGCTTGTTGGCCGACCACTTCAGCGTTCCCGCCAAAGATGTTAATGCTCTCATTCTTGGCGAGCATGGCGACAGCATGGTGCCGATCTGGTCTTCGGCCAATATTGGCGGCGTCTCTCTTAGTTCGATACCTGGGTTCACAAGCGAAGTCGGCCAGAGCATCTTTGAGTTTACAAAGAAGTCAGGCGCCGAAGTCATTCGCCTCAAGGGTGGCGCTGGGCGCGCCGTGGGCGTTTCGATAAAAGAAGTTGTGGAAGCGATCGCTTTGGATTCTGGTCGAGTCCTACCGGTCAGCTCCCTCCAGTCCGGAAAGCTGGGCATCAGCGACATTTCCCTTTCGCTACCGACGCGAGTCGGTCGAAATGGTGCCAACGAAGTTCTCGCCCCGGCGGTCAGTGACTCCGAACGAGATTCTTTGCATGCTTCTGCGGCGGCCCTGAAGGAAGTTCTGGGCCAAGTTAAGTCCACCGTCTGATGCGGCTCCTCATCCTCGGCGGGACGAGCTTTGTTGGGCGTCATCTCGCCGAGGCGGCCATAGACCGCGAATGGAACCTATCGTTGTTTCATCGCGGCAAGACCAATCCTGACCTGTTCCCAACGCATGAGCATTTTTTGGGGGACCGACTTGATGACCTCTCAAGCCTGCAGGGTAAGAGATGGGATGCGGTTGTGGATACGAGCGCCTATATCCCAAGAGCCGTTCGCTTGGCCGGCGAGGCCTTATCGTCGTGCGCCGAGCGGCTTGCGTTCATAAGCACCATCTCGGTCTACGCCGATCCCGATAACTCATCGGTGGACTCCGCTTTGGCGAGGCTTGGTGACCGAAACACCGAAGAGGTCAGCTCCGAGACCTACGGTGGGCTCAAGGTCCTTTGTGAGCAAGAAGTGAGAAAACACTGGGGGGAAAGAGCTTGGATTTTACGCCCGGGCATCATCGCAGGCCCCTACGATCCAACAGATCGTTTCACCTATTGGATTGACCGAGTCGCCAATTATGAAGCGTTCACCAAACCAGCCCGCCTCAACCAACCCGTTCAGTGCTTGGATGCCCGAGCCTTGGCAGAGTTCGTGCTAGACGGACTTGTTGCCGGGCACTCCCAAACCGTCAACGTTGTCGGCCCTCAGGCGCCGATGGACTTCGACCACCTCTTAAAGAGAATCCGCCGAGAACTCCGTGCCCCCAATTTTGAGCTCCTTGAGAGTCTAGGCACTCCCCTGCCCCTTGAGGTCCCTCGCGAAAATGAGAATCTTTTCCGCGTGGATGCCCAACCCGCCATGGACCTTGGGTTGAAGCTCCCTAGCATTCGAGAAACTATCCGTTCTACCTACGAGTGGTGGCAAGAACAAACACGTGAACTCAAGGCCTTCAAGCCAAACTTAGCGGATCGGCAACGACCCTAGGCTAAAATGGAAGCATCATGAACTGCGCCCAAGCCGAAGCCCCGACGCGCAATCCTGGAATGCCACTTGACTTGGACTGGGTGGAGGCAACTCTGATCAATCGTTCGGCAGCTGAACGCAGAGCCGCGACGCTGCCAGGGCGAAGGACCGTCAAGAAACAATGGCAGGCGGCTTGGCTCCTCAAGGCAGTTACCCTCATTGATCTCACCACCTTGAGCGGAGATGATACGCCCGGTACAGTGCAACGCCTTTGCGCAAAGGCTCGTCAACCCGTTAGACAGTCTCTGCTGGATGCGATGGAGATGCCACCCATCTCTACGGGAGCGGTTTGTGTTTATCACCAAATGGTGCCGACTGCGGTCCGATTTCTTGAGGGCACCGGCATTCCGGTGGCCGCCGTTGCAGCAGGATTCCCGCACGGCTTATCGCCTTTGCGAGAACGAATACATGAAATCAGGGCCAGTGTCGCGGCGGGAGCCAGCGAGATTGATATTGTTGTTAGCCGACAACACGTACTGAATGGCAATTGGACCGCCCTTTATGATGAGATTGCGATGTTTCGCGAAGCATGCGGGGATGCCCATCTCAAAAGCATTTTGGCCACCGGCGAGCTCGCCACATTAACCAATGTCGCTCGAGCCAGCCTCGTAGCAATGATGGCCGGTAGCGATTTCATTAAGACGTCAACTGGCAAGGAAACCCATAATGCCACTTTGCCTGTTGGCCTGACCATGGTGCGCCAGATCCGCGGTTTTCGGGAGAAAACTGGCTACAAGATAGGTTTCAAGCCGGCCGGTGGTATTCGCACCGCCAAGCAAAGCACCGATTGGATGATCCTCATGAAGGAAGAACTTGGGCTTGAATGGCTTAGCCCACATCTCTTCCGTCTGGGCGCCTCAACGCTCCTTAGCGACATTGAGCGACAGCTTGAGCACTTTGTTACCGGTCGGTATTCTGCGTTCAATCGGCACCCGATGGCCTAGATGTGCGCCATGACGCGGCCCAACGTTGTTGTACTTCTCATGATCCCATCGTTTCTTGCGATTGCCCTGCTTAGCAAGCATCCGACGACGCCACTGCTTGTGAAACTGGCCCCGGGAATCAATAATGCGTCACCCCGCCGAAGCAACCCCACTTGGATCAGGGCTCGACGGGAAGTTACTGCCGATACTGTCGCACTGAACGCACGGCTAGCCGCCCTCACACGGCAGGACCTTGAGAGAAGGGTGATCGCAAAGGGGCCCAGCCGCTTACCCACCATAACCCTGACCTTTGACGACGGGCCGCATCCAGCATGCACGCGACAGCTCTTGCAAGTCCTTAAGAAGCTGCAGGTGCCGGCGACCTTCTTCGTTGTTGGGTACATGGCCGAAAGGAATCCTGACCTCGTTCGGGCGATCCATTCCGGCGGATTTGAGATCGGGAGCCATACGTTCAGCCACGCAAACCTCACCCTTCTTTCTCAGGAAGATGTGCTCACAGAGTTCAGGGCAGCAAACGATGTGATCAAGCGGATCACGGGCACGACGCCACTCTATTGCCGCCCTCCTGGCGGAGACCTCTCGCTACCCGTTCTAAGGAGTACCGCTAATTTACGGCTCTTCACCGTGATGTGGACCGATGACCCAGGCGACTACGATAGCCCCAGCAATTCCATAGTCATTAGGAAAGCGCTCCAGCGGCTTTCGCCGGGAGGGATCATCCTCATGCACGACTGCCCCCGTGCGGTGGAGACAGTGCCGATGATCGTCACTAAGGCGCGAGCTATGGGCTATCGGTTTGTGCCCCTGAGCCAGTACCGGCCTCGTGCCTTATAGGGTACCGCTGAGAATTTCCCGAGCTTCGGGAGTACATCGGGCTTTAAGCTTCGTCAGGATTTCATCCTTCTGCGGCAGGGCCTGGAACGCGGCCGAGTACACCATTGGGCTACAGGAATACTTCAGGAGTCGTGTCCTAAGGTCTAGGTCCCCTAACGACCTGCCCTTTTGGTCCTTGGGATATCGCTGCTGATAGTAATCTCTAAAACCAGAAGTGCCTGTTACTGTGGAGGTCAGCTTGACTTCCCCCACTCCCAACAGGACATCCACAAGATGATCAACAGAGGCATTGGAGCCCTTTGTCGCAACCGCTGAGATTGCATTCTGGATTTCCATCTGGTGCTCGAAAACCATCAACGCGACGATATCGGAGTGCGGAGTTAGATACTTTGAGGTGTCAATGAACGGGCTGAGCTCCGTCCGGTTTGCTCCAGCTTCCTTATCTAGCTTGACTGGCTCATCCGCTGGTGTGCTGAGCACATTTCCCATATGCCGCATGGTCCCATGGGTCCCCGTCACATACCAGCCGCCCCATCGTTCTTCGATTGGGGTTTCCGGTCCCACGAGGCGGGAACGCTGATCAACCCGGGGATATCCGCTCGGAGCAACAATCGATGAGCGAGCAATCAGTTGAACGGGTGATCGTCCATGGCAACGAAAACACTGACTATCCTCAGTTCGGATGGTCCCGCCTGCCCTGTTCATGATCGTATAGAATTGCGGTCCTTTTGCTGGGTCAACGGTCATGATTTCCAGCAATGGGGCTGCAGGAATCCACGCTACGTACGAGTATTCGTTGAAGTAGATCGCCCGTGGGTTCTTGGGGCTAACTTGCCCCTGAAGGCTGGACTTGCTAAAAACTAGCATCTGACTTGAAGGATCAATCCGTAGCTCCTTGAGAACACTAGCGAGAAAACCGCGCTCGGGCTCACAATGCAGTTCCTTTGCCTGCAATAACGCGATGGGGTCGCCCGAAAGCGCCACGATTGGAAGCAGAGCACTAAGGTGAACAAGCCGCATTCTCTCCCCATTTTGACTCACAATAGACGGCGTTGCGTCACTGGTTAACCTCGCTCTATATCGCGATCTTCTTGGACCTATTTGGATTCGGGATGATCATCCCCGATATTCAGCTTCATGCCGAACGGCATGGGGCACCAGGCTGGCTCATCGGCGCAATCCTGGCCAGCACGTTCGCGGTCCAACTCCTCATTTCGCCATTCTGGGGGCGAGTTAGTGACCGAGTCGGTCGCAAGCCAATTCTCTTGATCTGTTCAGGATTCTCCGCTCTGGGCATGCTCGTTTATGGGCTCTCTCACGGCATTCTCCTGCTTATCCTGAGCCGACTCTTATCGGGACTCGGAGGCGCAAATGTAGCGATTGCCCAAGCAATCGTAGCTGACGGCACAACGCCGGAAGAAAGGACTACCTCGATGGGTAAGATCGGCGCTGCGATCACGACTGGGCTCATCGGAGGTCCCGTTATAGGCGGATTTATTGGTGCTGGACTAGGTAGCCAGTGGGTAGGTTTCATAGCCGCAGCAAGCTCCGGCCTTGGGTTAGTCTTGATCTGGTTGACTTTGCCCAAAATTGAACCGAAGGCCGGCGAAAGGCAGACCAAAAACATGCTGTTTGACCTTCGCCTGTTGCGATCATTCCCTCAGGTCCGGGCTCTGGTCATTGTCTCTTGCGTGGCATGGTTTGCCCTCGCCACTTTAGAGGGCACCTTTGGTCGCCTCATTAAGGCGACGTTGAATTTCTCGCAATGGCACTTTGGTGTTGTCTTTGGTTATGAATCTTTGATTGGATTCTTAGTGCAGGCATATTTTATTGCCTGGCTCTCGAAGCGGGTCAAGGATGGACCAATGATCCGGGGCGCATACCTACTACAAGGTATTGGTCTAGGTTTGACGCCATTTACCTATCTGTTTCCGATCCCATCGCTCTGGTTCGCGGTACTCCTTGGATGTAGCCTCTTTTATGCGGTGGGACAGGGGCTCGCCAGCCCTACCATCAATTCCCTCTGTAGTAAGTTGACTCCCGAAGATCGCCAAGGTGAACTGTTTGGCCTGCTCCAAGGGGCCCGGTCCATCGGATTCATCGTTGGGCCGCTGATTGGGGGGGCTATGTTTGACTGGTGGGCGGCCAGCCCATATCTCCTCGCAGGATGCGTGTGCGCCCTTGCCGCATTTCTTGTGAAATCGCCAGGCGAGTTGGGATCCACTGCTCAAACTGACCTCGCATAGTACTCAAGGCGAACCCGTCTCGTCCCTATACTCATGGTCCCCGCCGCCCTTGCCCTGATAGCGCCTAAGCCATGGACTCTGGTCGCCGGAGGCGATATCATGTTCTACGGCATTGGCGCCAAGACCTTCCCCTTGAAAGAAGTTGCCGGGACTTTCCAAAAGGCAGATCTCTCCTACGGCAACCTAGAAATCCCTCTCACCAGTTCCAAAACACCGACGCGTCGAAAGAGCGCCGAGGAGATCAAGGCCAAGCACCAGTTCATCCTTAAAGCGGAACCCAGTCATATCGGTAATTTGAAGGGGACCTTTGACCTCGTTAGCCTCGCGAATAACCATGCGATGGACTACGGCACCCAGGGCATGACCGAAACCATCAATCTCCTGAACAAGGCTGGCATTCAGCACGCGGGAGCTGGAATGAACATCAACGAGGCGACAGCACCCACCGTCAAAACGCTCCCCAATGGAATTCGGGTGGGCATGATCAGTTACCTAGCATTCGTGAGCACAGGCGGGCTGTGGAAATGCACCCCAGCTACCGCCAAAACATCCGGGCTTGCGGGGCTTGACCTCGGCGGTAACCCACAAAGTGACCGGGTGCAAGACATTGTACGCACGGCCAAGAAGCAGTGTGATGTTCTCCTAGTGGCCTTGCACTGGGGCATTGAACGCCAAACAAAGCCAACGAAGTACCAGATCAATTTGGGCCGAAACTTCATCAGGGCTGGGGCGGACGTCGTACTCGGTGCCCACCCTCACCGCCTCCAAGGACGCGAGATTTATAGGGGCAAGCCCATCTTGTACTCGATGGGCAATCTGATTTCACCTCTTCCGGCAGCCACCGCGGTGTACACATTGAACTTCGATGGCACAAAGTTTAAGTCTTGGGATCTGCGCCCCATGCGAAACTCCGCGGGAAAGGCAAAGTGGTATTCGACCAAGGAAGAACCTGCCGTCAAACGGCAGATTCTTGCCCTAGACAAGCTCATTCGCTAACCCAAAAGTGCTTCCAGCCGCTGATAGCTCACTTCCATTCCTCTTTCCATCCCGGTGCCCAACATCGTTGATCGAACCTCGGCGGAAGGCAGGGTCATGACCATGGTCATCAGGGTCCCTTCGCCATCGGGATCAAATGTGGTCACGATATGGTTGTCGGGGGTTGGATCAGGTAGGTGCATCCGCTCTATATGCTCCAGCCGGGAGAAGGGCTCGCAGGCAATACATTCGCCGGTTATTGAAAAGCTCTCGCCTTCCTCATTGGCCCAGACGTAACGAAAGCTCCCACCCGGACGAAAATCAGCCACGCACTCCGGCATAGTCCAGCCATCTGGCCCGAGCATCCATTGCCGAATCAGATCAGGCTCAACATGAGCACGAAAGACCGCCTCCGGCGAAGCGGCAAATTCACGGGTGACGATCACCTGAGTATCGCCATTAAGTTTAAGTTCTAGAGGTTTCATTGTTGTCATCATTAGTCGGTTGGGCCAAGAGCTGGTCCAAGCGTGCGTAGTTTGCCTCCATCGCGACTCTTAAGCGGGAAAGCCAACTCGTCAGTTCATCAACGGCTTCGGGCACAACCTTGCAAGGTCGCCGGGTTCGATCCACTCTTCGCGTTATTAGCCCCGCATTCTCCAACACCTTCAGATGCCTGGAGATTGCGGGTTGGCTCAAGTTGAATGGAGCGGCAAGCTCCATCACCCCAGCCTCGCCTTGACACAGACGAGCAAGAATCGCCCGTCTAGTCGGATCCGCGAGAGCCGCAAACGGCGCATTGAGGTCTAACGTCTGCACAAGATCATTATATAACACAATCATTATATAATGTCAACCGGAAGTAGCATTCTTCTCGACCATTGGGCTTTTGGAGTGAAGGAGCACAACCGCCAGAAGTAAGCTTGCTACGACGAAATGAGCCTGCTCAACCAGGAACGGAAGAGGTGCGACAAGAGCCGCAACGGCGAGTGGGACAACACACCTTTTCTCGCCAAAATCAAAGCGATCCCTAACCCACCAAATGGCGATAATGAACATTGCAACCGGAACTGAGACGGACAACTCAGCGGTTTGCAGGCTCAAGTGCGATTCACCACTCAGCGTCTCCCGAAGGACTGCAAACCCAGCGCCGACTGCTGCGGCCGCCGCGAACACGAGAAAGTGACCGTACCCCCACTTGATGGCCCTCTTTAGGTTGGTGACCTTCAAGTGCGTGCCCCAATGGAAGTAGTAGCCATACATGCAGAAGGTAATAACCGCGCAACTAAGGGCATTCACCATCGCGAAGTTGGTCGGGATCATCTGGGACCCCGTTGTTCTCATGAACCCGACTACAGAAAGGAAACATTCGCCTAAGACAATGATCGTCACCAGACCATACCGCTCCACAATGTGCTCGCGGTGCCAGCTCGTGGCCTCTCCACGAACCTCGGCGATAACCGGAACAAGGAGCTCCCCAATCACCCCCCCAACGAAGATCCATAGATAATAGCTCGCCGTCACCGGCGTCAGCAGGACCGCCGCAATCCAATAGAATTGCATTAGTAATATCCCGCAAGCGTAGCTTCGTGAAGTGAAGCGCTGGACCTCATTCTCGTATGGCGCCCACAACCACAGCGCAGCGAGGGCACACCGCATAATCACAAAACCGAGCAAGCAGGTGGTTATCGGCTTGGCAGCATAAACCGCCGGGATTCCCGCGGCAAGGGTTAGAGCTCCAAAGATCACAATGAAGGTCATCGCCCGGAAGAACGGTGATCGATCATCATATGCCGAAGCAAACCAGGTGTAGTTCATCCACGACCACCAGATCATGAAAAAAGCCATGATGAAGCTGAGTAGACCTTTAACAATCTGGCCCTCGATAAGCCCGTGATGCAAACCGGCCGCGGCCGTGGCAATCGCAATTACCGTGGCTAGATCAAACAGCAGTTCAAGCACCGTGGACGGACGATGCTCCCCATGATCAAATCTTTTACGAGGTGGCACCACGTGGGCATTGTACTTGAGTCATGTTCTGTGAGCGCTCAAGGCAAGTGTCGTATACAACAACCCCGCGCCTCCGTGTGCACAATCCACGAGATAAGGTCGGCGCATCAAATTGCCGTAAACAAAGTGCCGAGAGACGAGCCCCCGTCGCCTATTCAATCGGCTCCAAGGTGGCCGGGTCTTGCTTCAAGAACTTCACCCTTAACCATCGCACCAAGTCGTCAACCAGCGTGTGCATGATCGGGATGTCCACAAGGGACAGAATGGTTCCCGCAACCAAGCCGCCGACAATCACTGTTCCCATCGGCTGATAAGCGTCCAGCCCAGACTTCGGGTGGAATGCGATCAACGCCATAACCACGACCGTGATAATCGTCGTCATCAAGATCGGCCTGAGCCGTTGTGGGCTGGCCTCAATCACCGCCTTGTTCCTCGGCATTCCCGACTTGCGGTATTCCATGATAAGGTCGATCATCAAGATCGCGGTCACGATGTCCATTCCGCTCAAGATGATCACCCCCATGATCGAAACCGTGCTGAAGGCCTGGTGCATCAGCCACAACATCAAAAACACTCCCGACAGCTCCAGCGGCAAACTAAACATCATCTGCAACGGTTGCAAGAACCCGTGAAACTGTGCGACCAAAATGAAATACATCAGCACCAATGCAATTACGAGCCCGTTGAGCAGAATCCGAAACGAATCCATCATCTGCGTCATGTCGCCCCGCGCATCAATGCCATATCCGAGCGGCCAATTCAGCTTCGCCTGAGCCTGCATTTGTAAGTCCATCGTCACATCCATGCTCGGGCGACCATCCTTCCGGTAATAGCCGCCAAAGTTCACCGCTCGCCGCAACTGGTCGTGTTCTATGAGCGAAGGGGCCATCCGTTTCTCGAACCGCACGAGTTCCTTGAGCGGCACTTGCTCGTCCATCATCCCCGTCACGAACATCGAATCCAGTTTCGACAAATCATTACGGGCGTCCTCCTCGTAACGCACCTGAATCGAAATCGGCCTTCGGTTCGGCAACCGGTAGAACGTTTCCGTCAATCCGCCTCTTAGAGCGTAATACGCCTGCTGGCTAATCGCCACCGGCGACAAACCATGGGCCGCCGCTTTCGCTTCGTCCACCACCAGATCGTAGGTTGGCTTTGCCATCTCCCAGGTCGTAAATGGTTGGGCGATGTCCGGTTTGTTTGTGCGGGGGTCGACCACATCCGTCTTCGCCATTGCCAACACCTCCTTACCCAACTTATCCAGAACCTGAAGGTCTTCCCCATAGATAACGAGCGCAACCGGCGCAAGGGCCGTCGCCATCACGTCGCTCCCCATCTCTTTGATTTGAATCCGGCGAATCCCCGGTATCTCCGCCATTGCCCGGCCATGAATCCGGTCGATAATCTTCCAAACATCCGGCCGTCCGCTGTCTTTATCCGAAAAGGTCAACATCGCCGAAGCCCCGTTGACCATCCGCATCCCATAACCCGTGTAGGCCACATCCTGCGGCATTCCCGGGCCCGCCTCGTTCCCGATCTCAATACTTGCCTTGCGGATCCAGCCCTTTTCGCCGCCTTCTTCTGCCATGATCCGCTCGAGCTGGCGCACTCCCGCCTTTGTCGCCGAGTAACTCGCCCCCGGTTGCATCTCAAGTTGAATCGATGCCTGACCCACATCGGCGAGCGGCATCATCTCGCTCCCGATGAAGTAATAGAAGCCAAAGCCGACCATCACTGTCACGAGCACCCGAACCATATTCGCAAACCGATGCTGAAGCAACCACCGAATCAGCCGTTCGTACCCCTTTTCCATGCGGTGCAATCCGTTGTCGAACGGAGTCAGCACCAACCGACTGAACCACGTCACCCGGCGTTCATCGGGGTGTTGCAAGAACCGCGAACACAGAACGGAAGTCAAGGTCATCGAAACCACATAACTAAACGCAACCCCGAAAATGATGGGCCAGCAAAGTCCCTCGAACATCAACTGCGTGATTCCGCCCGAAAGTAACAATGGAATCAAAGCTACGATCAAGACCACCGTCCCCGCGAGAACCGATTTACGAACTTCCGTGATCCCGTCGATAGTCGCCCTGCGAACATCCTTGCCCATCCGCATGTGCCGCTCCACTGCGTGGATGTCGATGATTGCATCGTCTACCAACCGGCCAATCGAAATCAAAAGCCCGATCAAAGTCGAAGAATTCAAACTAAATCCAAGTGCCGACATAAACAGCAACGTCATCGCCATCGAAGTCGGAATCGCCGTCAAAGCGATCAACGTGCCCCGCCACTCGCCCAAGAACAGTAGAACCGCTAACCCCGTCAAGATAACCGCCACGATCAGCTCGTGGGTCATGTTCTCAAACAAAATATCGACAAAACTTGCATTGTTGTAGGCGACCTCAAGCTTGATTCCCGGATAGTCCTTTTCAAGTTGCCGAGCCACCTTCTCTGCCGCCTCAATCGTCACCGGCGATGAAGCATCTGGGTTCTGCAAAATCTGAATCGCAATGGCGTCTTTAGCCGCGCCCTGCTCCATAAAGCGGTAGCCCGACCGTTCATCAACTTCGGTATCCAGTACCTCTGCAACATCGCCGATCTTCACAACGCGAGTACCGTCCGCCTTAACCGGATATTCCGCCACCATCGCTGCGGTCTTCGCTAGCGTATCGACCCGCAACACTGGCTCCGATCCACTTTGCGTCACCAGGCCAGCAGGTTTTGCGACGTTGTACTGGTCGATCGCATCGCGCACATCAAGAATCGATAATCCAAGGCTCTTCAGCTTGACCGGGTCGGCCCGCACTTGCAATTGCCGCCGATGCCCCCCAAATGTCGTGACCGTATAAACGTTCTTGTTCGCTGACTTAAACCGATTGAGAATCTGGTTGTCCGCCAAATCGCGCAACCTTGTACTTGTCCACCCTTGATTCTCATCGCCCGTCATCGCGAGCGTTAAAACCGGCAGGTTAAGCGGATCGACTTTGACAATAAAGCTCGGCGTCCGGTTCGCATCGTCGCCCGGAAGCTCGCCCTTCGCTGCTTCCATCAAAGCCTGAACCTCCGTGTACGCCTTCTGCATGTTGTGGCCATACGGAAACTCCAAAACCACCATGCTGAACCCGTCCTGGCTCACCGACCGGATGTAACGTACGTTCTGGATCGAGACCATCTTTTGCTCGATTGGCGAGCTGTAATACGTCTCCATATCCTCAGCCGAGAGGCCAGGCATCTCTGTCACAATCCCGATCAGCGGCGACTCGACATACGGCATAAACCGTTTCGGCATCAACTGCGTGACTGCGATCCAACCGAGCACCAAAACTGCAAGGAACAGCGCGACAACGCCGTACGGGTTATCGACCGACCACTGAACCACCCCGCCGCGTGGCTTCTCTGATTGCTCGACACTCATTCGCCCGAATCCTTATCCATCCGCACCAAGTCCATCTTGCAAATCGGGCAGATTCCTGGTCCGTCCTCAATAACCTCCGGGTGCATCGAGCAGGTGTATTTCAACCCCGCCTGCTGTCCCTCAGGCTTCTTTGATGCATCGGGGTCACCGCTTGGTGGAGGCGCAGCCGACCCATGGTTATGCGACGATTCGCCCCTTCCCGATGGCATCTCTTCCGGCCCACTGTTGCCCCATTTCACTGGCTTGATCGCCGCTCCCGGGAACAGCTCGTCATCGCCCCCTACGGTCACTTGATCGCCTGTTTCGAGCCCGGAAACGATCTCTGTATAGCTGGCATCGCTGATTCCGACCGTCACCATCCGCCTTTCGACCGAGGTATTTCCCCGCGCATCGCGAGGAACCAAGTCCATCTTGCAAATCGGACATAAACCCGGCCCTTTATTGGACACCTGAGGGTGCATCGTGCAGGTGTATTCCGCGTTCGGGTCATCCTGGGCTTTACCTTCGTGCACCAACCATACATACCGAGTCCCATCGCTGGCGGTCTTAACCGCCTCGTTCCTTACCGACAATCTCCGGGTCTGGCTTTGCGTGAACACCTCGAGTAACGAGTAGCTCCCGACATCCCAGCCGCTTCCAGGATTATCAATCACCGCCTCAATCCGAAACGTCCTGGAGCCCCCCTCGACGAATGGAAATACACTCGAAATCTTGGTGTCAACAACTTGCCCGTTCACTTTCACACGAGCTGAAGAGCCTGCAACCACTTTGCCCGCCAAACTCTGCGGCAAATCGGCCTGAACCCTGAGTTTTGCATCCGACTTGATCTTCAAAACCACTTGGCCCGCCATCACCGGCGTACCTGGGCTGACCACCCGCTCAGTCACAACGCCGCCCGATACAGCGCGAAGTTGGGTGTACGAAGCCATCGTTCCCGATGCCGCCGCTTCCGCAGACATGGCATTCGCGGAAGCACCCTCCGCCACCGCCTGGTCGCGGGCGGTCTTAACCCTGGCTTCCGCCTCGCGCACCGACGAACGCATCGCCTCTAACTCGCTGTTGGCCGCTTCAACCCCAGCTTGAGCGCTCAACACCTCGGCTTGGGCAGTAGAGAGAGCGGCTTCGGCTTGTTGCTTTGCAGCCTCGGCCCCCCGCAGTTTAGAACGAACCGTATCGCGTGTCCGCACAGCTTCGTCCCGCTGTTGCTTCGATACATAGCCGTTGTCATAGAGGCCCTTGTAGCGGGTCACATTCTCTTCCGCGAGGGTCAACTCAGCCTCTTGTTCGTCGATCATGGCCTGCATCCGGGGGATGTCCTTCTGAGCCACGCTGACCTTCGACTTCGCAGTCTTGAGCATCGCCGTCGCCTGTTGGGCCTTCGCCTCCGCCGTTTTCACGTCCGCTTTCGCCCGTGCAAAAGCGGCCTGCTCTTGCGCCACCATCGACTGCATTGCCGACGCCTTTAGTCGCGCGGCCGAAGCCCCTAACTGCCCCGCCGCGCTCTTCTCGTCTAACTCCCTCGCGTCAATAGTGCCGAGCAACTGCCCCGGTTTCACTTTGTCGCCCGGATAAACGGCAAGATTGGAAACAAGCCCATCCACTCGCGCCACTACATCCTCGTCGTTTAACGCCTGAACGGTTGCTGGAAACACCGAACTACCGCCGACCATCCGCTCCAGCGCATAATCGATTCCAACTGGGAAAGCCCCCGTCGGAGCCTTCATGGCCGACATATCCATCGACTGGGCTTCGATAACGCTCATCGACCCCCTCGGCCGCAGGGTTCGAACCGCCCATGTAACGCCAATCGCAACACCGATCAGCAACAAAATACTGAACCACTGCTTCTTAAAAAATTGACCAACCGAACTCATAATGAACCGACGATTTTTGTTCTAGAGGTATGCCGGTGGCCAGGATTAACCCCACCCACCGTTGGGGATTAGTTGATCGCTTTCCCGTCTTCGAACTTCGAAGGATTGTCCTTGAACTGGTCCGGGCATCCGCCGCAGCAGAAGTAATAGCGTTTGCCGTTATGGTCTTGATGCCCCACGGCTTTATCTTTATCCTCTATGACAGTTCCCATCACAGGGCACACAATTTCGCCTTTCTTGTTGGTAAACGCGGCGGGAGTCGCTTCAACCGGTGCTTCGGTGGTCGTGGTCCGGGCTGAGCCTGCCTCCCGCGACGCGGGCTCCGCAGGTTGGCCACATCCGGCGACGACAATGGCGAACAGGGCGATAACGCCCAAAGTGACGAACGAGTTGGTTTTGTTGCTGATTTTCATGTTTGGTTTCCGGTCAGGGCTTGCAAACGCAAGCAAGTCAATGATCTCAATTCGAGAGCATTCAAACGACCGGAGGTGCACGGCCCGGCTTCAGCAGAGGCGGGGGATCGGGCGGGGGGCCATGGTTGAAAAGAGCGATCTCCGTCGATTTTTCGCAAACCGGAGCATGCAGATAGTCAAAAACTGGGCTTAGAACAATTTCAAGACTCGGAACCGAGGGCGTCGTAATCTTGGTTACCACCGCGACCGGTGCTTCCGGTGTCGCAACCTTCGCGCAACCGCACTTCTTTCCCGGCTTCGCACAACCGCTTTCACAGCAGGACTTCGCGGCTTGAGCCATGTGACCGTGGGATAGCGTAACGCCACACAACCCGCCGCACAGGTCAACCAGACCGATTTGGGTTGCAAACACCAAAACCGCCAAGATGACGCGCGTAAGATTGGTCACTTTGACCACGATTACCTAGACGATACCTCCAATCACTTGGTTCCTGAGGCAAAATCAGCTACGCCGCGAAAGACGCTAAAGTTATCTGCTCAGCAGTCGAAAATGGCGGCCCCGGAGGGAATCGAACCCCCGACGCCCTCCTTAGGACGGAGGCGCTCTATCCACTGAGCTACGAGGCCGGAACCTCTAGGATACCAAGCCACCTTCGTCAAAGTTGTCACTCAATCGTAACCTTGGGCACGAACCCATCAAGTAGCCTACTGAGAAATGCTTCCGTTCCTGCTTGCTCCTCCCGACAGCCTTGATCGCCCCACACCAGCGAACGAACCCAACCTTGTCCATATCCGCCAACTTACCTTTGGGGGGCAGAATGCCGAGGCCTATTGGAACCAAGAGGGGACGCAACTTACTTACCAAAGCCGACAGCCCGGCTACCCCGATGAACAAGTATTCGTAATGAATGCTGACGGGTCGGGCAAGCGGCTCATCAGTACAGGTTTAGGGCGATGTACTTGCAGTTATTTCTCGCCAGACGGCAAATTTGTTTACTTCAGTAGCACCCATGAGTACCATCGTGAAGGGCAACCACCCGCCGACATGAGTAAGGGCTATGTCTGGATGATCAATCCATGGTTCGCCCTGTACCGAGTACCCATCGAAGGCGGGCAAGCCCAAAAGGTCCTCCGCAAATTTGGCTACATCGCCGAAACAACGATCGCACCAAATGGCAAATTCATGACCTTCACAGGGTCATTTGATGGCGACCTTGAGATTTACCGAAGCGACCTCAATGGTGGCAATCTCGTTCGGCTAACCAGCGAAGCAGGCTACGACGGGGGACCCTTCGTGAGTTGGGACAGCAAGACGATCGTTTACCGTCGTGATCTGATTGAGAGCGACACCGAGCTAGCCGATTATCGGGCATTACTCAAGGAAAATATGGTCCGACCTGGGAAGCTGGAGATTTGGGCGATGAATGCGGACGGCACCCACAAGCGGCAAATCACGAACTTGGGTGCGGCGTCGTTTGCACCGTTCCTCCACCCCGATAACAAGACCATCATTTTTAGCTCCAACTACGGCGATCCTAAGGGGCGAGAGTTTGATCTCTTTACGATTGGAACGAATGGTAAGGGATTGAAGCGTATCACCCACACTCCTGAGTTCGACGGCTTCCCCATGTTTACGAAGGACGGCAAGCGGCTGGTTTGGGCCAGCAACCGCCACGGAGAGGTCCGCGGTGAAACGAACCTGTTCGTGGCGGACTGGCAACCTTAGATCATAGGCTAGACCGACTGACCGGGACCATCGTCGAATTGGGCGCATAATACCGGTAGCACAACAAGGGTCAGGAGCGTCGCGGAAAGAATGCCTCCGATCACAACGGTGGCCAGTGGTCGTTGGACTTCAGCACCGATACCCGTATTGAGTGCCATCGGAACAAATCCCAGCGCGGCAACGAGCGCGGTCATCAATACAGGACGTAACCGTTCAATCGCCCCGCGTCTAACTGCATCCAGTTGATTTAGGCCAAGACCTCGTAGCCGGTTCATGGCCGAGATCATCACCACGCCGTTCATCACCGCAACCCCAGAAAGGGCAATGAAACCAACGGCCGCGGAGATGCTGAAGGGCATTCCTCGGAGCGCCAAGGCAAACACTCCTCCTGTAACAGCAAGCGGGACACCGGTGAAGATAATGATGGCTTGCTTGATGGAACCAAAGGTCCAGAATAGGAGGATGAAGATCAGCCCCAACACTGCAGGAACTACCAAGCTCAGCCGACGAGAGGCTTGTTGCAGGTTTTCAAACTGCCCTCCCCATGCGATACTGTAGCCCTCTTTCAGGGGGACCTCCTTGGCAATCGCCGCCTTTGCCTTGGCAACAAATGAGCCGAGATCGGTACCCCGAACATTGAGTTGCACGACCACCCGACGGCTCCCCATTTCCCGAGAAATCTGGGCCGGAGCGGGAACGTTTCTTATCTCGGCCACGGAGTTGAGCGGCACACTACCACCTTCGGGGGTCTTGACCGGCAACGACTTGATCGCTTCGACATCGTTTCGAACATCATCGGGCAAGCGCAAAGTCATCGCGAAGCGACGATCTCCCTCAACGATCTGACCAATGGGTTCGCCTCCCAAGGCTACCGAGACCAATTCTTGGATCTCGGCAATGTGGATTCCTAATCGAGCAATGGCCTCTCGATCGATATCAATCTGCAGGACCGGGATCTCGTCGACTTGCTCAACTTCGACATCCTGAGCCCCCGGAATCTGCCGGACAACATCGGCGATCTCATCGGCTTTGAGCTTTAGTTCACCAAGGTTTTCGCCGAAAACTTTGATTCCGATGTCCGCCTTAACCCCCGAGACCAATTCGGCGAATCGCATCTGAATCGGCTGAGAGAAGTTGTAGCCTTGCCCAGGTACTTCCGCTACTTTGTGTTCCAGTTCCGCAATCAACTTCTCCTTTGTCATGCCTGGCCGCCATTCATGATGGGGCTTGAGCATGATGAAGCTGTCAGTCAAGCTGAGAGGCATGGGATCGGTGGCAACCTCGGGCGTACCGCTTCGAGAGAAGACCGTCACGACTTCAGGCACCTCAAGGACTTTCTTCTCGAAAGCGGTCACCAACTTTACGGTCTGTTCCGCATCAACTGTCCTTGCTCGGACCGGTTGAATGACGAGTGATCCTTCATCAAGCTGCGGCACGAACTCCGAGCCAAGGCGCGAGAAAATACCTGCGCAAAGGAGGAGAAGCCCTACACTAGATCCAACGATCAGCGTCTTTCGCCTTAGGGCGAAGTCAAGGAGGGATGTATAGGCCCGGCTCACGAATGACATGACCGGGTTGTTCGCCTCTCGCGTGTCCCCGGATAGGAATAAGCTGGCGAGCACGGGGACCAAGGTCATGGTTAACAACAAGGCTCCGATCAGCGCGAATACAACGGTGAATGCCATCGGCTTGAAGAGCTTGCCTTCGGTTCCTTCTAGCGTTAGGATTGGCAGATAGACAACCGAAATAATCGTGACCGCAAACACTGTTGGTTTGGCAACTTCTCGCGTTGCTTGCCAGACACTTTGACGGACCTCTTCGCGCGTCAAGGTAATCCCCTTTTCGGCTCTGGCCTCCGATAACCTTCGTACCGCGTTTTCAATGACAACAACAGCACCATCAACGATGAGTCCGAAGTCAATGGCTCCAAGACTCATCAGGTTGCCCGAAATGCCGTACTGCCGCATTCCAATTACAGCAACGAGCATAGCAAGCGGAATCGCGAGAGCGACGATTGCCGCGCCCCGAACATTTCCGAGTAGCAGGATCAAGATGACGGTGACTAGGGTCGCCCCTTCAAGAAGGCTCTTCGCGACCGTCTTCAAAACATCGTTGACCAAATGTGAGCGATCGTAGGTCGTCGTAAGCTTTACGTCTTTGGGCAGCTGGGCTTTGATCTCCCGAACGCGCTTGTCAACCGCGTTCGCCACGTCACGGCCATTGGCTCCCTTTAGCATCATCACGATGCCTATGAGAGACTCCTTACCGTCTTTCGTCGAGATGCCGGTGAGGATGGGTATCCCAAGTTGCACTTCGGCGACATCACGGACCAGCACCGGGATGCTGCCCTCTGTCTTAACAACGATGCGCTCAATGTCGCCAATGGTCGTCGCCATGCCCACTGAACGGATAAGCATACGCTCGCCATTCTCCTCCAAAACACCACCGCCAGCGTTTAGGTTGTTCTCGTTGAGGGCGCTAACCACTTCATCAACACCAATGCCTCTCGATTGGAGGGCCGCCGGATTGATAACAATTTGGTACTGCTTGACGCTTCCGTCTGCCGCATTGACTTCGGCCACGCCCGGAACCGTCCTTAACTGAGGGGCGATGATCCAATCCTGCACGGTACGGAGTTCCATCGGCGAGCGTGTCTCAGACTCCACCGCGTACATGTAGATATCACCCAGACCCGTGGAAACAGGCCCCATTTGCGGTGATTCTATGCCCGATGGTAATTGCTCCTTGACGTTGTTCAAGCGCTCATTTACGAGTTGCCGAGCAAAATAGGTGTCTACATCATCGTGGAAGGTCACCGTTACCTGAGAAAGCCCAAACTGGCTGAGACTTCGCACCTGCTCAACACCCGGGATACCACCCATGGCAATTTCAATTGGGAATGTCACCAGCTTCTCAACTTCTTCTGGCCCCATCCCTCCCGTTTCGGTGTTTATGGCGACCTGATTGGTCGTAATATCCGGAACGGCATCTAGGTTGAGTTGCTGCCACGAAACCGCCCCATAGCCGACAAGGATGATTGCGCCAACGATGATGAGAAGCCTTTGAGCAAGGCTGAATCTAACAATTCGTTCAAGCACTAGTGTTCGTGCCCCTTCAGTTCGCCCTTCTTCAGTTCACTGGCGAGAACAAATGTGCCTTTCACGACGACGATATCACCTTCCTTGATGCCGGACTTGACCTCGACGAGACCCTCGCTACGCTTTCCTAAGGTGACCTCTACTCTCTCGAATCCATGGTCGTCCTGGATGAAAACGAAGTTCGTCTCGCCTTCCGTGACCACAGCCTCGGATGGAACAGCCAAAGCTTCATCCCCTGAGCCCACCGCAAGGTGGACATTGGCAAACATTTCCGGCTTAAGCAGGCCGAATGTCTCGGTCACAAGACACTGAACAGCGATGGATCGTGTCTTGGGATCAACCCGATCCGTAACAATTTGAACGATGCCGGAGAATTCACGATCACCCAATGACGGTACGGTTACCCGCACCTGGCTGCCCTTCCGGGCTTTGATTGAATCCCGCTCCGGAACATTTGCCGTAACCCAAACTGAAGCGAGGTTTTCGACTTCCATCAGGGCCGTTGTACGATCAACGGCTTGCCCTTTGGTGATGTCGAGGTGAGTAATGTTGCCCGATATCGGTGCGACCAAAGAAACTTGTCCCACCGATGCGCTCCCGCCCGCCGTATTGGAACGATATACGGACCGGGCATTGGCAATCAGCCGTTCTGCACTCGCAACACTGGCCTTTGCTGAGCCCACCCGTACCTTTGCACTCTCGACCTCTAGGGCCGATGAACGGACTTCGGCTTCTGCAGCTTGGACCTCCTTTGCATTCAGCAAGTCCCGCGCAGCAATGTTCTTTTCCCGCTCCAAGGCGGCCTTTGCGGTGTCTACCCGAGCTCGAGCCCGATCGAGTTTAATCTCATCCTGTTGGAGTTCGAGTTTTGCCGCATCAAACTCAGCCTTCGAGACAATTCCGTCCCGGTATAGCGACTCCAAGCTTCGGACCACACCGAGGTGACTTGCTTGCTCCTTCTGAATACTCAGTAGTTCGCTTTGGGCGTCGCTCAGATTGCTCTGAGCCTGCTGCAACGGGGCCTGGCTAAAGGCACCCGCGTGGGCAAGCTGACGTTGACGAGCCAGGTTGGCCCTTGCCGCTGATTCCTTGGACTTCGCAAGTTGCACCTCCGCTTCTGCCTCGTTTAGGGATGCCCGCGCTGAATCTCGCTGCCGTTCAGCGTCCGCGATCCCGGCCCATGATTGAGCTAGTTCTGGCGACTCAATGACGGCTAAGCACTCGCCCTGCTTTACGGTATCGCCCAGCGAAACTGCAATAGAAACCACGCGACCCGGGACAGGGGGCGTCACCACGGCTCTGCCGCGAGCGGTTGAAGTCACCACACCGGGAACCTTGATGGAAGCGCGCATCAGTTGAACGGATGCAGGTCGCGTTTCTATGCCGGCGAGCTGAACTTGTTCCTCATCAAGCTCAACTACGTTCCCGTGCTCTTCGTCACTATGGCCAGCTTCTGCCTCTGGTATTTCAGCCGGCCTTGAGCAGCCCACGGCGACTAGGATGGTTATGAGTAGAGGGAGGTACCGCATCAATCTTGCACCTCAATCACAGCGCCGGACGCTTTGTACTTGGCTGTGAGCGCAAGGTTCATCGCGAGTTCCGCCTCAATCAACTCTTGTTCAATCTCGCGGAGGGCCCGTGTTGCTTCCAGAACATCAAGCAAGGTCCCATAGCCCTGCGCGAAACCGCTTTGAGATTTCTGCACGAGTTCGCTCGCGGACTGCTGGATCGCCTGATAGGATTGCACCGAACCGCGCCAAGCCGCAAGCTCATCATCGAGCCTTCGTATCTCGGCTTCGGCAAGTTTCTGCGCGTCATCCCTTCGCTTCTGAAATGCTTCAGCCCGCTTTCTCGATGCCCTTGCCTCACTGCGGCTCTTGCCGAAATCGTAAACTCGCCAAGTTAGCTGGAGTCTCGCTCCAAACTGGGATTTCCCTTCGCGCCAAGGGGTGCGAAGAGCAGTAATATCCAACTCAGGAGCATTCTCTTTGGAGGCCAAGCGGGTCTCAGCTAGGGCTACCCCTGCCTGTGCGTCCAGAGCTTGGAGTTCCGGGTGTTGCGATAGGTCCACCTTGGGTTCAGAGAGACTAGCCGATTCGGGTAACTCAGTGACTTCTGCAATTCCCATCGCTCCGGCAAGCCGCTTTTGCGTTCCCGCGAACTGAGCCTGTCGAAGAAGCATGGCTTGGCGAGCGCGATCCCGCTCGATCCGAGCTCGTGTAACTTGTATCTCCGGGACGTTACCAATCTCGAACCTCTTCGTTGTAGCCACCAATAGCGATTCGGCGACTTGAAGAAGTTCGGCGGACACCTTGAAATGCTGCTTGGTGGCGATGGCTTCGAAGTAAGCGATCAGCACTTCCTGCTGCACGTCCAACAACGTGGTTCTAGCCTCAGCAAGGGCGACAGTCAAGCCGGCTTCGCCGATACTTCTTAATGCCGAGGTCCTTCCAAAGATATCAATGGAATGGCTTAAGTACAAATCCTGATCGGTTGCGCCAAGGCCCTGGCGCGATGATTGTCCTAACCCAAAGTTCAGCCCGGGATAGGCGCTGAGCGCTTGGCGGTTGGCCTTTGCGCTTTCAACCATTTTTAATGCGGATTGGACTGCGGGCCGGTTTTTTCGGGCCACTGCAAGTGCTTGTTCTACGGTTAGAGTTTGGCTCCACGCACTCACGCTGAGCGCGACAAGGGGTATGAAGATTGTTGCTTTCAAAAATTTGTTCCTAAGGGTTTAGGTCAGGCCGCATCAGCCTGACAAACGACTAAGCCATTAGGAACAAGGGAGGCGCCCGGGACTGAGCATGATCGGGCGGACCCACCGGCGGGGATCCGGCAAGCCAGATGATCGGCGGGTTACCTAGAATCTGGCTGGTCTCAAGGAACAACGGATGCAATACTGGAAGATCCAGATCGTAATGGATCGGTGTCGCCGTAAATTGACTTGCTAACTCCGATTCATCGTGGCAGGCTACAAGTTCGCAACACGACCGGCAGTCGTCTGTTGCCATGCTCGGGCTCTCACATTCCTTAGAAAGTTCTGGGCATGCCGCACAAGCCGAACCACTTGGCAAGACATAAGTTGCCGTGCAGGGGTGAATCCCAAGGCTCGCGAATAGCGAAACCAAAAGGCAGACCAAAGCCTTTCGAGTTATCGCTGTAAGCTCTGTCTTCACCAATGGAATTATAGCCGCGCGGACGATCGTTCTTCAGCCCATAGGTATGATGCGAGCGTGGATGTATCCCAAGCTCTCCTCGAATCGTGGCGCCGGCAATGCAAATGCTTAAATGCTCTCGCAAGCCTTGTTACCGAAGACAACAAACAGTTGAAACCCTCCGACGACGGCATGCCTTTGTTTGAGCAACTGAGCCACGTTGCCGAGGTAAGGGCCTACTGGTTTGACCAGGCCAATGGTGGGCCATTTGAAGGTTACCAACCCCTGTTCGAGCAACTGTCTGCAACCGAATGGAAAATGTCTGATGACCTCTTCGCCATCCGCAAACAACTTTCATTGAGCGAGGAGGCCATCCTGAGGTGGACGGAACTTAAGATGAAGGAAGGGGCACAGCCAACTGGCCCCTATGATCACCCGGTGCTCTTCCTCCAGCACATGGTCTGGCACGAAGGCTACCATGCAGCCCTCATCATGCTTGCCCTTCGGCTTGCCGGGCTGGAGCCGCCGGAGGAGTGGGAAGAGCCCAACATCTGGGGCAACTGGCGAAATTATGGCTAGGAGTTCGCACCTTTACGGATACGAGAAGACCCCAAGCTATTGCTTGGGGTCTTCTCGTACTTGCCAGCCGTTCAGCGACCTGTGGTCGGCGACAGCGGTTGCATCGCCTCTTCAACAGTGATCCAGCCGTCGTGATTTCGATCTAGGTATGAAGCACGATTGCTGCCCGCCTCCTTCACTGCGTCGGCAACTGAAATGAGACGCCGGATGGGGTCACGATCACGCGAGTAATTGCCCGGCAGCGTTCCATCCAAGAGCCCGAAGTTCGATGAGATGAACGTGAAGTCAGCACCATCCACGACCCCATTTCCAGAAATATCCGCATGGCGGAATAAAGGATTGAACAACAAGGAGAGAGGTGAATCAGCGCCCGGCGCACTGCCATAGTTGACCGCGTAGACCACGTAGTCGCCAATGTCAATTCGTCCATCACGGTTGATATTGCCTCCAAGAAGTGTCATATCTACTTCGTAGTTATCACCGTCCCATTGGAGCATTCCGAATGAACGCAGCGAGTGCAACTCGTCCTTGACGCTGATCGCGTAGGTGCTCAGGTTATCATCGGGCAAGAACCCATCCTGCGGACCAAACACGACCGTCGCATGACCTGTGGAATCAAAGACCACGTCACGTGAGACGTCCACTGGTGGATTAGAGCCGCCAGCTGTCCCTCCGAGCCACATCGTCATTCCCCTTGTGGTAGGCCCGACTGCCGCAAAGCTCTGCAACGTCAAGTTAAGCGTGATCGTTGTCCCGGCGACATTAATGTTCACCGTTGCCAGAGCCGAATCCACGGTGCCGTCATTCACCTTAAAGGTGAAGGAGTCCGGTCCTGAGTAGTTGGGCGTTGGTGTGTAGGTCACATCGGCGCCAGATTGCGCCAACGTGCCATGGCTGGGCGGCGTGACGATGACAAAGGTCAACGTATTGGCCGGTAGATCTGCATCCGTTCCCGTCAGCGTAATGGCCAAGTCCGTGTTCACCTGCGCGGTGACCGATTGCCCATTGGCAACGGGCGCCACGTTGACCTCGTCAACTTGGATCACCACCACCTCGTCCGCGGTCAGGGCTCCATCGCTCACGCGTACCGTGAATGTAACCGTTGTTGGCCCTTGCGCCTCGGTCGGCGTCCAACTGAACACACCGGTGTTGGCGTCAATGGTGGCGCCGCTTGGCGCACCGATCAGGCTATAGGTGAGTACATTTGCCGGCAGATCCGCATCATGTCCTTCGGCATCGAAGGTGATCGGACTCATTTCGGGAGCCGTAATG
Source organism: Fimbriimonadaceae bacterium (assembly GCA_020850835.1). Taxonomy (GTDB): domain Bacteria; phylum Armatimonadota; class Fimbriimonadia; order Fimbriimonadales; family Fimbriimonadaceae; genus JAFLBD01. The sequence goes on from JADZDX010000050.1 coordinate 40,585, forward strand.
TCGGCTATCGCATCAATAGTTGGTGCGACATTAGCTTCACCCACGTGGATTGTTACCGATTCATCTGCATCCAAAGTGCCATCGCTAACCCGGACCGTGAACGTATAGTCGTTCGGCCCTTGGGCTTCCGTTGGCGTCCAGCTGAAGACACCCGTATTCGCGTCAATTACCGCTCCACTCGGAGCACCCACCAAGCTGTAGGTGAGCGTCTGAGCCGGCAGATCCGCGTCATGACCATCAGCATCGAAGGTGATCAAGGTCATCTCATCAGCCGTGATGTCGCTAATCGAATCAATAGTTGGGGCTTCGTTGACTTCGTTGACATGGATCGTGATCGTCTCACTGTCGGATCCTCCATTGCCATCGCTGACCTCAAAGGTTACGGTGTAATCACCGGGGCCTTGTACTTCGGAGGGTGTCCAATTGAAGGTATCGCCTACAAGGGTAGCCCCCAGAGGAAGGCCCGTTGCGGAGTAGGCGGGAACTCCACCATCAATATCTGATGAGCTCAAGGTGAAGGAAAGGAGCGAATGCTCGTTGACTGACTTATCGCCAATTGTCGTTAGCGAGGGAGGATCGTTGACGGGAACCACCGTTATCGACACGGTTGCCGGCGCGGAGTCCAACGTTACGTCAGTCGCCGTGAACGTAAAGCTATCCGAACCCGCGTAGTTTGGATCCGGAGCATAAGTCAAGTTTGGAGCTACGCCGCTTAGCGTGCCATGAGCCGGAGGCGTCACCACAGTGTAGGTTAAAGGAACTTCAAATGAGTCCGTGTCCGAACCTGCCAATGTGATCCCTACCGAACCATCCTCTGTTACCGAAACCGATTGGCTATTGGCCGTCGGTGCTGTATTCGAAGTCACCATCTGAACGGTGCCTGTGCCCGTTGCCGCAACAGGACCCGAGATCCCACCAGTGTGCAAGGTGTACGTTGTACTGATGTCAATTGGCGCCGCAAACAAGAGGGTTTCCAAATAGGCCCGCGCATTCATCAGCTTTTCGGCAGGTGTACTTCCCAGTTCTGGAGGCGTCGCGTCCCAAGCATTACCAACCCCGACGTATACCAATTCATCAACTGGCGTTGACCCCGGCGTTACATTGGAGTTATAAGTGAGGTCATCGCCGGTGCCCTTGATCCGGTCCGGGCCGTAATCAATACCAACACGATGCGCCGCGTAAGTGAGTCCGACAAAGTCACCCTCGTACGAGAGGTCGTTATCGTCATTGCTGGAACTCATATCAAACTCCAGGTCCTCTAGGTTAAACCGCGTGCCGTTGCCCAAGATATGCAGACCGTAGTGCATTCGATGCCCGAGTTCTGCATCAAACGGTGCACTTGGATTCAGCACTCCAAGCCAGAACGGGTAATTCGTCACTACGGCATCAGACCATACAATCTGCGTAGGTAACTCGTAGGCGGTCGGGTCAGTTGACCTCAAGCCATCCGGAACTCCCGGAGTATGCTCAAGGCTGTTGAGCGCACGAACTCGATAGCCATCGTAACTTGGAGAGCCATACGCGTTTGGAGCCGGTGAGCCAAACACCTGGACGGAGATGTTCGAGACATCGCTGACGGTGATCGTCACCGTTGCAACATTCGAATCGACTGTCCCATCGTTCGCCTTGAACGTAAAGGTATCCACGCCAGTGAAGATGCCGGTCGGGGCGTAGACCCAGTTCGGCCCGGTGCCGCTCAGTGTTCCGTGAGCTGGAGGCGTCACCACGGTGTAGGTCAAGGGATCGCTGTCGGGATCGTTGGCCGTTACCGGAGTATTGACCGAAGTATTTTCGTTAGTCGAAAAACTAGCGTCATTCGCTACCGGCGGCTGATTCACATTGTTCACAGTGATGCTCACCGTCGTGGCCGATGAAGTTGCATATACGTCCGTCGCCGTAAACGTGAAGCTGTCCGGACCCGTGTAATTCGCATTCGGAGTGTAAGTCACATTCGGAGCCGTACCCGTGACCGTCCCATGAGCCGGTTGACCATATGCATAGGTCAAAGGAACTTCAAACGCATTCGAGTCCGTCGCCGAAAGGACAACCGGGAGCGACGTGTTCTCATCCATCACCAAGGTCTGCGGACTGCCCAACGGTGCAACATTCGACGTCACCATCTGAACCGTAGCCGATGCAGACCCTAGGACAGGGCTCGCATGGTTGCTCTCGTGCAGGGTGTAGGTCGTACTGATGTCAATTGGGTCAACCGAGAGAATCGTCTCCAGATAGGAGCGCATGCTCACCATCTTGTCGTAATCGGTTGCTCCAGGCTCGAAGGTAGCGTCCCAAGCATTACCGATGCCCACATAGACCAACTCATCAACCATCATCTCCGCCGGGATATCATCTGTCTGGTAGACAATGTCATCACCCGTACCCTTGATGCGGTCGGGACCGTAGTCAATTCCCTTGCGGCTTGGACCGTAGAAATCGGGGTACGGATAGTTCGGATCAGTTCCATCAAACCAACCGTCAAAGTCCATATCATTCCCCGAGTCGCTTGAATTCATATCGAAATCAAGGGCCGATAGGCTGAAGCGGGTGCCATTGCCCAAGATATGAACACCAAAGTGCATTCGGTGTCCATATTCGCCCGCGAATGGAGCCGATGGATGAAGGACATTCATCCAGAAGCCAAATGGCGTCGCGACGTTCTCGTACCAAGCAACCGTCGCAGGAGTCTCGTAGGCCGTCGGATCAACCAGTCGCGATAGAATATCCGGGTGGCTGGGATCTTCCAAGCTATCCAAAGCATTGTCTCGGTAACCAGGCCAGCTCGGTGAACCATACGCATTCGGAGCCGGTGAGCCTAAGACCTCCATCGTTACCGGAGGCGCAGCCATAACCGTAAGGCTGACAGTTGCGGTGTTCGAATCCTCATGACCATCATTCGCCTTAAAGGTAAAGCTGTCGCTGCCGACATAATTCTCAGCTGGCGTGTAAACCCAGCTCGGAGCGGTGCCGCTTAAAGTGCCATGAGCTGGAGGCGTCACCACAGTGTAAGTCAAAGGATCGCTGTCCGGATCAGTGGCCACACCCGTGGCCGACACAGGGGCATTCTTGCCGGTGCTGTAGCTTGCATCTGAAGCCACCGGGGCATCATTCGTGTTGTTCACAGTGATGCTCACCGTCGTGGCCGATGAAGTTGCATATACGTCTGTCGCCGTAAACGTGAAGCTGTCCGGACCCGTGTAATTCGCATTCGGAGTGTAAGTCACATTCGGAGCTGTACCCGTGACCGTCCCGTGAGCCGGTTGACTATATGCATAGGTCAAGGGAACTTCAAACGCATTCGAGTCCGTCGCCGAAAGGACGACCGGGAGCGAAGTGTTCTCATCCATCACCAAGGTCTGGGGACTGCCCACCGGAGCGACATTCGACGTCACCATGGTCACGGTGTCACTACCCGTGGCAATGATGGCTCCCAAATGACCACCGTTATGAAGGGTCACCGTGCCTGAGATATCAATATCCTGATTCCCGAGAATCTCTTCCAGGTACGCACGGCCGGCAACCAAGGCTTCGGTCGGCGTCGGGTACGTCATGTCGGTCACCGCGGCCCAAGCATTGCCCGGACCCCGGAACATCAACTCATCCACTAACTGGTTATCAGGGCCCGAATTGATGATTGTGTCGTCGCCACCACCCTTCATTCGGTCAGCGCCGTAGTTGATACCAACCAAATCAGCACCGTAGTTGTAACGCACATCCATCCAGCCATCGTTATCCATGTCGTTCGAGCCTTCGGTCGAATTCATGTCGAACTCAATGTCCTCCAAGCTGAACAGGTGCCCATTACCAAGCACATGGAAGGTGTACTGCAATCGGTGCCCAAGATCAGTATCAAACGGCGCGGCAGGGTTGAGTACACCCATCCAGAAATAGAAGTTCGTTACCGTATTATCGGACCAGACAATCTGGGTCGGCAATTCGTAAGCATAGGGCGTTACAGTGCGCAAGCCAATTGGCGTGCCAGGCGTATTTTCGAGGCTACTCAAGGCATTGGCAAGCCAACCATTGTAGCTATTGGTCGCGCCATAAACATTCGGCGCCGGCGATGCATAAACACCGACTGTTGGTGTTGCGCCATTGACGGTCAGGTCAATCGTGGCCTCGCCTGAATCTACCGTTCCGTCGTTCACCTTAAACTTGAAGGAATCTGGGCCCGAATAATTTAGATCGGGCGTGTAGGTCAAGTTAGGAGCGGTACCGCTAAGGGCACCGTGGGTCGGCAACTGCGTAACCGCATAGGTCAATGGATCGCTATCAGGGTCTGTACCTGCGAGCGTGATTGATTTTGGCGTATTGATGTTGGTCGAGTAACTGCCGCCCGTCGCAACGGGAGGCGCATTGCTGCTACTGACGGTCACGGTCAGCGTTGCCGAGTTTGAATCTTGGTCGGAGTCGTCAAATTTGTAAGTGAGAACGGCCGTTCCCGTCGTCCCATTGGGTGTGTAGGTGTAGCTACCGTCATTGCCAAGGCTAAAGGAGCCCGGCCCCGACTGGCTCACTACGGTGGCATTCTGCTTGACCTCGCCCGAATCATTGGTGAGGACATTGCCATTGATTGGTGTGGCATCGTCGGTAGAGCTGGCGTCATTGTTCGCCACCGGTGCGAGCCAGGGCTCGGGCGACCAGTCAATGCCCCGGTATGAGGCCGTTGACCCAGCAGCCCCAGCCACCGTCGCTTCTACGGTGAACGTAGAACCCGTGTCAACTACTTTCAAAACGTTGTTGTTTGCACTGTTCCCTGTCCCGCCGGTAGTGATGTAAAGACGTGGCTCCGGCAAAGCATTGCGAACTAGATGCAAAGACCTAGCATAAACGCTTCCGATCGCAGCTGAATTCAGCGAATAAGCGAAAGACCATGAACTACCGTCACTCGTGTATTTCCGGACGACGGAAGTTCCGGACGCAGTTGAAGAGCTGTCAAGCAACACATAAAGCGTCCGTGGATTATCAAACGCAAAATCTTGACAGTTGCTGAGGCCCGTCAGAGCGCCTATTGACGCGGAGGTAGCCGTGCCGGAAGGCAACGTTGGATAGGCGTTGATCGCCGAACTGGCGCTCCAGTACAGGCGATTATTGAAAATATTGAGAACTCGGGCATTGGAACCAGACACCGTAGATACGGTTGCCGGAGTAGACATGTTTACTTGGCTAGCCGCGTTGGAAAAGTACGCCGTTATGGAGTTGAACGCAGTGGCGGATCGATTTTGTGTCGTCGCACTGAAATTTCTAAATGAGGCCGAATGATCCCCGCTAACCCAAGCCAAGGTGCGCTGGGTCGTTGACGCGTTGGCGGTATCTACTCCAGGTTGCGCATTGTATCCAAAGTACAAGACTTCGGACCCCTCAAGAGTTCGTTTCAGGTAATCACTGTAAGCATAATTTCCCAATGCCGCCGCTCTGCTGCCTGCTGGTCCAGCGGACAACTGGATGAGATCACTTGGCAACTGATTAATGCCGTCTGGATCGAGCGCTACGATTGCCGAATTGGCGGCGAGGCCTGAGCCCAAGGCAAGGGTACCAACACTACTGATACGAGTCGCCCACAGTGAGCGGCGAGCCCTTGGCTGAACATAGAAAAACTGGGTACCGGGGTGGTTTGCGGAGGAGAAATCCTGGCCTCGCGGTTCGTCTAGATTTGCTGTGCTGGAACTGGCCCCAATATCCGGCAGGAACTGATTTGACAGAAAGTCGCCGCCCGGACTACTAATGAAGGCAATCACCTTAACACTCTGATTGATGGTCCCCAATAGCCCCAAAGGAATCTTGAGCTCCAAGCCTGTATTACTCAGAGCCGGGACTTGACCATTCGCCGAGCCCCCACTGACCCCTAGCGCATTGGTGTTGTTGATCGCGGCTTCCACGCCAAGCATGCCGGAACCGATGGTCCAAGTGCCCGATCCTCCGTCAACCGTACTGCTCCCCACGTATTGCTTGAGTCCACCGGTACCGGTCGGAAGATTCTCATAGTCCAAATAAAGGTTTGAACCCGAGATGTTGAAGACAAACGCATGGTCTGCGGCGAAGCCACTTTCAAAAGTCAGCCCATTAGGCCCGCCAGAGTCCCCGAGCCTCAACAAAGAGGCAAGGTTTACGTCATTATCGCCCCGAAGACGATTCTGTCCGGACCCAGAATCCGTGTCCAGAAAGACAAAGAGCTTGTTGCCGCCGGCTTGCAAATTACCATTGAGGAACAGATTAAGATTGCCGCCGCCGATGTAGCTATAGGCTGCATCCAATTCGCTCTGGTTATCGCCGTAACCAGTCTGAACGGTCTGCCAGACCCGAGGGAAGCCGTATAAATAGTCTCTCGTACCATCTACGGTGACCGCTTGACCGTATCCGGTCGTCGCGCCTCCCACCACAGCCATGCTCAGCATTGAGCGAACGAACAAACTCGAAGTCCTCTTCATCGATCCCCAACAGCGCTCAACAATGAGCGCACCCTAACAATTCATATTAGCCTATATTTATGCGATTGCCACCACGACGAGTTTGAGGAAACTGCACTGAGGCATATAACTAGTAGTTTTGCTCGTTAAGAAAGCCGGCATGGCATGGAAAATCACGAACCTGAAGCAGAGTGTTAGGTTTCCGCCCTAACCCCCGCAAAACCACCTGCCGACAACAGACTTGGGATGAATCGCGGTCTTTACACAGCGGCGAGCGGAATGAGTTCCAGCCAAGTTTGGCTGGATACCGTCGCCAACAACCTCGCGAACGCCAGTGCGACTGGCTACAAGCGAGATGAAGTGGAGTTCGAAGAGAGCCTGCTACGCGAGTTACGAAGCAATGGCGGTCGCGGAAAGGTCGTCGGCGACCTGCAGAGCGGCCCCTTAGTCAGCAAGATCACGACAAGCTTCGAGCGCGGTAGTACGATTGCCACCGGCAATGGCCTAGATGTCGCCATTGAAACGCCCACTGGGATGTTCGCCATTGAAACCAAAGGGGGACCTAAGTACAGCCGTGCCGGCTCATTCACGCTGAATCAGAACCGCGAACTCACCGACCAAGAAGGCCACCGAGTCTTGGATCAAGATCTTCGCCCCATTCGGATTGACGGAGACGGGTCAGTAAAGATTGGTCCTGATGGGACGGTGGAGCCCGGTCGACAGAAAGTCGGCGTGTTCAATGGCACCTTTGAAAAGGTCGGTTTGAATCTATTTTCCGCCCGTGGTCGGGTCTCGTTGCAAGAAAACGCGATCCTGTCGCCCGGTGCCCTTGAATCCTCCAATGTGAATGTGGTCGCCACGATGATCGAAATGATCCAAGTTCAACGCCTCTTCGAGATGGCCCAGAAGTCGGTTCAGAACCACGACGAAACGACCGCCCAACTCATTAAGACCCTCAACCCTAACTAAAGCCTATGATGCGCGCACTCATAACCGCCGGCACCGGAATGGTGGCCCAACAAACTAACCTTGACGTCATCGCCAACAACCTGGCAAACGTCAACACGACTGCGTTCAAAGCTCAACGTGCCGAGTTTCATGACTTGATGTACCAATCACTTTCAAGTAGCGGAGCCGAGCAGAGCGGCACCGTTAAGGCTCCGATGGCCAAGCAAGTCGGGCTTGGTACCATGTTCTCCGCTAACGCAAGCAACTTCACGCAAGGAGCGATGCTCTCAACTGGAAATCCATTTGACGTGGCGATCACGGGCGATGGATTCTTTGCCGTGACCATTGGAGACGGAAGCACGGCATACACGCGAGACGGGGCGCTGAAGCGCACGAACGACGGCACCCTGGTGACTAGTGACGGGTACGAGATCCAGCCCCAGATTACGGTGCCCGCCAATGCGACGGCCTTCAACGTTTCGCCCAATGGAAATGTAACCGTCACGGTTCCGGGCGAGGACCAACCGCGCCTCCTCGGCACAATTCAGCTTGCTCTGTTCCCTAATTCCAGCGGCCTTACCCGTATTGGACAGAACCTCTATAAAGCTGGCGGCGCCAGCGGAGAGGCTGTCGTGGTTAACCCAACTGAAGACGGAGCCGGCACTTTGCAGAGCGGCTACCTCGAGGGCGGCAATGTCTCGATCGTGGAAGAAATGGTCCGCATGATCACCGCCCAGCGAGCCTACGAAATCAACTCCAAGGCGATCCAAACCGCCGACGACATGCTGAACGTGCTGAACCAACTGAAGCGATGAATAGCCTCCTTCTCTCACTCTTGATCGCGGACGCAGCCGTTCCCGTTAGCGTGGATGGAGAGGGCCTCCTCCGTTTTACGAGGGATGGCCGCACGGTCTACGCACGGTCAGCAGCGCTGACGGTCGTCCGAGGCCGCCTGGCGTTTCGGGATGCCTTTGTGCTCCCTACCATCGCCGTCTCGGATAACTTCTTGGTCTCCCGAGATGGGACCGTCATGGTCAATGGGAAATCCGCCGGACGCCTCGTACTGGCGAAGTTTGCCGTCGGAGTTGCTCTCACTGAATCAGGCGGCTTCCTGATTTCTGCGTCGCGACCAGCCCTCGGTTCTGCCGGTCAAGAAGGCTTTGGATGGATTGCTGGTTCGAAGGCGACAGTCGTCGCTTCGGCGGCCGTCTCGTCGGCCCAGGTCGTGGTCCGTGCCGAGTCCGTCGTAGACAACAAGACTTACACTCTCGCCGATATCGCTGATATTCGGCTACCCGAGGCCGTAAAGAACCAGATTGGCACCGTCATTATTGGCGATACTCCTCCGATCGGTATTGATCGACGCGTTGATCGCGAACGAATCATGGTTCGGCTCCGCGTCAGTGGCTTCGACCCAACAACGTTCACCATTGAGGTACCAGATAGTGCTGTCGTTCGCCGTCCCAGCCAGCGCGTTGAGCACGAAAGGTTGATTGCTGCGGCAACAGCATCGCTGCGAAACCTCGTTGGCATCCAAGCTCAATTTAGTGACCTTAACCCCATGCCGGCCCTAATTGTTGGTCTGGGCGATATCTCCCTCAACGCCGTTAACCAGACGGTTAATTCAGGGAAAGCAAGCGTCCGAATCGAAGTGCTCGTGAATGGGCAGATCGCTACGAGCCGGACCGTCCAACTCGCCATCAGCGGCGCCGCGACCCTACCCAAGATCGGCGATATGATCACCGTTCGGGCCCGCTCCGGTGGCGTCCGAGTGGCTTTCACCGCGAAAGTCACTGGAGTTAAAGGTCCGGGACAGATCGAAGTCACGACTCAAGAGGGCGAGAAGCTCATGGGTGTGATCGTTGAGCCTGGCGTTGTGGAGATTAACCTATGAAGAAACTACTCCCCCTCATCATCGCTATTGCGCCTTTGGCCTACGGTCAGGACGTGATTGACAAGAATGCTCAAGGCGTCTCAGGGTCCACCTGGGAAGATGGAAAGAACCCTCTGCTTGATCGGACCGCTCGTCGTGCAGGTGATCTCCTGACTATTTTGATCAGCGAAAGTAGCGTGGCCAGTTTCTCAGCTACGACAACCGCCAGCAAGACAAGCGACATGAGCGCCGTTCAGCAAGTCGTCAAAGGGCTCTTTGGTTTCTTGGACCTCAATGGCACCAAGACCGCCAGCGGATCCAAGACCGATAACGGCACCGGCCAAACTAACCAGAATGGTTCTCTGAGAGCCAGACTTACCGCCGAGGTACTCGCCGTGACACCCAATGGCCACCTCATTATCGAGGGAACTCGCAAGATTGTTATCAATCGAGAGACCCAGTTGTTTAAGCTCACGGGCATTGTGCGGCGTGACGACATCACACCCGATAACTCGGTGCTTAGCGAGTCCATTGCCCAAGCTGAAATCCGGTTTGAGGGCAAGGGGCAGATCGCCAACAAGCAACGCCAAGGACTTCTCTCACAACTTATGGACTGGCTATTCTAATGCTGAAAGAAACACTCTCACTATTAGCCTTTGGTCTTGCCATTGTCGGCATCGCCCAAATCGACCCCGCCAGCGGGGGCACTTCCACTCCAGTCAAGTTCAGCAACGAGCAACAAGCACTTGACGCGGAGCGAAACGGGATCCAAGTCCGGATCAAGGATGTGGGGCGCTTCCGAGGAGTCCGGCGCAATCAATTGCTGGGGTATGGCTTGATCGTTGGTCTCGAGGGCACAGGCGACTCGCGAAAGACGCCGTTTACCCAAACGCTCCTTGCCAACGCAATGAAGAGCTTTGGAACGATGATTGAACCAGGTTCAATGGAGGCCAAAAACATCGCTACGGTTGCGATCACGGCTGAGTTGCCCCCGTTTGCCAGCCCGGGAAACTCTATTGATATCACAGTTCAAAGCATCGGCGATGCCAAGAGCCTGCAAGGAGGGTACCTACTTCAGGCCCCGCTCTTCGGGGCGAATGACAAGGAGAACGCAATCGCCGTTGCTCAAGGAGCGATCATCATTGGCGGCTTCAACGTTTCGGCGGGCGGAAACAAGGTCCAAAAAAACCATGTGAACGTAGGTCGAATCCCCGGTGGGGCTATCGTCGAGCGAGTCATCCCCTACCAACTCGTGTACAGCGGCAAGATGTTCGTTGAACTTGATGAAGGTGATCTAACTACGGCCAATCGCATTGCAACCCGCATCCGCGAAGTCAAGCCCGAATTCAATCCAGTCGCCGTTGATGGCGGCACGATTCAGATCGACCTACCCAATTCGCTTAGCCCCGTCCAAGCGATGAGTCTGATTGAGATGGTCGAGGTGAAAGTCGATATCCCAGCCATGGTCATCGTCAACGAGCGAACGGGCACGATCGCGATGGGAGCGAATGTCCGGCTCGGCCCTGCGGTCATCTCACAGGGCTCCCTCCAAATCATCATCGAAGAATTCAATGAGGTAAGCCAGCCCGGCCCCTTCTCCAATGGTCGAACTCGTGATGTCACGAACCAGAAGGTGGACGCGGTTGAGGACACTGCCCAAGTCGGACTCCTCAACCCGGTGACGACGATCGCGGATCTCGCGAGAGTCTTTCAGGCCCTCAAAGTAACCCCACGGGACGCCATTGCCATCTTGCAGGCCCTTAAAGAACAAGGTTCCCTAAAAGCGAGGTTAAAGATCCAATGATTTCGCAGGTCTCGCTTTCGGCCGGTGAAGCCATGGGGCGGAAGCTCCTCAGCATTCCCGGAAACCACCCATTTGACCTCTTTGAAGGAATGCTGGGGGATGCCGCAAAGAAAGAACTTAAGGGTTTGAAGGATGCAACGCAGAAGATTGAGAGCATCTTCGTGAAAGACATCCTCAAGGTGATGCTCCCCAAGGGGTTTGGCGGTAGCGGCCCAATGGGTGATTTCGCCCGCGAAAACTTTATGAACACGATGTCCGATGTCGCGGCCAAGGGCGGCGGCATGGGGCTCGCCAAGATACTTGAGAGTAACTTGGCTGACTCACTCTATCGGCGAGAGGCTGCCCGCCTCATGGCCGATCCAACCCAAGAAAAACCATGAAAACCCGAGAACTACAACG
>JADZDX010000051.1 GCA_020850835.1 Fimbriimonadaceae bacterium
TACAATAGCCGACTGGCAGGCCCGTTGGTCTAGCGGTTAGGACGCCTCCCTTTCACGGAGGAGATCACGGGTTCGATTCCCGTACGGGTCACCAACTTGAGCCATTTTGTCCCGGCTCGCTTGCCAGACATGACCATGAGACCTTGGGCAGAGCGGCAACAAGCCGGTCTCGCAAGGCTTCCATTCCAGGTTGCTCGGTGGCATAGTGGCCCGCCTCTACTGTAGCCAGTTGAGCTGAGGATGCTGCGACGAGTTCGTGATGTTTGAACTCACCCGTCACGTATACATCGGCCCCCGCGCGGTGAGCCGCGCTGACTTCATCGCCGGCGGCTCCACCGATTACGGCAACCTTGCGAATGGGCCGGTCTGGAACTCCCGTCACCTGAGACCGAGTCCCCAAGTTCTCGTCAACTAACTCGCGAAAATCTGATAGCGGCATGACGGAGGGCAAATGGCCGAGGCGACCCAAGGATTGTCCGGGGGCATCCACCAAAACACTCCAATCCATTGCCGGTTCTTCGTAGGGATGGACCTTGCGTACAGCGGCTTCGACTTTCTGACGGCGATCCATCGGAACCACCATCTCGATTCGAACTTCGCCAACCCGCTCTAGGCGACCGGCTTGCCCAATTGCCGGCTTCGTTCCTTGCGAACCTCGGAAAGTCCCCTCACCAACCGATCGAAAGGAACATTGATCGTAATCGCCGATGATGCCAGCTCCCGCTTTGGCGGCTGCCTCAAAAATGTTCTCCAAGGCTGATGCGGGAACAAAGACGGCCAGCTTGAATTGCTTGACTGGTCTTGAAGCTCCAAAGGGCACGACATTCGTGAGTCCCAGTCGTGCGGCCAAGGTGTCGTTGATGCCACCGGCCGCGGCGTCCCAATTGGTATGGGCGGCGATCAGGGCGCTGTCTTTACGCAGAAGCTCCGTGATGATCGCTCCATTGTCATGATCGGTGCGAATTGAGGTGAGCGGATTCCAGATCAAGGGGTGGTGAACAATAACTGCAGTGTTCGGAGCGAGGTCTCGCGCTTTGTCCAAGGTGAGGTCAAGGCACGTGACACCTCGGGCGACCGTTTGGGTCGGCGAGCCGACCTGCAACCCAATACGATCCCATTCAAAGGCCATGCGGGCTGGGGCGATCACCTCAATTGCGGCGAGGAGCTCGGCGACCGTCATGCCAGATGGCGCTCCAACGACTGGGCTAGATCCTCGCAAATGTCCTTCACGTCTTCGAGCCCGCAATAAATCCGAATAACCCAATCGCTGGGTGAGTCACCCGGAACCAGCGGAATGGGTAAGGCGAGGCTCTCGAAGCCCCCCCAGCTCACCCCAATCTGGAAGATCTTGAGGTCATGGATGAATGCCTTGATCCGATCAAGGTCTTGCACCTTGGGCCGAAAGCTCAAGAGCGAACTGGTGCCGGACATCTGCTGGTCGCGAAGGGCCTTTTGGTCGAAATCTGAGCTCCCCACATGGAAAACCGTCTCCACTTCGGGGCGGGTTGCCAAGAATGCTCCGACGATATTCCCCGTCTCTTGCGCGGCCTTCATCCGAATCGGCAGGGTACGCAAACCGCGGAGCAAGAGCCAGGCCGGGAATGGAGGCAACAAGGCCCCTAGCCACTGGCCCTCCTGTTCCATGATTCGGGTCATCCGCTCGCGGGACCCCGCGACCACCCCAGCGACCACGTCGCTGTGCCCCGAGATGTACTTTGTCGCCGAGTGGATCACCAGGTCAACCCCCAAATCCGCGGGCTGTTGGAACAAAGGCGAGGCATAGCTATTGTCAATCAGGGTGGCAATCCCCTTTTGCTTGGCGGCATCGCAAATAGTTCGCAAATCTTGGAGGCGAAAAACGATGCTACTGGGGCTCTCCAAATATATGAGTTGGGTCTCAGGCTTACATGCGCCAATGACTTCATCAGACGAGCGCCCGTCCACCGCCGTGCAGGAGATGCCGAATCGCGGGAGCCATTCTTCGATGAAGTGCTTACTCGGGCCATAGATCGTATCCACATACACCACGTGGCCCCCATGGGACAGGACTGAGAGCATGCCCGACGTGATTGCCGCCATCCCGCTGGCAAACAAGAGCGCGCTTTCGGTGTGCTCCAACGCGGCGATCTTACGAGCAGCTACGTCTAGAGTTGGGTTCCCCACCCGACTATAGATATAGCGATCCTTCTCGTTGTCAGGGTCAAACATCGTATTCCAGAAGGAATCTAGCTCGGGATAGACAAACAGCGACGTCTGGACGATGGGCGGTACTACCGGGCTCGGGCCGGATTTCTTTTCGCCGAGGTGCTGGAGTATCGTATCGCGTTCCACGAACCCATTATGTCGTGCTTCTGTTCACCTAGGGGCGATCGTATTTGGGCTGGTAAATCATGATCGTGTCAGCCCCGGGCAACTTGATGCGCATGACATAGCCCCAGCCATGGTCCTCGATTTCGGAAGCAAACTCCACCCCACGCTCAGCGAGTTCGGCCCGGGTCGCCTTGAGGTCTTCGCAATTAAGCGAAATCTCGTGACTGCCTCCGGCATTGCCTTCGGTCGGATGAACGCCGAGGTCGGCATTCGCGTTGGGAAACATGAGCCAGCCGCCACCTGTGTCGTAACACGGCATCCCCAGTTTGTCGCGGAGGAAGGCTCGGAGTTCGTCGGGTTGCGAGCTATAGATGAGGCCGTGGAGTCCGAGTTTCATTCTGGTTCTCGACTTTTGGGGAGATTGCGAGAGTCCCGATCGTACCCACGCATTTTTGTCATTATTATTGCACCAAATCACAATAATTGGCGTACAATGTGCCTGAGGTTATAAATCATGACTCATTTTATTGGCCGATCGGCCTTTGTTGGACTAACGATCTGCGTTGCCGCTGCCTCGCAGGCGTTTACGCTTAATTTCAGTGGGCTTCAAACTGGGTCTGCTCCATTGGGTGGCGCACCTTGGGCCTCCCTCACTGTGACGGACGGTGGGGTCAACACGGTTGACTTCACCTTGACTCACAATGCTACTTCGGCGGCTGGTCAATTCCTTTCAACCCTGTGGCTGAACATGGACCCTTACCCAGCGGGGCCGGCTATCGTCGAAAGCAGCCCGAAGATTACCGGAGCTTCATTCAGTCATAACGGCATCAATAATGCGAGCCTGACTTTTGATGCGAGTGTCGGCTTTGAGGTCTCGAACGCCGGCGGCGGCGTGAACCGCCTCAAGCCAGGAGAGTCCGTCTCTTGGCAGATCACCGGCACTGGGCTCAACGCGGCGGCCTTCATGGCAACTGCGGGAACTTCGAACGTAATCGCCATGATTCACGTCCAAAACATCGGCCCGAACGGCGACTCAGGCAAGATCATCGCCACTGTTCCAGAGCCCGCCTCAATGAGTGCATTGGCCTTGGCACTAGGCAGCCTGGCGGCGCGCCGACGCCGAAAGTAATCTCGGCTCGTCTTGTGCAATTCTGGTGCTCGCAATTCCGTTGCGAGCACCATTTGTTTAGCTGACCGGTTGACCGAACGACCTGGCGAACTCTGTAGAGTGTGCTTGCCGCGCTATCGCCCTTTTGGACCCCTCATGCGGGTCAGCGGGCATTCCTAGAAGCGGATGCTCGATATCGGGTGCTCGCCTGCGGCCGGCGATGGGGTAAGACCGAGGCCTGCGCGGCGGCGATTCTGCTGGAAATCCTCGGCAGTTCCAGCTCGAAGCAACTCATTCTCGCGCCGACCCTTGACCAAGCGGCCATCCTTTTCCATCGGGTCGTGGAGTTCGCCGAGGCCCTCTTTCCGGGGGAGGTAAGCACGCGGAAGAGTCCCTATCCTAGCCTGCGTATCGGGGACCACGTTGTGTGGGCGCGATCAGGCCATGTTGGCCGAAGCCTGCGGGGCCAGGGAGCGACCCATATCGTCGTTGATGAGGCCGCCTTATGTGCCCGAAGAACTGATTACCGAGATTGCCCTGCCGATGCTGGCGACCACCCATGGGCGACTCACCCTGCTCAGCACCCCGTTTGGCAAGAACCACTTTTGGCGACTCTTTCGCCGTGGAGCGGATGGGCAAGAGAACTTCTGGAGCCGCACCGCGCCTTCGTGGGAGTCGCCGTACGTAAATGCGGACTTCTTGGCCCTTCAGGAGGAGTTGATCAGCGAGCGGGCCTATGCCGTTGAATATGGGGCGGAGTTCATGGACTCAGCGGGAGCCGTCTTCCTGACGGAAGAACTCGAAGCGGCAACGATGCGCACGCTACCCGAGCTTGAGGTGGACTCCGTGTGCATCGGCGTGGACTTCGGCAAGTACGATGATTACTCGGCCGTGGTCGTGGTACAGGGCAATCGCGACGGCGCCAATGTCATCCACTGCGAGAAGCATCGCCGGGAGAACTGGGAGGTTCTGGTGCAGCGCATTGCCGATGTCGTGAATCGCTATCCAACGGCTCGCGTGATTTGCGACGAAACCGGGACCGGCGATGCCGTCATGGCATTGCTCCGTCCGCAGATGCCAAAGCACCGATTGGAGGGGCTCGTGTTTACGCCCGCGACCAAAACTGGGCTCATTGATAGCCTTTCGATGATGTTCAACCGGCGCACGATTCGGATGAACCCGAACCTTGATTTGCTCCGCGAACTTCAGCATTTCGAGGTCACCCATCGTGCTTCAGGGCACCTTCGGATGGAGGCCGTTGCGGGCTACCACGACGATTTGGTCATCGCCCTTGCGCTCGCCGTGCATGGGTTGGTGGCCCCTTATCATCTGTCAATTGCTGTGGCAGGCAAACGTACCTTCTATGAAACTGAAACTCTTTCAACGCAGATCCAAGAACACTTCTCCGCTGGCTCCGAGCCTGACCCAATATGATCGCCGCGCACTGGAATTGCCCAGCGGCTCCGTGAACCCAAGCTTCGCTGAAATTGCCGAGATGGAGCGCGATGCGATGGTTCAGACCGCGCTGACGATCAAGAAGCAAGCGGTACTGGCGGCTGACTTTAAGGTCGTGCCAGCAACGTCTTCGACTTTGGCGCGGCGGAATGCTTTGTTTGTTGAGAAGTGCTTTGAGCTTATGGAGGGCAATCCGCGCACGATCCTCGCCGACGCGATGGACGCCTTTGCGCGGGGATGGTCGGTGCTGGAACTGGACTATCTGCTGTCGGGCGATGCTTTGGTTTTGGAGCGCGTGAGTCCTAAGAATCCCCTGCACTTTGGGCTTGAGGCGGATGCCTTTGGTCGGATCACCGAGCTGCGCATGCGCGTGCCAGGCGAGGACGAGATCACCCTTCCCCGCTCACGCTTCGTGCTGTTCATGAACCGCCCGTCGTTTGCTCACCCCAAGGGGCGAAGCGACCTGATTCCGGCATGGCGGCACTATGAGGCGAAGCGGGCTCTGCAGAATGCCTGGCGGGCGCACTTGGAGCGGTTCGCGTCGCCGACCGTCTTGGGTCGCTATGCGCGGGGTCTACCTTCGGATGAGCAGGCGTCGGTTCTTTCTGCTTTGCGCGGCTTGCACGAGAACACGGCCGTGGTGTTTCCGAGCGAGATCGAGGTTTCGACATTGCACGGTCGCGAGAGCGACAATAATGCGTTTCAAGATGCCATCGAGTTCCACAACCGCGAAATCGCGCGATCCATTCTGGGTCAGACCTTGACGACCGACGAAGGTCGCCGGGTGGGTTCCTTGGCGCTGGGCAAGGTTCACCTGCAAGTGCTGATGTTGCAGATCGAGGCGATTCGGCGGGAGCTTGCTGACCTTGTGATGACCGAGCAAGTGATTCGGCCATTGGTCGAGCTGAACTTCGGGCCTGGCGACGTGCCCCGGTTCGAGTTCGAGGCAACCCCGCTGAGCGCGTTTCGGGATGGCGTGGTCTAATGGAGGGTGGACTTCAAACGCGTGCGGGGCGACGTTCGTGGGTTGGGTTTTGTTTCCATCGTTTTGGGGGTATGGGGTTTAGGGTGTGGGGTGTGGGGTGTGGGGTGTGGGGTGTGGGGTGTGGGGTGTCGGGTGTGGAGCTAATCAATCACTTGCTTCAAGTTGGCGATAAGCATCGGCAAGTCTTCAGAAATTGCGGCAGCAAGTCGCCTCCGGTCGAGTTGATCGTGACCGTGAACAATCACGTTACGCATTCCGATGATAAGTTGCCAATCGGGGATGCTGTCTAGCACCTGAGAATCTAAAATCGCGAACTCTCACCATGGCTTCACCAACGATGAGGAGCAGCCTCTCAACTGCGAGTCCAGTGATCCGATCATCAAGTCCTGTCGCGCCAATCTCGATAACCTCTTCGGCAGCTGCCAAAGCGTCATTTAGTGCGATCTTGGTTTCAGGCCGCATAAAGGTCTACTGCCGTATCGTCTACGACTTTCTTGAAGCTGTCTTTGGTTGTCGCGGCCCAATCCACGAGGTCTACGGGACGAGAAAGCAGTGCCTCTAGCTCAACGAGGAGGCCAAATTGCTGCCGAAAAAGGTTGATGCCGGGGGGAGGTGGTCCGAATTCGGCCACAAAATCGAAGTCACTTGATTCATCCCAGTCGTCTCGAAGTGCCGACCCGAAAACACGGAGACGAACAACCCCGTACTTGATGCACAGGGCCGAAATGGCTCCTTGGTTCCTATCGAGCACCTCCCGAGGATTCATGACTTTATTATGCCATCGGCCATTTCGCGAGCATCGCGGCACCCATGAGACCGGCGTTCTCGCCGTAGGGCGATGGCACAGTGCCAGGGATGTCGTGGGCAAGGCCGACGCCGCCGCAACGGACAATGATGTCGGGATAGTAGAGCTCTTGCATCAGGCGGACCGTTTCCTCGATTCCTCCATCAATCAGCAGGGGTGAACCGGTGGCTCCGCCGACGGCTTCTTCCAGGGTCCCCCCGCGGGAGTAGGCGCGGTTGTTGAGCCTTGGATACTGGCCGTTTCGACCCATGAGGAGGCGGCCGCGATCCACGATCCCGAAGCCTAGGCCGGTGCCGATCGCCAGCGTGGCGACGCGTTGGCCGCCGAAGTACAGGCCATGGGCCCAGGCGGTGGCGAGGCCGTCGTTGAGGGCGAAGACTTCGATGCCGGGAAACTCGAATCGAGTGCCGACGTAACCAGGGATGAGATCGCTGGCTTCGGTAACGATGTTGTTGTGAACCGTGCCGCCGGTGCTGATGCCGAGGCGTTTCACGCCGCTCTCGGCGAGGCGGGCGGAGATCCAGCCGAGTCGGTCTTGGGGCAAGGGATCTCGGATGATATCGGTGAGTTCGCCCTCGTGGAAGACCGCGAAGCGTATCCAAGTGCCGCCGATATCCACCGCGCCGACGGGGTCGTGGACGGGTTGCATTGCGCGGACGAAGTTTTGGGTGAGGCGCACGGTATCGTTGAGCGCCGCGCCAATCGTGACGCCAATCGCGCCCATCGCGAGAGCGGCTTGAGCTTGCCAGGGTTCGGCGTAGCGGCCTTCGGCGATGACACGGCCCGGGGCGAGGGCGATCGCTTGGCGGAGCATGTCAAAGTCTGGGCCTTGGCTCATGGGGCGAGCCTCGGTATAGCCAGCGAGAGTCGTGCCGATGAGTTCAACCCCGGCGGCAACGGACTGGGCCACCGACTCGGGTGTGTCGCAGTCAGCCATGACCATCGCGCCGCCAGCGTGGATTCGCGCAACGAGGTCTTCGAACTTGTCGCCATTATGTCGCGGCCGGGAGCTACCTTCGAGCCCAATGACTTCGCATCCAGCGGCAAGCAAGGCATCGACTTCTTCGGTCGTCGGGGTGATGTAGACGTCGGTGCCGGGGTAGTGCTTTTTGATGAGGCCGATGGTTACGGGGGTGTGGGGTGTGGGGTATGGGGTATCGGGTGTGGGGTGTAGGGTATGGGGGGTGGGGTGTGGGGTATCGGGAGAATCGTGTTCGGTGTTCGGTGTTCGGTGTTCGGCGCTGTCGAGTAGCATTCCCGCTCTTCTTGGGCCGGCCATTTCGGTGCCTTCAAGCCGAATCACTCGCACGCCCTCTTGCATCGAGGCTTGGGCGATGCGGACGAGCGTGGCGGGGTCTTGGAGCGGGCCGGGGGAGGCTTGGGCACTCGCAATCAGCGGGCATTCTCGCAGCAAGGAAGTGAGTTCGGCAAACGTCATTTCATCCGGTCAATGCGCTGCTCTGTCGCCCACCAAAGGACACCCAAACTGCCCGCGACGATGAGAATCACGAGGGCGAGAACCGCCGGCCATGGCCAATGCTCCATACTTCATTGTAGTTCCAATTCGAGAGCCCGGACTCGCAACCGCCAGAGACATGTGGCGACGAAACCGATTGCCAACATCCCGCAGAGGACACCGATTCGATAGGGATTATCGAGGGAACCTTGCTGAATCGTGTCGGATGGATGGAGACTTTGAACCTGCGGGAGGCGGGGGTAGACGAAGGTGAGAAAGGCGATCGGGACGAGCATCACGAGGGTGTATCCCGCGCTGGCCTTAGCCCGTTTGACCGGTTCATCGAGACCAGAGCGCAAGGCCATGCCTCCGAGTAGGATCAACGCAACAAAGAGGTAGGAGGTTTGGCGCGGATCCCAACTCCACCAGGCGCCCCACTGGACCCGACTGAATACCGAACCCGTCAGGAGGGTGAGGATGGCGAGGGCTGTGGTGAGATCAAGGCTGGCGGCGAGGCGGGCGTCATTGTCTGACGTCGGGCTGGCGATGGCACGGAACCCCCAAACCGCGCTCATGAAGAGGAAAATCGTACTAAGCAGCGCGCAGGGGAGGTGCCACAAGAGGATGCGCGCGAGGTCGGGATTCATGAATCCCTTGGCGGGGGGAGCGGCAACGGTGATGGCCGTCAGGGCGACGAGGGCGATGACTTGGGGCCAAATGCGTTGGGTTTGCACGTAAGGGCAGAGTTTACTCGGGGGATTGGTCGTCGGTAGTCCGTGAAATCTGAAGTCTCGGCACCTGAGGCAGGCTAAAGCCTATCCTCCGAGGGATCCAAACGCCACATTGCGTTTGCGAGGGCGGGGCCAAAGCTGATCATGGCAATGGCGAACAGACCGAGACCACTTAGATTCTGGAGCGCGGCGGTTTGGGTTCCCTCCCCGAAGGCGAAGCGGAGAGCGCCAATGCTGAGCGTGGTTTGGGGGAGGAGGAGAGGTAGGCCAACGGCAGCAGCCAAGACCCACCGATTTCGGGCACCCGATACCAGGACTCCTACGATGGAAAGGGTTGCTGCGAGGGTCACGGATTCCACCGCCAAGGCGGCAACCAGCATCCAAGGGATGGCGATGGAGACACCACTCAGGAAGACATAGAGGCAGGAGAGTATCGTGGCGGTCACGATGATCTGGAGCTTGCACGCGCCGTATTTGCCAAGGAATGCGGCCTCGGGCCGGGCCAAAAGGCGGAGGAGGTCGATTGTGCGCTGCTCATCCTCGATGAGGAAAACGCGAGGTAGGGTGATGCAGGCCGCGAAGAGGAGGACGATCGTGAACATGCCCGCCTGCAAGGTCGGCGGGGGGCGGGTGTTGACACCGGCGAAGGCCATCGCAACAACGGCAACGACACTGAAAAGCCCTCCGGCAAGGAGACCTTGTCGGGAGCGCCATTCGGTGCTCAGTTCCTTGGTGAAAATGGCAAGGGTTTCAGCCCAAATTGATGGCATGGTGGGGCCACTCCTTTTCGATGGGATCGTTGGTGGCGAGAATGACGACTCCGCGCCCGCACTGTTCGGCAATCAGGTCGCGAACAAGGGTTCGGCCCGCCTCGTCAAGGCTTGCGCTGGGCTCATCAAGCAACAGGAACGTGGGCGAGTGCTGGACGGCGAGGGCAAGGCGAAGCCGGGCGCGCATTCCGCTGGAGAACTCCCGGGTGGGCTGGTCGGGAGGCAGGGCGATCCGATTAAGCCAAACCTCGGCATTGCTGGGGTGACCGCGCAGTTTGGCGGCGAGTACGAGGTGCTCGTCGGCGGTGAGATCGGGATACAGGGCGAGATCGAGGGCGGCAAAGCCGACCGACTGGCGGAGATCACCGGATGAGTCCCTAGTGATCTTCCCTTCGCTCGCCGTGGCGAGCCCAGCGAGAAGCCGAAGTAGGGTGCTTTTCCCGCAGCCATTGGGGCCAAACACTCCGAGGACTTGGCCCATTGAAGCCTCGAATGCGAGGTTACGAAAAATCCATCGTGGGCCAAATCGCTTTCCTAGGTTCTGGGCGGCAAGCACGACGATAGTTTACAATTTTGTCGCTGAGCGGGAACTTTAGGCAAAGAACTGACCTAGTAGATATCAAGAGGCAGGTCGCCACCTGCCTTTTGGCAATATCGGCCCCGCCGATAAAGAAACAACAACCATGAAAACCATCTCCATTGCTGTCCTCGCACTTGCCGCCGCCGCTTTCGCTGTCGCGCCAAACTCCGGTCTGAAATCGGGGGAGCGCGTCGTTCCTTTCCACCCCAAGCACGTTGTTGGCGCCCTGGCTGATACGACCAACTGCTTCCCCTGCACGTTCCAGAATCGCCCACAGGCTCAGGTTTGGGTCAATGGCGATAAGTTTGAGAATGTTCTCGCGTTGGCCAAGTCCCTCGACAAGGCGCAGGTCACCTACAAGGATAGCGAGTTCAAGTCCCTCATCGTCTTCATCGTGCCCGCCGACAAGCAAGCTGAATTTGGCGCCAAGCTAAAGGAAACGGCCAAGGCGGACAGCCTCAAGCACGTTAGCATGGCGATGGTGGCTCCCGATCATACGGCTATTGAGAGTTACAAGATCAATATGGCGGGCGATGTGAAGAACACGGTCGTGTTGTATAAGAACTGGGAAGTCGTTACGAATATCGTCAACTTGAAGGGCGACAAGGCCGGATTGGCGACCTTGGACAAGGAAGTTGCCAAGATCAACGCGAACTAAGCGACGACTCCGAAAATCCGATTCCGTGTATTATTCGTTTAGATGAAAGCGCGGATTGATGAATTGGCGAGCCTCATGCAAGAGTATGGGCTCGCCAATGCTCGTTTGAAGGGCGAAGATTGGGAAATTGCCTTTGCCAAGGAGCCGCCCAGCCGCGGGGTTGCGGTCGCCAGCGGTCCCGGGCCATCGGCACCGACTACGGCCCCGACTCCGCCGCCGGCAAAGGGCACGGTGGGGACACCCATTTCATCCCCGATGATGGGCATTTTCTATAGTTCGCCCAGCCCTGGGTCGCCACCTTTTGTCAAGGAAGGCGACATGATCACCGCTGGTCAAGTCGTGGGGCTAATTGAGGCAATGAAGGTATTCAACGAAATCACCGCGACCACTAGCGGGACGGTGAGTGAGGTGGTGGCCGAGAGCGGTGCCCTCGTTCAAGCCGGCGATGTATTGATCTATGTCGCTTAACCGGGTCGGGCTGATCGGTTTTGGTACCGTCGGCGCGGCTGTTTATGAGCTCATCCAAACCAATCTTTGGGAGTCCTTTGAGGTAACGAAGGTTGCGGTCGGCAACCCAAACAAGGCGCGATCAGCAGAGGTTGGGGATCTGCTTTGCGACGCCAAGGAATTGGTGAGATCATCAGATGTGGACGTAGTGGTTGAGGTCATGGGGGGCGAGAGCCCGGCTTTGGAGCTCATCAAGACGGCGCTCACCGCGGGCAAGCGGGTCGTTACGGCGAATAAGGAATTGATTGCCAAGCATTACGATGCTTTGATGGAGTTTGGCGGGGACCTGCGGTATGAGGCGGCGGTAGGGGCAGGGATTCCGGTAATTCAAGTGCTCAAGACTCTGGCGCGGACGAACCGGATTCAATCCATTCAGGGCATTCTAAATGGAACCACCAACTATATTCTCACCGAGATGGAAGCCCGGCAGGCAGAGCTGGCGCCGATCTTGCGCGAGTCTCAAGAACTGGGTTACGCGGAAGCCGACCCGACAAGCGACATTGAGGGCTATGATGCGATGTACAAGATCGCGATTTTGGGGGCGATTGCATCGGGTGAGCAATTGGATCTGACCATGATCCACCGGGAAGGCATTCAGGAAACGAGTTGGCAACGGGTTCAAGAAGCGGCCGAACATGGGAAGCGACTCAAATTGGTCGCGACGTGGACGCGGGAGTCGGGAGCGAGGGTTGTGCCCCAAGCCCTTCCGATGGATCACCCTCTCGCGAGAGTGGACGGAGTTCTGAATGCCGTCACGATGGAAGGCGACTTCATGCCCTCCCTCACTTTGATGGGTACGGGAGCTGGGGGACGCGCGACTGCCAGCGCGATCTGCGGGGACCTAGTGGCATCGGCCCCAAGTACAATGTCGTCTTGAAACACCAAACTTGCCTCGTCGTCGACTTTGGCGGACAATACACTCAACTAATTGTTCGCCGCGTTCGCGAGCTTGGTGTTTATAGCGAGATGGTCCCTTGGATGACGGCGGCGGCGCGGATCCAAGCGTTGGATCCCCAGGCCATCATCCTATCGGGCGGGCCGTCTTCTGTGCTGGATGAGGGGGCGCCAACCCTCGACTTCGAGGTCCTTGAAGGCAAGCCGGTATTGGGCATTTGCTATGGGTTGCAACTGATGTCCTTGCGCTTGGGCGGGCGAGTTGAGAAGGCCCACGACCGAGAATATGGGCGGCGACAACTGGGCGAGGTCGCGGAAGAGAGCCTGCTGGACGGGTTCGCGGGGGAACAGGTTTGGATGAGCCACGGCGATCAGGTGCTGGAGGCGCCGCCCGGCTTTGAGGTCATTGCGGAAACAGAGAGTTGCCCAATCGCGGGTATTCAGCAAGGGAATCGATTTGGCGTTCAGTTTCATCCCGAAGTGACCCATACGCCAAGGGGTCGCGAGCTTCTCAAGCGGTTTCTGTTTGACCATGCCGGGTTTGTTGGCGACTGGACGAGCGCGAGTTTTATTGAGGAGTCTCTGGAGCGGATTCGAAACGAGGTTGGCTCCGGGCGGGTGCTTTGTGCGGTCAGCGGCGGCGTGGACAGTTCGGTCGTGGCGGCACTGCTCACGAAGGCGATCGGTGACCAAGTGACCTGCGTCTTTATTGATCACGGATTGTTACGGAAAGGCGAGGCGGCTCAGGTGATTGAGCAGTTTACGAATCACTTCCACCCAAACTTGGTCGCGATTGATGCCCACGAGCAGTTCTTCGGGGCCTTGAAGGGCGTGACCGACCCCGAAGACAAACGAAAGATCATTGGCGCGGAGTTCGTAAGGTGTTTTGAGACGCATGCTGATCAGTTAAGCGATTGCGACTTCCTCGCCCAAGGCACCCTCTATCCTGACGTTATTGAGAGCGGGTCACCCACGAGCGCGAAGATCAAGAGTCACCACAATGTCGGCGGACTGCCGGACTGGATGCGGATGAAGGTTATCGAGCCTTTGCGGTGGTTGTTCAAAGATGAGGTTCGTGAAGTGGGCCGGGCCTTGGGTTTGCCCGATGAGATGGTGGATCGGGAGCCCTTCCCGGGTCCGGGTCTGGGGGTTCGCGTACTGGGTGAAGTCACGCCGGAGCGCGTACATATGGTGCAGGAAGCCGACGCAATCTTCCGGGAGATGATCGCCTCGCATGGCTTACGGAAAGGGATATGGCAGAGCTACGCGGCATTGCTCGATGTGAAGACCGTGGGCGTGATGGGGGACGAGCGCACCCATCAGGCGCCAATTGTTCTGCGGGCGGTAGCGAGCGAAGATGCGATGACGGCCACGGCGGTCCCCTTCCCCTTCGAGTTCCTCGAAGCGGTAGCCAATCGAATTGTTAACGAAGTGAAAGGGGTGAACCGGGTTTTTTATGACTACACGAGTAAGCCGCCGGCAACTATCGAGATGGAATAGACGGGGTCTTCTGGTTCAGGGTGGTTAGTTTCCGCCAGATTGGAGCTTCGCCGTTTTCGCGAGCATCGTCGTGCATGATGACGATAGGCTTTCCGGGGTTTCGCTTGATCGCGATAAATAGATAGGGATTTGTTTCCTCCTCACGCTCGGTCGTGTATCGCCAATTTGGCTTGATCTTGAGAATCATTTTATCGGCACTATCGAAGATGCCGTAGGGGGCAGGTGAGGTCACGTAGCCGCGGCAGAGGTGCTCATCGCCACGGATGACGCCAACCACCCACCATCGCTTGAAATCAAGCGCTGGCGCCTTCTTTGTCGCGTCGGTCCACCCCTTGTTGCGACGCCAAGCATTGTCCCAATCTGACTGGCTCTTCAAGAGCATGGTCTCGGCCTTGTGAATCTTAGAGTTCGCGCCCGACCAAGTCGCAAACGGAGTCATCCGGGTTTCCGGAGCGAGGACGAGGCAGGTCAATAGTGTTGCCGTAAGCATAGTCATATCTTAGACGGTCAGGCGAACGAAAATGGGCCGGCTCAATTGAGCCGGCCCGTGATTCATCACGTTGGGTGAACGATTAGTCGTCCATGCCGCCGAAGTTGGCAATGACAATATCAATGTCAGCTGCATCTACTTCGTCGGAGACATCAACGTCTTCAACGTTGTCGCCCATATTGCCGAAGGCCGCGATGACTTGATCAATATCAGCCGCATCAACTTCGCCGGTACCGTCAACGTCACCGTTCTGCATCGTCGCATTACCAATTGCTTGGTTTGAACCCGTCAGCGTCAAGGCAACCTTGCGCTTCAGGAACGAGGAACCATCTAGGACGAGTTCAGCTGCACCCGTAGCCGAAGCCGGGACATCAATGCTCAAGGCACTGCTACTAGCCGAAGCCGTAACCGAACCACTGGCCAAGGTCGTCGTGCCCTGCATCACCGTATAGGCGATGTTGCGAGTGCTCGCACCACTGAACGCCGTATCACCCAA
>JADZDX010000052.1 GCA_020850835.1 Fimbriimonadaceae bacterium
CAAGAGCTGATCTTCGCGTCATCCGTCACCGCCGGGTGCGTAAGAAGATTTCCGGTACTACAGCGCGACCGCGCTTGTCGGTTTACCGAAGCCTTAAACACATTAGTGCCCAGATCATTGACGACACAAACGGGGTGACCCTCGTGGCCGCAAGCAGTGTCGAGAAGGGGCTTAAGGCCAACGGCACCGTAATTGGTGCGAAGAAGGTGGGTGAAGAACTCGCCAAGCGAGCCAAGCAGGCGGGGATCACAGAAGTGATTTTCGATCGTGCTGGCTTCAAGTATCACGGGCGAGTGGCTGAATTGGCCGCTGGTGCTCGTGAGGGAGGACTGAGCTTCTAATGAGAATGGCGCAAAGGCAAACAGGACGACGTGACAATCGCGGTGGCCCCCTGCAAGAAGGGCCTCAGTATGACGTTCGTGTCATCCGAAGTAACAAAGTGTTCAAGACCCACAAGGGTGGAAAGACGGCCAGTTGGTCTGTTCTCGTTGTTGTCGGCGATAACAAGGGCAAGGTGGGAGTTGGGCTCGGCAAGGCGCGTGGTATCCCGGATGCGATTCGAAAAGCTGAAGAAACGGCCCGCCGAGCGATGATCAAGGTTAACATGATTGGTGGCACGATCCCTCACGAAGTGAAGGCTGTCTGCGGGACAAGTGAAGTCATTCTGAAGCCCGCGTCGGCTGGTACCGGGGTTAAGGCAGGAAGCGCTGTTCGGGCATGTCTTGAAGCCTGCGGAATCCACGACGTGCTCGCCAAGGCCTTGGGTAGCCGCAATCCGGTGAACATGGCCTATGCTACGTTCAACGCTTTCCAAGCCCTTCAGAACATTGAAGCACGGGCCGCTGCTCGGGGTATGGATCATAACGAGCTAACCCCATGGCTTGCAAAGGCCCGCAAGGAGGAGGAAGAGAATGCTTCGCATTAAGGTCGTTAAGAGCTTTATCGGTCAAAAACCGACGAACAAGGTCACGTTGCAGTCAATGGGGCTTCGCCGAGTTGGCGCAAGCCGAGACTTGCCTGATAATCCTGCCATTCGCGGCATGATCCACAAGGTCAAGCACATGGTCACGGTTGAAACGGTAGAAGCGGAGGCTAAGAAGAAGAAATGAGTTTGCAAAACTTGAAATCAAACGAGGGTTCCACAAAGACTCGCCGCCGGGTAGCGCGAGGGATTGGCAGTGGGCTCGGAAAGACCGCAGGGCGGGGAACGAAGGGCCAGAAGGCTCGTCGTCAAGTTCCTGCCTGGTTTGAAGGCGGCCAAACGCCCATCATTCGCCGCTTGCCCGTCAAGAAGGGTTTCCGTAACATCAACCACAAGGAGTACGCGATTATCAACATGGATGACCTAGCCAAGTTCTTCAAGGCTGGCGATGAGGTCACGCCCGAAAAGTTGATCGCGGTCGGAATTATCAGCAAGTTGCAAGATGGCGTCAAGGTCCTCGCTTTTGGCGATCTGGATAAGAAGCTCAAGGTCTCGGCGCATAAATTCAGCGCGGCGGCCAAGGCTAAAATCGAGAAAGCTGGAGGAGAGGCCATCTCTCTGTGAGCGCAGTCTTTGGCGGCGGCGGCGATGTTATGGGGCCTGGTGATAAGGGCCTCAAGTTCACTCTTGCCGACACATTTCGATTAGCATGGGCAGACCCAGATCTGCGCCAGCGCATCATGTTTGTGTTCGGTGTCTTTGCCGTGTTTGCTTTCTGCATCCACGTTCCCGTGCCGATGCCCGGCGTCGCTCCATCCGACATTGAGGAGGCCGTTAAGAACAATGGCTTTCTGGCAATGTTGGGCATGATGGGAGGGAGGGCGCTTCAGCGAATTTCGATCATGGCCCTTGGATTGGGTCCATACATCACGGCCTCCATTATCATGCAGATTCTCAATGCCGCGAATCCGGCTTGGAAGAAAGAAATGCAGGAAGGCGGAGAGTATGCTCGCCGTGCCCAGGGAAAGAGAACTCGCTACCTAACTTTGGCTCTCTGTGCCGCCCAAGGTTGGGGCTTGATTAAGACCCTGCAGGTGATTCCGTCCGTTCATGCCACCGTGGCCGCGAACCCCTGGATCCCGTATACGACGATCTTGTTTTGGACCGCTGGAGCGATGTTGATGCTCTGGCTTGGCGAGCAACTAACCGAGCGTGGAATCGGGAATGGGGTTTCGCTAATGATCTTTGCCGGAATTGTTATCTCGTTTCCAGCAACGGCTCAACAGATTTGGACATCCATCCAGAACGGGACTACCGCAGGGTGGGCGGGGCTCGTGGTGATTATCATGTTCGTCCTGAGTACTTGGTTCATCACCTATTTCACTATTGCTCAGCGGCGTATCCCAGTTCAGCACATCCGCCGTCAATTTGGAACAAAGGCGATGGGTGGGGCGACGAGTTACCTTCCGTTCAGCGTGGTCATGGTTGGCGTGATTCCGATCATCTTTGCGATCGCTCTGATCCAGATTCCCTATCAATTCTTGGGTTGGTTTCCGCCCGGTACGCAAGCCCATAATGTGATCCAGAACATAGCGGATTTCATGAACCCTAACTTCACCACGTGGAAGGGCTATCTCGGGATCCTGATTTATGCAGGCTTGATCTTCTTCTTCAGTTACTTTTATACAGCTGTTCAGTTCAATGTCGAAGACATCGCTAATAACTTGAAGCGGGCAGGCTCGTTTATTCCGGGCATTCGCCCTGGTAAACAAACGAAGGACTTCCTTGACGGAGTGATTTCGCGAATAACCGTCGTTGGGGCTGTGTTTTTGGCTGTTGTCGCTATCAGCCCGTACCTGCTGCCACTCCTGATCAACGTCAGAAATGTGCAGTTGCTCTTCGGTACATCGCTCCTGATTATGGTGAGTGTGGCCCTGGAAACCATGCGGCAAATTGAGGCAAATATCCTCATGAAGCAGTACGGCCAGTAAGTTTTGGCACGCAGTTTGAACAACGGAGTCCTTTCGTGCGCATTGTCTTAGTCGGCCCTCCTGGTGTTGGTAAAGGAACTCAAAGTGAGCTCCTCACTGAACGATTCGGGGCGGTGCCGCTCTCATCGGGAGCAATTTTCCGATCAGAGATTGAAGCGCGGACGGATCTGGGCGAAATGGCTAAGCGCTACATAGACCAAGGCCGCCTAGTGCCGAACGGGGTCACCATCCAGATGATGGCGAAGCGGATGCGGAGCGCCGAGGTACTGAAACACGGTTTTATCTTGGATGGGTTTCCTAGAACTGTTGATCAGGCCATTGCTCTGGACCAAATGCTTGAGGATATTGAGCAGCCGTTGGACGGGGTGGTCAGCATTGAGGTGGACGCCGAAGTGGTGGTCGCCCGCCTTAGTGGTCGAATTGGTTGCACCCGTTGTGGCGCGATTTACCATAAGGTTACGAAGCCGCCCAAGCGGGACTGGATATGCGATCAGTGCAACAGCCCGCTCTTTGTGCGCGATGACGATCAGCCTGAAACTATCCGGGAGCGACTCCGGGTGTTCGATGAAAACACGGCTCCCGTCATTGGGCACTATGAGGAGTTAGGTCTGGTGAGACGTATTGATGGCGATCGAGATCCCGAAGTCGTATTCGGTGACATCGTGAGAGCATTAGGCTTATGATCGTGCTCAAGACTCGGGCCGAGATCGAACTGATGCGTGAAGCGGGCCGGGTTCTCGCCAAGGCAAGACGCCTGGCAGCGGAGCAGGTTCGCCCAGGGGTTACCACGAACGAACTCGACTCAATCATTCACGATGCGATTATTGCCGAGGGAGCCTCTCCGAGTTTCTTGGGTTATCAAGGGTCGGGGCCATCACCATTTCCAAAATCCAGCTGCATCAGCGTGAACGAGGAGGTCGTGCATGGCATCGCTGGCCCTCGAAAGCTGCAGGACGGCGATATTGTCGGCATTGATATCGGTGTATACAAGGGTGGATTCCATGCTGATTCCGCTTGTACATTTCCGGTTGGGCACGTCACCGACCATGTGACGACCCTCCTTCGCGTGACACGTGAGGCCATGCATATGGCTATCGATCGGGCTAGACCTGGGGTAAGGATTGGTGATCTTGCCGCTCTAATTCAAAAGCATGCTGAATCCCATGGGTTGGGGGTAGTGCGCGATCTCGTCGGTCACGGTATTGGTCGTAGCTTGCACGAGGAGCCGAGTATGCCTAACTTCGGCCGCCCTGGAACTGGTGCCAAGCTAAAGGAGGGCATGACCTTTTGTATTGAACCCATGCTGAATGCGGGTACTTGGAAGGTTAAAACCTTAGCCGACGGCTGGACCATGGTAACGGCCGATGGTAGCTATTCGGCGCACTTTGAGCATACGATTGCTATTACGAGGATGGGCGCCGAGATATTGACGGTGGAATAGACTTAACAGACCCACCGACCCCCAAACTAGCTATTCCGACCAAACCCCAGCTATAATAACGCCAGATTGAGACGAGGAAACTTTCAACCACGCAAGCGCAAGGATGATCCCAATAAGGAGATGGGGATTGAAGTTGAGGGCACGGTCATTGAGAACCTGCCGAACGCTCGCTTCCGGGTGAAGCTGGATGACAGTGACTTGGAGATATTGGCTCACGTTAGTGGCAAGATGCGCATGCACTACATCCGCATCCTCCCCGGGGATAAGGTCAAGATCGAAATGTCGCCGTACGACCTGACAAAGGGTCGGATTGTCTTTCGAGCCCGCTAGTATAAAAAAGCGGTAAGACCCTAGCGCACCACCGAGCCTAGTCGGTATACTACACCTTCGCGCCAAGGCATGAAGCCGCCGCGCAAAGCGACCTGTCTGCAGTTCCAGACGCCTCTGGCTCCGGAAAAGTTGCGAAAAGGG
>JADZDX010000053.1 GCA_020850835.1 Fimbriimonadaceae bacterium
GGGCTCGTCTTCCTTCACAAAGTCGCCCACCTTCTTCAGCCATCGGCTGACGGTGCCCTCGTAAACGCCCTCGCCCAATTCGGGCATCAGAATCTCGGTTGGCATGCTGACTCTAGTTTACTCGGGTCTCGGGCCACCAGTTTCAGGTTCTACGTGGCCAGTCTCTGCGGCTAGCAAAATGGCGCCACCCGCCGAACCATGGGCTCTTGTGCGAAACTAGGCCATGCGCCGCTTCGCTCTCATCGCCGCCCTCTTCTCTTCCCTAGCTTGGGCGCAGAATGATGAAGCCTACGGAACAAAGATCAAGCAGTACACGACTGAGCCGTTCTTCCTGACCGAAATGGTGGACCACCTGCCTGCGAGTAAGACGGTACCGAGCCCAATGAAGTTTTTCGGCGATATCATCGGTGCGCCGAATCACTTGCACCATGTGGACGAGATCAACGCCTACATGCGGCTCCTCGACAAAGCATCAAACCGGGTGACCGTGCAAAGTATGGGCACGAGCGAAGATGGGCGCGAGATGATCGCCGTGATCATTAGCGATGAGGCGAACCTGAACCGCCTCGAAAAGATCTCTTCGGCCAACGCACTGATCGGAGATCCTAGACTCTTGGGCAAACCGAGCAAATGGGATGAGGCAGCCAAGACTCTCATCGCGAAAGACGCTCTGCCCATCTATTACGCGACCGGCGGGATGCATTCAACGGAATCAGGCCCGCCAGAGATGCTATTGGAGCTCGCCTATCGCCTCGCCGTGAGCGAGACCTCAATGATCCAGGACATCCGCAAGAACTCGGTGGTCATCCTGACGCCGGTCCTTGACGTGGACGGCCGCGACCGCTACGTGGACACTTATCTGTATCGAAAGAAGAACCCAACCAAGCCGGCGATTCCCCTGCTCTACTGGGGACAGTATGTGGCGCACGACAACAACCGCGATAACATCGGCATGGGACTCGCGCTAAGCAAGAACCTCATGCAAACCTGGTTGCAATACCATCCAACGGTCCTCCACGATCTCCACGAGTCCGTTCCATTCCTCTACATCAGCACCGGAACTGGCCCTTACAACGCTTGGCTCGACCCAATCACGATTGACGAATGGCACCTCATGGCTTACAACGAGGTGAATGAAATGACCAAGCGCGGCGTGCCGGGCGTTTGGACGCACGGTTTTTACGATGGCTGGGCACCGAACTATGCCTTTTACATTGCGAATGGGCACAACGCCATCGGGCGGTTCTATGAGACCCAAGGTGGCAGCGGAGCGGATACGCGGGTGATCCAGGTTGGAGAGCAAGCGCAGCGGGCTTGGTTCCGCCCGAATCCACCGCTCAGCAGCGTGCGCTGGAGCTTGCGCAACAATACGAACCTCATGCAATCGGGTGTTTTGATCGGTATGCACAACCTCGCCACGAACGGCGAGAAGTACCTTTGGAATTACTATCTGAAGTCGAAGCGCAGCGTGATGAAACCGCAGAGCGAAGGACCAGCAGCTTATGTGCTTTCGGCAAAGAAGGGGCGTGAGTGGAATCTCGGAGAGTTGAGGTCGCTCATGAACCGACAGGGCGTTGAGGTCACAACTCTCAAGGAGGATTTCAAGTCCGGCGAGCAGACTCTGAAGAAGGGTGCCCTAGTCGTGCGGATGGATCAGCCGTACTGCCGCATGGCGGATATGTTGCTCGACAAGCAATACTATCGCGCCGACGATCCGACTCCGTATGACGACACAGGTTGGTCGCTTGGGCCGCTGTTCGATGTGGACGTGGTTCGGGTGAAGGATGCCGCGATACTAGCTGCGACCGTGGATCCGTCGGCAGCGAAGTGGGCTGATCCCAACCCACTGCCAAAGAGGGAGTACGGCCGAATCGCCTTAGTTCATACGTGGCAGAGCACCCAAGACGAGGGCTGGGTGCGGATGGCCTTTGAGGCGGCGGGCGTTCCCTACACGTACATCTCGACGCACGACCTGCGCGATACGGCGAACTTGAAGAGTCGGTTCGACGTGATCATCCTCTCGCCAACGGGCGGCTCGGCGCAGTCTATCGTCAATGGTGTTTCTAATGTCGGCGACCCAATTCCTTGGAAGCCGCTCATGGACTTCCCTCATTTGGGTGGTCCGACCGTGCAGGGAGTCAAGACTGTGTCAAACAATATCCGCGGCGGAATCGAGTTGCAGGGAATGATGAACTTGCAGAAGTTCCTGAACGAGGGCGGGCTGTTTATCACGATGGCCGACACCTGCGCAGTCCCGATTCAATACGGTTTGGTGAGCGGAGTCACCATGACCGAGCCCAACGAACTCTTCGCTCCGGGCGGTGTGTTTTTGGCCGAGAACGCGGCAAAGGACAATCCGATCATGGCGACTTATGACGACACGGTAGGAGTTTATTTCTCGCAAACGCCGTTGCTCTCGGTGGGAGGCCTTGGGTTTGGCGGGCGCGGCGCCAGTACGGGTGGACGCGTGACCGGTCGAGGCGATTTGACTGACCCTGACGTGGTTCAAGGGCGGGCGCCCCATCAAGCTCGCTCTCAGCCGAGCGACGCGCAACCCCCAACCCCCCAACCCCAAAGTCCACGGCCCCAGGTCTTGTTGCGGTTTGCCTCGGTAGATAAGGTGTTAGTCAGCGGCTCGTTGGCGAATGGCGACGAACTGGCCGGCAAGGCCGCGGTGGTTCAGTGCCCAGTCGGCAAAGGTAATGTGCTGATGTTCGCGATCAATCCGATGTGGCGACAACACACGAACGGCTCATGGCCCATGGTGTTCAACGCAGCGGCGAACTGGAATAAGTTGAGGTAGCGGTTTCGTGGACTAACAGGTCTGGGTAGGATGACTCTAAGTAGAACCAGAAACCAGACATCATCTCTCGACTCGTCTGGCGGTTGGTAAGCCACGAGGCTTATCATCTGGCATTCTTCAAGGATTGAAGGCGGCTCTGGATCCTTGCCTTTACCTCCGGCCAATCGAGGTCGGTAATGCCGAAGTAGGCCGTGTCACGGATGAAGCCATTGGGCTGAATGCCATGGCGGTGCAGTGTTCCTTCGTAATGGGCGCCGAGCTTGCGGATGGCGGCTTGGCTATGGAGGTTTCGGGCGTCAGTCTTGAGGGTCACGCGGAGCGCGTTGCATTCCTCGAAGGCATGGGTCAGGAGCAGGAGTTTGCATTCCGGATTGACCTTGGTTCCGCGGCAGTCTTCGGCGTACCAAGTCATGCCGATTTCGAGGCCGCGAGCTTCGGGGCGAATGTCCATGAACGCAGTCTCCCCAATGAGTCTTTCGGTCTCAATATCTTGGACCGCGAAAGTGACCATGTTGAGGGCTTGGATTCGCTTGCTTAGGTAATTGCGAAAGCCGTCCAGGGACCCGTCCTCAGGCTGAAGCGTGACGAAGTACGCAAAGGTGTCGCTTGGGCACGCTTCATGGAGCGCTTCAGCGTGGGCTAGTTCAGCGGGAATCAGGCGAACCGAGCTACTTTCGAGAGTGACGGGTTCGATCCAAGGCATAGGTTCATTATGGTGTTCGTCGTTCGGTGCTTGGAGATGGGGGGGGGGGTGACGAGAAAGCAAAACATGAAATCTGTGAAACCGAACACTGAAAACTGAACACCGAAAGCTAGCCCTATTAGCACTCCAAGCGGTATACTGCCAACGCAATGAAACTCACGCCTTTGCATGATCGAATAATCGTGAAAGCCGCCGCCAAAGAGTCCGCCACGGCCAGTGGCATTCTCCTTCCCGACGCCGCTCAAGAAAAGCCCCTAAAGGGCGAAGCACTCGCGGTTGGCCCCGGCAAGCGCCAAGATAATGGTTCGCTCGCTCCGGTGGACGTCAAGGTCGGCGACGTCGTTCTCTATGGCAAATACAGCGGAACAGAAGTTACCGTTGATGGCGAGGACTTCGTGATTCTTCGCTCCGATGATGTGCTCGCCATCCTCGAAGGCGCCCTCGCAGGCTCGAGATAACTATTGTTCGGATTGGTTCGGTTTGCTTGAGCCTAGTTTAGAAGCCCAACTTCTTCCGTGCCCAAAAACCGCAAGCCGAACCACCCTCACCAGACCCCACAAACC
Organism: Fimbriimonadaceae bacterium; assembly: GCA_020850835.1. GTDB lineage: Bacteria > Armatimonadota > Fimbriimonadia > Fimbriimonadales > Fimbriimonadaceae > JAFLBD01. The sequence goes on from JADZDX010000053.1 coordinate 4,070, forward strand.
CAAACAAAACCATGGCAAACAAACAACTCAAATTTGGCGACGATGCTCGCCGCTCACTCGAAACTGGCGTTGATAAACTCGCAAATGCGGTCAAGGTAACGCTTGGGCCCCGTGGTCGAAATGTCGTCCTCGAAAAGAAGTTCGGTAGCCCGACAGTGATCAATGATGGCGTTACCATCGCCAAGGAAATCGAAGTCGAAGACCGCTTCGAGAACATGGGTGCCCAACTCATTCGCGAAGTCAGCAGCAAGACCAACGATCAAGCCGGCGACGGGACTACCACCGCAACCGTTCTCGCCCAGGCAATCTTCAAGGAAGGCACGCGCAATGTCGCCGCTGGCTCCAA
>JADZDX010000054.1 GCA_020850835.1 Fimbriimonadaceae bacterium
ACATTGCTGAAGTTTCAGGCTCGGTACTTCGTTTACGAAATTACTGGTGTGGACAACCCTGATGATCCGGGGCAACCGATCTATCAGGTCGTGGATAACCTTCAATATGCGGGCGGTTGGGTGCGTTTAGGCCAAAATGGCGCGACCACAAACCGTGTGTTTACCGTTGATGCTGGTAATCAGATTCGCGTGCGACTGCTGGCGACGGTGCCTCGCCTTGCTGACGGCTCTTATGCTGATAACGCGGCTAATGTACTGGTGTACGCGGATGCAGCTCGTATTGAGGGAGTGACAACGACCGCTGGGAATGTCACCACTCAGGCGGTTGTTGGGATGAATGCGGCGGGTCCATTCGCATGGCGCACGGTCTCGGCACGGTCTGAAGACACGACGATCCAAGATGGCTCGGCTCTTAAAAGCTATGCCTTCCCGATAGTTACGAGCTATTCGTTTGATGGCACGCCGGTTATTCCGACCGATACTACGGGTCGGCGCAATATGATTTGGTCATGGCCCGTCCAGAGGCCATTTGACGCCACTGATGCCGAGGTATCTCGCTACAACGCAGAAAAGGCAGACTGGGCCCTAGCCACCGGAATCTTCACGGGCGAGCAGAAGCGGACCGATCAAGTGGTTCGGGTGGACAATACCAACGGTAGCGTTCGCGTTGGCATTGCGTGGGTTCCCGACACTGCAGCAACCCTGTTTATGGGTACGGACTACCTGGTCAAGGTTGCGGAGCCGGCTTCCACGAGCCAAGTTTCCTATGAGCCTAAGCTCATGCCGGGCACTTACTCGATTGAAGTCTTTATCCCACGCCTGACGGGCTTAGCGACGGCCGCAACATACGAAGTAAGGCGCGGAGCAACGCTGATTTCAACGGATACGGTCGATCAAGACCAGAATGCTGGGCGGTGGGTGCGCCTCCAAGTTGGTCAAACAGCGTCATGGGACAGTGATACTGTTGCTCCCCTAAGTGTGAGTGTTACCGGAACCAGCAATCCGGCCGTTGGCAACATTGTCGCCGACCAAGTCCGATTTACAAAGGTTGCCGACCTGTCAGTTCGGTCAACTCCCATCTACACCCGCGCAAATATCCGAGTGGGGACTCGCGTCGCAGAGCGCGATGTGGTGATCGTGGCCATGGACAATGGCCGGATCTACTGCCTAGATGCCCGGGGCTATGAAGCGGGTGGCGTTCCGACCGGTCGAACCCGAGTCTATTGGGTTTATCCTAGTGAACAGCGAGTAGACCCGAACTGGGTTGTTGGAGAGGATGGCCCGAACGGAATGGCGGAGATGCCTACCGCATTCAACACAAGTAGCGCTGTCATGGCGAGGGTGAATACGGGTTCCGGGCTGGAAGATCGCCTATACATTGGCTCTCAGAATGGCCGGGTCTACTGCCTTGACATGGAAGGCCGTGGCGACGGCACAACGACTCGCAAGTGGAGCTTCCCGAACGATTACCCTTCCGCGTCTGTTGAGAGCACCCTTGGCCCGATTGAGGGGTCGGTGGCGTACGCAGAAACAAGCGCGGGGCCGACCGTTTATGTCCCGACAACTCAAGGCAGGCTATACGCCCTTGATGCGGTTGGCAATGTTGCGACAAAATCTACTACTTCTCGTTGGACGTACCCCAACATCGCAAGTGGCCCCATTGGCTCCATTACCATGGCGCCTGTGATCGGTTGGCGCACAGGTAATCCCAATGACCGAGTCGTTTACTTTGGGACCAACGATGCTTCAATTTTTGGCGGCGGCAACACGATGTTTGCCGTTAACGCGGTGGACGCCGGAGCCGATGGCGTGGGGGACTTATTGTGGTCTCGCGACTTTGCTGTCAATCCATTCGGCAACTTCTTGAACATCAGCCCGGCTTTTGCTGATCAAAGTGACGTCAATCCTAATTGGCCGGGAGCTCCAGTGAACCCATACGGGGCGGCCATGCCGAATACCTTGTTCATTGGTAATACGAACCAGGAAGTCGCGGCCCTGAATGCCGACACGGGGGACGTGATCTGGGCCGAAGATGTTGGTGCCTCGCCTTCCGCCCCGCTAAGCTTCTCGCACGCACGCCTCCCCGATGTTACCAATGGTAATACCATGCCGACGTCCGAGCCAATGGTGGTCGTCCCCACGACCGATGGCCGCTACGTTGCCTACGGTGCTCCGGCGGGCCGGCTTGATTTCTTAGGTGGACGCGAAGTTTGGACCATAACCGGCCAAAGGAATGGTTCGATTCCGGCCATGTCATTTGGGGGTGTCAATGCGCCCTTCCATAACTATATGTATGGCGCGGACCCGGCCGGCTTTCTCTATGCTTGGAGCTGGGACCCAACCCTTCCGGATAATGGACAAGGGATTACCCCAGGTCAGCCGCCGATCTTCCCTGGCCAGAATACGACAAATCAGACGAGCGTCAACCTAGGGTCTATTGTTAGGAACGCTCGGGTGGATTTCATCTTGCCGCAGGACTTCAGCGATCTCCAAGCGCGAGCCAGTGCCGGAACCTTAACCCAAGCAGACATTGCGGCTGCGATCAATAAGGTCACACGCCGACATTTTGAGTTTGGCGAGACGGCTTACATCTTGGTTCACAACCTGCCCGATCCTGCCTCATTCGCGCCTCCATTTGACTACACAGTGGATCTGTTCTTCAATGCGCCGGGGCAGAGCTCGCAACGACTCGCGTTTGGGTTGACCCCCGTTGGAGGAGCTGCGACACCGGCGAACAACCGAGTGGTATTGGCAAGCTTCTCCTTCATTGGGATTGGGCAGAATGCCCTTGTTCCGGGTACTTCAACGATAACGGTGCGGGCCCTTGCCGGAGCTGGAAGCCCCAACGGCAATGGAGCGAATCGCACGATCCCTGCGCTGCAGTTTAGGCCCGGTGCAACGGTTTCACTTGCGAATCCTCTGGCTATCCAACTGACGGGAGTGCCACAGAACCCAGGAACGCAAGTCGGTACGGCTCTTTCCCCCGCGGACGCCGACAATATCATCAATGGGACGCCGGCTTCAAAGCTCACCACAATGGTTCAGCGATTCCGACCAGAACTCAGTGGTAGCGCGGACTTGCTATCGCACGGGACCACTGGTCTAACGCGCCTCAATGTTTATGACCGTAGCCTGATGGCCCTCATCTTTGGTGGCCAGCGGGGCCTTTCGGGAGTTCGCATGGAACTCAGCAATCTGAGCTTCCTAGGCAATCCGATCAAGCCTCTAGACCCCGTGGTCTACTTTGGGCTCGAAGACCTACCCGGTAGCCCAGGCACGAATGTGAGCTTGGACTATCCCGATATTCGACGAGATCGAATGACGGTATCCAAGGAGCAATACGGCCAGGTTGAAAATCCCCTGTTCCAAGGCGTGGTGTTGATCCCGCCGACCTACACGCAAGCCGACCTAACGACCTATCGTACGGACCAGAACCAGTACAACCAGTTCCTTAATCGGACCATGCAAAACACGGCTTTCGATTTCGAGGTCAGCGTGCCGAGATTCCAACCGCCAACCACGGACCAATACAGAGGTGCTCAATTCGTCTTTGTGGATGCGGGGGCTCCTGGTCGCCAAGTTGTTGGTAACCAAATCTCGGAGCCCTATCGCCAGTTCAACTTGAGCGCTGGGATCGTGGTGGACGAGCGTCCCGTCCTGGGAACTCCAACGGTGGATCTTGGCTCAATCACAGGTGGCGGCGGCTATTTGCCCTCGGCCCCGTGGAACACCCCTGGCTACAGCATGCTTGATGGTCGTATCCATAACCAGTCACGCTATCCGTTCTTCCAGCGGTTCTCGCTGTTTAATGAGGGGAATGTAAATCTCCTGAACGTTCGAATGGCAAAGGAGATTGAGTTGCCGACTTCGCAAGTCGTTCCCCTAGCGGCTCCAGCCCTCAATTCTAGAGCTCGGTTGGACGGACGGTTGCACCTGCACTCAGATCTGGATCCGTTCTTTGCCGCAATTACTTTGGCCGGGCGCCCAAGCATGGGTGATCGGGTTATCCTTCAGAAGGCTCGACCAGACGATGGTGAACCCACGCGCCTCAGCGTGAATCCACGCCGCCGCGCCAACGCCAACTTGGAAGTCCTTGACGGACACCTCCTTGGTATTGGTGATTTCGCGAATGCAAACGACTTCGACGAGTCAATTAAAGATCCAAAGGTTGCGGTTTCCGTTCCGATTGGTACGCCCGTCGGTCGTTACCAGAACAGCATTTACATCTTCGAAGATGCAATTCTTGCCGGTCCCAGCCCTGCCTACCCGACGCTAAACCGCAGCGTCGTGAACGGGCTTGACATCTACGAGCCCTACACGGACTCTCCGATGAACCTGCTGTTCCTCGTGCGCGAAACTCGTCTCACGACGAGCACGACCGGTAAAGCGGCGCCGATGGCCGACAATATTCCGGTTGGACCGAACTTCCAGTACTCGAACCAGACCCCGGCCGCGACGCGAACTGGCGATGGATCATTGCTCGTTGCAATCTCCTCAGACCGGCTCTTGAATGGCGCGCCAAACATCGTTCCTGGGATGAAGCCAGAAACCGATGCAGGCGGATTGCCGCAGTGGAGGATCTATTTCTTCACCCTCACCGGTGGTGGAACCACGCCCGTGGCCAATTGGAGTCCAATAGCGGACCTTGACCAATGGAGCCCTAATCTTGCGACTGGTAATCCGGCAACAGACAAGTGGTTCAACCCTGGCACAGGTGCCTTCCCGATTACACCTACGGATCAGATTTTTGGATTCCCGTTTGCCGAGTTGGTTCCCAATAGTGCTCAGTACACAAATCCTGTCTTCCCGTCGTTTGGGTTCTTTGATCCGATTCCTGGTTGGGGTGGGCAGGGCAACGTGGAGAGGAGTGCCATGTACATGGCCTTCACGGGCGAAGCCATGCGAGAAGTCCCTGGTGGTGAGCGAAGGCGTGAGAGTCGACTCTTACTCAGTCGTCTGACTATGCGATCTGGCGCCGTGGCGGCCATTCCGCCGGTTGCCCTCAATTTCGCTACGGAAGTGCCAGATATTCAAGCCCGGCTTGGGAAGCCGTCCCTAGTCCAGCTTGGGAACGTGGCGACGGTGTTTTACCCCGTCACGGCTAGTGGCTCCACGCAGATATTCTTCAGCACTTACAATGGCACTCAGTGGGTTCCCTCTGGCGCATCTCGCCGTGGAGGCACAGGACCTGTCAATCGTTTGCGAACTGGGGACGGCTTTGAATCCGTGAACGCTCCGTCCGCGACACTCCGGCTGAATACTTCTCCTAGGATTCAGGGACGGGAGTTAATCGAACTAGTCTTTACTGGGCGGTTGCGCGGTCGAGCTCAGCCAGAGGTTTACATGGTGCGCTTGCCCGCCAATGGCGGGGCCCCACGAAGCGCGGACCCGGTTCCGTTCATGCGCGGTGGCAGTGCCCTCTTTGACCAACTGTCGTATGACGCAAGCTCGCAAGTCTATTGGTCCAACGGTGCCGACCTCGAGTCTAATTTTAACGGAGCCAACAGCCTAGACCTCCAGCAACTGGTGGTGACGGGGACAACCCAGTCTTACCAGAGCATTCTGGTTCCTGGGTCCCGCAAACAGGCTGATGGATCGGCGATGGTCAGTTACGACACCACCCTTGGGGGTAAGGCCTACATAGACCTTGCCAATGGCTCAGTCCGGCTTTCGGGCGCCTTGGTGCCACGTACAAATCGATTGTATATCCGCTATATGCCCCGTTCTCTACGCGTGAGTGCAAATAGTGATGTGAACCACCGCGCGGCCAGCATTGCCTTCGACAACCGGTCCAGCCAAGACTTCAACTATTGGTTTAACCCGGGTGGGGCGGCTATTACTAGTGGCAACGTTTTCCCGAGCCGATGGATTGTAACCTATGGCAAGACCGCGGCTCGCGACAGCCAGTCCAGTCGTCCGTACATGATGACGATGCGGGTTGGAGCACGGTTGCCTCGGGCGATACAGCTCAATCAGAATGGTTCAATTACGAGCCTGAGCGTAACGTTTACCGACGGCTATAGCGGTCCTTATCAGGTGGATCCCGCTGCGGGCGTCATCTACTTCGCTCCAGGCGCCGAGGGCCGAAGGATTAACGTCACATACAATGCCGTTGACCGAGACGGAACGCCCATGGGTGGCCAAACCGTTTCGGATATACCCGTTGAGCTCGTTGAGGAAATGTCGGAAACAGCCATTCCTATTGAGCAGGTTTCGAACGAATCGGCCGTGTCCATGGCCTTGGATATGCTTGGTTCAAGGACCTTCCTTGTGAACGGACGCCCAGGGCTGATCTGGATGTTCTGGTCAAGTACGCGGGCTGGTGGTTCGGACGTGTATTTCCAGACGGTGGCCCCACGGTTCACGCCGAATGCAGGTAACTAGAAGAGGCTCAAGCCCCGAACTCCTTGGTTCGGGGCTTGTTACGCCTGGGGATTCTGGGTCCGGAGCCGTCCACCACCCAGAAGGTGGCCATCAATGGCGGTTTTCGCTCTGGCTCTTCGCCCCGGTAATTCTTCGTTAGGAGGGGCCGAACCTTCTTGCCGGTAAACCCCGTCCATTTGTAGTTCACCGCATTTCAAGCGAGGGGTCGTTGACGTGGCTTGATGGGCGGTGCTAAGATTCAGCGGACCACACGAATGGCTAAGAAAGCGAAGAAATACGGAAGCGTGGTGGGGATTGACATCGGTAGCCAAAACATTAAGGTGGCCGAAATCGCCAGTCGAGGGCGTGAATACGTCATCAATGCCCTTGGCATCGCGCCGACTCCCGAGGGTCTGGTAGACCAAAACGGTGTATATGACACCGATACAATCGGCGCGGTCGTCAAGGATCTATGCCAGAAGTCTGGTGTCTCCGTCTCCAATGCGGTCGTGTCCATTGCCGGGCAAGCCGCGATTCTTGTGCGCACCCTTGAAGTGCCTAAGATGAGTGAGTCTGAACTCAAGCAACACATGGAGTGGGAGATTAGTCGGAACCAGCCCTTTGCTGAATTGACGGTCCAAAGCGACTACGCCGCCTTTGAGCCAACCGACCCGAATGCACAGAACATGGACGTCATCATGGCGATTGCCGCGCAGTCGGCCGTAGACACGATCATGGGTATTGGGAAGAAGGGTGGAAAGCAAGTGGTCGCGATTGATGTTGAACCGCTTGCGGTGGCCAGAACCCTTGCTACTGAGTTTAGCGAATTAGGCAACGAAACAATTTGTGTTATAGATATTGGCCATAAATCAACTTCGATCAATGTGTATCGAAGTGGGCAACTACTTCTGCCTCGTCAGGTGCCCACCGGCGGCGAGGCCGTGACACAAGCGATCGCTGGATCGCTAGGGGTCTCGGTCGAGGAGGCTGAAGCAATCAAGTTGAATGAAGGCGAGATCCCGGCTACAGCGGGGGCCGATAGTTTCGCTCCGGCAAATCCGTTCATGGGTGGTGAGACGCAAGAGTTCCAGCCATATAACCCATTTGCCGAAGAGGAGCCTGCACCGCCGGCTGCTGAGCCTGCGATGTCTGCGCCCGCAGACGCGGAGAATCCGTTCGCCGTTCCCGTGGACGCTTCGGCTGCTGATGATCCTTATGGAGCGGCCCCGACCTTCTCGCCGTTCGAATCGGCTGAGCCCGCCCCTGGAGCTTTTGACGAAAATGGCATGCCAATCGACCCCGCTGAGCACGCAGTGCCCGTCCCGGCGGAGGGGGCGCCTGTACCCGATGCGCCATCGAATCGCGTCTACAATGCAATGGCGCGTGAATTGGACGAGTTTGTCGCAGAAGTCCGCCGCTCGATTGATTACTTCCGCAGCAAGGGTGGCGATGTCAATCGCATCTTCTTGGCTGGTGGTGGGGCGAAGCTGAAGGGCTTGGACAGCTTTGTCTCTCGTGCTCTTGGCGTTCCCTGCGAGAAGCTTGACCCCACAAAATCGTTAGCCATGACGGGCAAGCGACTGGATATGACGATGGTGGAAGCCCATCGTCCTGACTTCTTGATTGCCATTGGGAACGGCCTTCACATTGCTTTTGACTAGGATCGGTTGAATGAAGCTTAATCTCGTACCTGCAACCGCAAAGAAGGGCGCCGCCATGAAAACCATGGTG
>JADZDX010000055.1 GCA_020850835.1 Fimbriimonadaceae bacterium
GCACGGCTCTCCTTGAATCCCGTTTGACTGGCCTTGGCTCGCCGCGGCGCGGCAAGGTTCGAGAAGTTTATGATCTGGGCGATCACCTTCTTATGGTCGCAAGCGACCGAATCTCGGCATTTGACGTTGTCATGGATGAGGGAGTCCCAGACAAAGGAAAGGTCCTCACCCAAATGAGTGCCTACTGGTTTAGCCGATTGGAAGCACTCGCACCTCACCATATGGTTAGTACAGCGGCGTTAGACCTAGAAGCTGTCGTTGGTCGGGATCTTGGGCAAGTAGCTGGTCGGAGCATGATCGTTCGGAAGACGGTGCCGATCATGGTTGAGTGTGTGGCTAGGGGCTACCTAGCTGGCTCTTGGTGGAAGGACTACGCTCAGGGCTTACGATCTATCCATGGTATTGAGCTACCCGACGGACTGAGGAATGGGGCAAAGTTGCCCCACCCAATATTCACGCCCGCCACCAAGAATGAAGTTGGCCATGATGAGAATATCAGCTTTGAGCAAATGGTTCAGGTGGTTGGGGACTCTATGGCCGCTTGGCTTCAAGACACAACCTTGAAGCTCTATGCCTCGGCAGCGGCACACTGTGAGAGTGTTGGGCTGGTTCTGGCGGACACAAAGTTTGAGTTTGGTCTAACTCCCGAAGGGCCGATTTGGATTGATGAAGCGCTCACTCCCGATTCATCGCGATACTGGCCGGCTGGCTATGAAATCGGGCAATCACCACCCAGTTTTGACAAGCAATACCTCCGCGATTATCTTGAGACGTGCGGTTGGGGGAAAACACCTCCGCCACCTCCCCTTCCACCGGAGGTCATTTTGGGTACACGAGCCAAGTACCTTGAAGCGTATCGCCGGATCACTGGGCATGATCTGGATATATAACATCCTTATCACCCTCCTAGCCCCAATTTGGGTGCCTCTAGTGTGGTTGAAAGCCCGCAAGCGAAAGGAGGCTCCAAATTGGAAAGAGCGGTGCGGCGATTACACACTTGACCTTGACCGGAGCCGCCCTGTCGTGTGGGCCCACGCTGTTTCCGTTGGGGAGGTGGTCGCAGCGGTGCCTGTTCTCCGCGAACTCAAAACACAGAGGCCAGAGGTTCAAATCGTGTTGAGTGTCACCACGAGCACCGGCCATGAGACTGCTCGAAAGCAAGCATGCTCGCTCTTTGACCATTTGGTTTATTTCCCGATCGACGTGGCTCGTTTCATGTGGGTCGCGACTTGGCGGGTCAAGCCAAATGTAGTCGCAATCTTTGAGACCGAACTATGGCTCAATTTTCTCCACTTTGCCAAACAAGTCAAAGCCCAAACGCTCCTCATTAATGGGCGCATCAGCGATAGGAGTTTCAGGCGGGCGAAAACCGTGCTGTTTTACTATCAGACGCTCGTCGAGAAGTTGGATCATTGCTTGATGCAGACTGAGACAGATGCCGCGCGAATTCGGGCCTACGGAGCAGCGAGCGTTGATGTTCTAGGCAACACAAAGTTTGATGAAGCGATCTCAACGGACCCCACAGCCCGCGAATACTGGCGCGAACAGGTGGAGGCAGGCGAGGATGATATCGTGATCGTCATCGGCTCCTCGAGAGGCGAGTTGGAGGAAGAATTTGTCCTTTCGGCACTGAAGGAGTTTGGGACGATTCGAGTCATCCACGCTCCTCGCCATATTGAGGGGGCTGACCAGTTGGTAGATCGAGTTCAACATTGTTTCGGAAAACCGGCTCGAAGATCCAAGAATGAGACTGGGCGCTACCTTGTGCTCGACACCTACGGCGAATTAGCCCAAGCTTATGCTGCTGCTGACATTGCCATTGTGGGTGGAGGCTTCGCTCCATTGGGCGGACAGAACATCATTCAGCCAATGGCCCTTGGTGTACCCGTTCTTCACGGCCCTCATATGCAGAACTTTAGGGACGTGGCCGAAATGGCTAACCGGGCCGGAGCGGCCACCATTTGTAGCACTCCAGCCGAATTAGCCGAACAGCTTCGACGCCTAATCAACGATGGTTCTGCACGCAAGGCGATGGGAGATCGAGGGCGAGACTTAGTCATCGCCAATCAAGGTGCGAGCAAGAGGTATGCCGAAGCAATCATTAGCTCTCTCGGCTGATAGCAAAATGGGCCCACTCAACCAATTGGTGAGTTTCATTGAACCCATCCAAAGCCGCAACGGCCCGCTTCACTTCTTCCGCCGCGAGACGTCGCGACTCATCCACACCAAAGTGCGCTGGATAGGTCATTTTTTTGCGCTCGCGGTCGCTCCCAGCCGCCTTTCCTAACTGCTCTGCCGTTGCCGTCTCATTGAGAAGGTCATCGGCAATCTGGAAAGCTAACCCAATATGGTTGCCATAGGTTCGCAGGGCGGCCACCAGTTGGTCGGATCCGCCACCTAACCGGGCCCCAATGACGCACGATGCTGCAATTAGAGCCACGGTCTTTCTCTGATGGATGAACGCCAGCGTTTGGGCGTTAGGCTCGGCCCCCTCGCTCAGGATGTCCATCGTTTCGCCCTGGACCAATGCCATGGAGGCGAGAGCCAGTTCATGCATCACCTGGTGTTCCGGGCAAATGGCGAACGCAAGGGCAAACAAGGCGTCCCCCGCCATGATGGCAATATTCTCACCAAATTTCGCATGGCAAGTCGGTTGACCTCGCCGAAGGGTGTCATTGTCCAGCGCAGGCAAATCATCGTGAATTAGGGAGAAGACGTGCACAAACTCGATCGCGCACGCGGCGCCCAGAGCCAAGCTTGGGTTCCCACCCGCCACTCGGCAACTTTCAAGACATAAGGCAGGGCGTAACCTCTTGCCTGGGGCCAATGCCGAATACCGCATCGCCTCGTGCAGGATCGAGGGTGCATCGTTCGCTGGAGGTAGAAGGTCTTCCATGCGGGCATCAACTAAGTTGGCATAGGTATTGAGTCCCGTCATCCCCTCCACTTCTGGAGTGTACCAAGGACAATAGGGGTGTTCGGTACACTTCATGGTCATGGCTGACATCCGTCCACTCCGAGGCACCCGCTACACCTCAAAGGCAGGCGAACTGGCCCACTTGGTTGCCCCTCCCTATGATGTGATCAGTCCTGCGGAGCGCGAGCAATTGGCGAACCAGAACCCTCACAATGTCGTTCTCCTTACATTGCCGGAATCGGAGGATGGAGACAGAAGCAAGTTCGTCAAGTACGCTCGCAGCTCTAGTCGCCTTGAGAATTGGGTCAATGAAGGAATCATGTCCCCTGATCCTCAACCCTGCTTCTATCGCTACCTCCAGACTTTCACGCTGCATGATGGTGCCCGCATTCAGCGCCAGAGCCTGATAGCCCTGATTAAAGTTGAACCATACGACAAAGGCGTCGTACTTCCTCACGAACAGACTTTTCCAAAGCATAAGGAAGATCGCCTTAGAGTTCTTGAGGCGACTCGTTCTCACTTGGAATGCATCTACGGCCTGCACGAAGACCCGGATGAAACCATCTTTAAGACGGTCGCATCGGCGTCCGCCTCAGAGACCCAGCGCTTCACGAGCGACGATGGGATTGAGCACATTTTTGAGGTCATTCAAGACTCGAAAACCCTTGAATGTCTGGTTCAATTGTTTAAGGATCGTAAAATATGGATTGCCGATGGACACCATCGGTACGAAACCGCCCTCGGCTTTCGGCAGACCGCAGGTATTCACGACAAGTTGATCGCCGAGGATTTCATGATGATGGCCCTCGGAAGCATGGAGGATCCTGGGCTCGTTCTCTTACCTACCCATCGCATCCTTCAACGTGATCCGGGCGACCTCCGAGACAAACTTATCGCCCCCTACTGGACGATTGAAGATTGTCCGAACGAGCGCCTCATGGTGACAATTGAACAGATTGGTCAACGAGGAGAAAGAGCGTTTGGAGTTGCAATGCCGGGTGGAGATGGGTTCATTATCAAGGTCCCGGACCTTAACCAAGTGGTTGAAATGGTGACAGGAGCGGGTAGCGTTGCCCTAAAGAGCCTTGACGTGACAATCCTCCATGACGTGATCTTTGCGCATCACCTTGGCTTGACCGGGCTTGACTTCTTTGGATACACCCGGGTGGAGCAGGAGGCCCTAGATGCCGTTGAGAATGGAGCCTTCGCAAGCTTTCTAATGAATCCGCCCAGTGTGCATGATATGCGAGTCATTGCCAATGGCGGGGAAAAGATGCCTCAAAAGTCAACGTATTACCATCCCAAAATAACCAGCGGACTTGCGGTTTGGAGGCTAAGCGACTTCTAGATGGAGGTCAAACTCCTAGGCACCGGAGCGGCAGATGGTGTGCCAGCCTTTTTTGCAAACTCCCGGGTTAGCGACCATGCATTCATGCATGGGGGAAAGGACATTAGGACTCGAGCGGCCGCGGTTATTGATGGCCACATCAAGTTAGACTTTGGGCCTGATACCTACTTTCAAGTCGTAAGCCATCAAACAAGGCCAGCCGAGTGGTCCAGTATCTTGTTCACGCACTCCCATGATGACCACTTGTGCGAGGCAGAACTACAGTACGTTCTGATGCCGTTCACTCAGGAAGGGTACGCACCGTTCACCATTTTCGGCAACGAGTCTGTATTAGCGCGGATTCAGGCACGGTTCCAGGACTGGCCATTTGAACTGGTCTTAACCAAGAGTTTTGAAACATTTGAGCATCTCGGCTATCACATAACGCCTATCGCGGCTTACCACCGGCTTGAGGAGGACTGTCATAACCTGATTATTGAGCACGAGGGGCGATCCTTCCTGTACGGGACGGATACCGGCTATTGGCGAGAACCAACGTGGGAGTTCATGGCAGGCAGACAATTGCATGCGGTCGTACTCGAATGTACCGACGGGTTTCTTCGGACCTCTTACCACGGACATATGGATGCGCAGGAGGTAATTCAAACCGTTAACCGTTTGGTGAGCATTGGGGGCCTACGAGCTGACGGGCAGGTCATCACGACCCACCATTGCCATGCTGGCAATGCGACCCATGAGGAATTGGAGGCATTCCTCAAGCCCCACGGAATCCAAGTCGGTTTTGACGGCCTATCATTCGAAGTTTAGGCGGCTTTCCCTTGGGGCATCCCGTCTCTAGGATTGCCAACGGATTGGCCGCCGATCCGGCCAGGATGGCCTAACCCTCTTTGCCATGGGAGTTCTCGACAAGTGGTTTGTGTTTGGTCGTGACCCAAAATTTGACGAGGGAATTCGTGCCTACCAAAGGGAGGACTTCGATGAGGCCATTGTTCACCTCACCGGGTACATTTCCCGCAAGCCCGTTGATTTCACGCTGACTCGTTTGGCCAAGCTTTACCTTTCGGAGTGTCTGAGTAAGAAAGGAGACGCTTGCAAGTCTGAAGACGCGATTTTGTTATTCCGCGAATCAACCCTTGTTCAACCCAACTTCGCGGATAATCACTTCCGCCTCGCTCGAGCCCTCACTCAATGTGGGCAGACACAGGAAGCAATCCGAGCCGCCAATCGAGCTCTAGAGATAAATCCACAGTTCGTTGCCGCTCATCTCATTAAGGCGATCCTTCACTATCAGGTGGAGGAATGCGACGTCGCAATGAACTCAGTAATTGATGCCATTGAGCTACAACCTAGTCTCGACAACCCCACCTATCAGGCTTTTGTCGAACTGCACAATGCAGGCAAGAATGAGCAAGCGATTGATCTCCTATGGACTCTTTGCGGAGCAGTTTCTTGCGACCTCACCAAAGAGCAGATCCAGCAGGCCGTCTCCTTTGCTACCGACGGCCGCCACGAGGATGCCTGTGACCTCTTTCTTCGGCTCATCGAATCGGTACCCAGGTATGCAGATGTCCGCTGCCGCTACGGAGAGTGCCTCATGGAGCTTGGGCACTTGGAAGCAGCCCGCGAACAGTTTGAAGCCGCACTAGCCATCAACCCTACTTATGCTGATGCGATGGCCGCAATGGGGGTCCTCCAATTTCGGGAAGGCGATTTAGATGAGGCCAACAAGTCCTTCAAGCAGGTCCTTCAATGGAATCCGGAACACCCGGTCGCGGCAGACCAGCTAAACCGACTTCGTCGGTAGCGTCGTTGGAATCATTGCACGGTCAAGAACTCCACTGAAATGAGTCTTCACCTTACTCGACAAGCGAATTGGGCCTTGCCAATCTTCCAGGTGTACCGCCACGATGCCGCCTGTATTATGAATATTGATCTGTCCCGTGACACCGCTAAGCCGGCTATGAACGATGGCAACCGCCGCGCTGCCCGTACCACAACCTCGAGTCTCCCCGGCCCCTCGCTCGAATGGGCGAAGCTTGAGGTCACGCGGGCCTAAAGTCGTAGCCCACATCGTACTCGTACGATCGGGAAATCGGGGATCATGCTCAAGGGCCTCACTAATGGTGAAGAACTCTTCTTCGGTGGGTTCTTGACCGATCATCACCACGTGTGTTGAGCCCGTCGAGAGGGCCGATAGAGTTAGTTCAGCCCCTGCGACATGCCACTCTTCCATGAGAACTTCTGAACCCGCTAGCACGGGAACCTGTGCTGGATCAAACGTTGCGGGCGGCAGTTCGACCATCGCTTCATCTTCCCCCGTTATCCACGTCCTCACCATACGGTTAAAGTGGCTAATCGAGTCCTGCCGCTCTAACCAGCCCTGAGCATAGCCATGCACCGCGGCGCATCTAAGGCCATTGCCGCAGAAGTCTTCGGAACCATCAGGGTTGAACATCTGCAGTTGGTGGCTCTTCATCACGAGGAGGCCGTCTGAACCAACTCCTGTCCTGCGGTTGCAAACGTTGATGGCGAGGTTAGGCCAATCAGCCTTCACCTCATCGTCCCGGTGAACCAGAACAAACTCATTACCGATGGCAGAAAGCTTCCAGAACCTCAAATTAGTGGCTCCAAGTAGTATTCGGCGCTTCGAGCGACTTGTCGGAACCAACCTCCGTCAGGACAAATAATCGGAAACCACCACGCACTCGGCCGGTAACCGGCATGAGAAAGACCCTGGGAGGCCGTAATGGCCTCATGAACGAGGCTCAGCCGCATCAGCTCCATTTCCAACTCCAGTTCACGTCGCTCCTGGTGGGCGGCCAAGATGTTTGGCTGCTTGACCATTGCTTGTTGCTCCATATCAAGGGCCTGCCAGCGACCTCGGTACTCGCGTATGTCCCGATCCAGGGCGGCGATTTGACTTTCAAACTCTGTTCGCTGGCGAAGAGCGTCCTCAGTTTGCTCCTTCCCAAACAGTTCCGCTCGCCAGTGTCGTCCCTTATCATGCTGCACGAGATTACGCTTCTCGGCGGCAGCACGCCATTGCACCCGAATCTCAGCCTTACGCTCCTTGATTCGGTTTATCTCGCGGTGAAGCTCTAGGAGGCGATCGTGCATTTCGCGATACCTCTGCGCTGGGTAACTCCAGCTGGGGCTCAACAATTTGGCGAGGTACTCGACAAACTCAATTGGACGATGGAGTTCAGAGAGTCGCACCAAAAGCTGCTCCTGCTGCTCACGAACAAGTCGCCATCGTGCCGCAAAACTCTGGGAGCCCAACTCGTCAGCCCCGAACGGCCGTCGGAGTGGCGTTGGGAGGGTCAACCACTGTTGGCAATCCTTCATGGCATCCCATGTCTTGTACTTCACTCGCAAGATGGGATTAAGAACCAAGGCCGAGTCATTCACCGATTGGTGAAATAGTCGGCTGTACTTAACATAACGGCTCGCCCCCTCGTGAAAGACAAATATGAACTCAGTGGCAAGCATCCCGATTAAGGTCACGGCCTTACCAACTAATGTGCATGCTTTCCCGAACCTTCGCTCAATAGCCTCAGCAAGACCTTGAATGCTCTGTACAGGTTTCTTCGTCGTGATGAAAATCGGTTGAGGGGTCATCACAATGATTGCCCTCGGGGCCACTCTGATCGTTCCTCTCCCATGGCCGGGAATGACGAGATCAAATGGAATTGCCCAAGAGCCAAACCGATCCAAGGTGTAGATCTCCGAGCCTTGCAGGGCCTTGTTGTACGCTTCAACAAACTGGGCACGCGACACGGGTCGAAGAAACCTATCAACGAGTTCAAACCGAGTCAGATAGCAAGTTTCCGTATTGAATTGAAGCAGTTCTGTCGTGCTCGTCGCCTCAAGACCCACTGGCTCCTGAGCAACAAACCCATACATCGCGGACAGGAGCGAGCGGTAATACTCACCCAAACTGCCCTCACTTGATGCGGAGCAAACGAGAGACCTCAAGGCATCAGCCATGCTTTGTGCACGATCAACGTTAAACTTTGGTACCCGGGCGAGGGTTTCATCTATAGCCCAATCCAAGGCTTCTAGCAAGGTGCCTTCTAGGGGCGGAAAGCTGGTTTCAGCAACAACCGAAGAGTTGTCGCCGTTGAATACCACCCCCCGCCATCCCCATGCTTCCGTAAACTGATCAAGTGCCGTCGGGCGCTCTCGAAGTACTTTTCCGAGTTTAACGCCAGCTTTCACTAACGCTTCACGTCGCACAACAGTTTCACTTCCAAACAACGCGCTAAACTCGCCGGCTGCGCTCCAAAGATCCTTTGTTGTCGTGTCATTGTGCGGAAGAACAGCATACTTGCCGTTTCGCCTTCCACCTCCATGCTTGGCAAAGTAGTCCGTGTCATGAACTCCCGCCACAAACTTGCGCTCATACCCAAGTGCTTGGGACTGAAGGGCGACTCCCGCCTTCATGGGTTCATCCCAAAAGGCCGTCTGACCGAGGGCTAAGAAAGGGGCGTCTGGCGCAATTTTGGCCAGTTCGGCAAAGACGGTTTCGTGCGAGGGGCAGCAGGGCTCCAAACTTGTTCCTTCTACGCAACTCACGCCTTTGAGATTCACAGACGGGACATTGGGTTCACGGGCCGCCCATTCACACGAACCTCAAAGTGCAAGTGGGGCCCCGTGGCAAGCCCAGTAGAACCAACGGCGGCGATGTGCTGACCTCGAGTTACCCGCTGGCCTGCGCTTACATAGATGCGCGAGCAGTGCCCGTACAAAGTGGAAACTCCTCCGCCATGGTCGATAACGACGGCATTGCCATACCCGCCCCGGTATCCCGCCGATATAACGGTGCCCGAACCGGCCGCCACTATTCGAGTGCCGGTACCGGCCCCGAAGTCCACACCTGCATGAAGTCGACTCCGCTTTAGGATGGGATGAAAGCGGTTCCCGAAGCCACTCGTGATGCGCCCCGCCACCGGGCGAATAAATCCGCCGCGAAAGACAGGCGCACTCGAATAACGAGCTTGGTAGGCCTGTATCTGGGCCGCAATCGAATCACTCTCCCGATCTAAGGCATCGTACTGCTCGTTGAGGCTCTCGGCCTTTGAGTACAGTTGCGATAGATAGCCTCGCTTTCGAACCTTGGCACCGTAGAGTTCGGCCTTGTAGTCCCTTTGGCGCTCAACGAGCGTGGCGATCTTCTTTACAACCGCATCTTGCTTCGCTTTCTTCACCGCCACTTCGGCGAGCTTTACTTTAACTTCTTCAAACAACTCCCGGTCTTGGGCGGCCACTCGCTCAAGGACCGCCTTTCTTGAGGCGAGATCACCTAGACTCCGGCTTGACAGGATCGCCGTCACCGGGCTCTTCGCATTTTGCATATAGATCGAGCGAAGACGACCACCAAGCTGATCTTGCTTTTTGCCCAATTCCAGTTTCGCCTTTGCCAGTTCCTTGACCAGAACAGTCTGCGCACGGCGGCTCTCGCCCAGCTCCTGCTCGGTCTGCTCAATTGAATTCGCGAACCGATCCATTTCGCGATCAACCCATTGGATATCCCCAGCCACTTCCTTGGACTCCTTACGGGTCTTGCTTATTTCCTTTTGGATCGCAGCCTTCTTCTGGTTCAGATTTCTCAACTTTGAACTAAGTTGCTTCGTGGAGTGCTTGGACTTTTGCGCATCAACACCCGAAACTAGGCTCAGCACGAGGCACCCTATGATCCACCATCTGGTTAGTTTCATGCAATTCCCCTCGGATCGCGTACGGCGAACATTGAACAGATTAACCCATACAATGCGCCCAGTGCCACCAATGATCCAAAAACAAGAATGAGAGGCAATGCTCCCACCCGAATGAACCCCGCAAAGTTTGCCATGAGTCGAATGAGTAGTTGATGGCCGGCCATGATGAGGAAGGAAGCAATCAGCCCGCCAATTGCACCCTGGATAATGCCTTCGATCAGCAATGGGATAACAATTGTTGACCGGGTCGCTCCGACAAGACTCATTATTCTGATCTCTCGCCGCCGTGCGACAATGGTCATACGAATCGCATTGTAAATCAGTACGGCGCTGGTGAGCAGCATCAAGCCGCCGAGCGCCGAGCCGACCCAGCGAAGCAAGGTAAGGGTCTGCGACAACAAGGCTTGGGTTTCGCCTTCGTACTTGACCCCGTCCTTCTCCACGATTGGCATCTTGCGGATGGAAGTAGCTACTTTGTTGGCCTCGTCCACATCACTTAGGCTAACGTTGAAGGCATCCGGCAACGGATTTGATATTCCCTTTGTTATATCGGGCATTTCTCGTTGAAGCTTCGCCCACGCTTCGGCCTTGGTCACGAGCGCGACTCTCCGGACACCTTTGAGCTTACCAATCTGCTCCATTGCCTGCTTCGTTTCAAAGTCGGTTCTCTTGTCAACGAGGAACACGCGGACTTCCAATTTGCTTGGCAAGGTTTCGGCGTAGCCGGCAATACCTCGGTAGGCAAAAGCCATTCCTCCCAATAAGAAGAGCGCCATGCAACTGGTTGTAATGGCTGCAAAGCTCATCCAAGTGTTTCGGCGAAGGGCTGTGAACGCCTCGCTGACCAAAAATTCAAGGCGATCAAGCATGGCTGATCTGCCCCTTCTCCATGGTGATAACTCTATGCTGGCTAAACTTCTCCAGAACCATGAGATCATGGGTTGCAACCAAGACAGTAGCCCCCTGTTGGTTCAACTCCTGCAAGAGAGTGATGATCTCAATGCTGTGGTCAGCATCAAGGTTTCCAGTAGGTTCATCGGCAAGAATGAGCTGCGGTGAGTTTATCAGAGCCCTTGCTATCGCAAGGCGTTGTTGCTCACCGCCGCTCATTTCGGTAGGGAATGCGTCGGCCCGATGTGCCAAGTTCACGTTTTCAAGGATCGGTTCAATGGCCTTGCGTACCTCAATGCGTCGCTTCCCGACCGCTCGCATCGCATAACCGATATTTTCCCAGGCCTTCTTTCTCGGCAATAGACCAAAATCTTGGGGCACGATTCCCATGCGCCGCCGCAAACTCGGAACGTCGCTCTCAGGCATGTTGGAGACGTCCAGGCCATCCAACAATACGGTTCCTCGGGTCGGCTGCACCTCGCGACTCAGGAGCTTTAGGATGGTTGACTTGCCACTCCCTGTCCGTCCTACGAAGAAAACGAACTCTCCTTTCTCAACTGTAAAGCTGACATCCGTAAGAGCCCGAACGTACTTTCCGTACTCAACACAAACTCCCTTGAACTCAATGTTCGCAACTCCAGCCAAGGACCCAAGGGTACCCCGGAGGGCAATTAGATTTGCGATCAGTCAACGGCGGCCTCATTGCAACCACGATGCATGACACAATTTTCACGATGATAGGCAGAGTGACCGAAGAACGCATCCGAGTCCGCTACGCTGAAACCGACATGATGGGGCACGCCTACTACGCCAATACCTTTATCTGGTTCGAACAGGCTCGTTCAACCTATTTCCGAGAACGGGGAATCCCCTACAAGGAGATTGAAGCACGTGGCTTTAAATTTCCCGTAGTCGAAGCTCAAGCGAGATACAAGGGAGAAGTCAAGTACGACGACGAGATTACTGTGCGGGTATGGGCGGCTGAGATGAAGCGGGCAGCGGTGCGCCTTAACTACGAAGTGGTACTTGAGGGTGAAGTCGTAACGGAAGGCTACACTTGGCACGTTTGCGTGGGGAGTGCATTCAAGGCCGTGACGCTTCCAGAATTCTTGCGCGAACTAATTGAACAGGCCTGAGAAGCTCGCCTCAAGGAACTCCATCGTATGAAGCACTTGGATTCGACTAGAGCGTTCCACCCTGGCTTGGTCTATCCATGCGTGACAACCCGGATTGCCGCTGACCACAATGTCAGGTTCCGCAACCTCGATCGAGCCCCACTTTTGATCGAGGAGGTGTTTCGCCAGAGTAGGCTGCTGTACGTTATAGATTCCAGCGCTCCCGCAACATCGGTCACTATCCGGAATCTCCACTAGCTCGGCACCTGGAACGGACCGAAGGAGCTCCCTTGGTTGCCGGCGAACCCCTTGTCCATGGGCTAAATGGCAGGCATCGTGGTATCCAACACGACACGTTATCCCATGCGACATTTTCAATGCATCCACCAACCCATTCTCATAAAGGAACTCGCTTACGTCTTTGGCCATCGCTCCGCTTTCCTTGAGGTGACTTCCGCATCCAGCAGAATTGGTCAGCAGGACAATGTCAGTAGGCAAGCTAGTAACCAGTTGGTCAAATTTCTTGCGAGCGTCCTGGAGGTCTCCTGAGTGGGCGTGGAGGGCACCGCAACACTGGTTTCGAATCTCGATGACTTCAAAACCAATGCGCCGCAGCAGGCGGATAGTTGCTTCATGAACGTTTGGAAACAGAGCGTCCATGACACATCCGCGCAGAAGGGCAACTTGGCCCTTGATCGGGGGGAGTGCCTCAAGGGGCGGGTAGTTCCGTGACTCTTGTGGCCGTGGAATCCTTGTGCTCGTCGGTTGCTTGGTAAGTAGCCGACTGACAAAGTTGGGTAGCTTGCGACCAGGTAGGAGGGCGGCGAGCTTGAATTGGCGCCGGGCCCGCTTGACGTCCGCGAGCTGGCGCAACAGGCTCGACCGCCATCTCTTAGAGGGCATCTTGGCCTTCGCCAGTTCAAAGATTTGCCCGTAATGGACACCGCTCGGGCACGCGGTCTCACAAGCTCGGCACCCCAGACACCGGTCCACATGAGGCGCTATCTCGGCCCAACCAAGGGTGTTGCTATCCGCGCTCCGAATCAAATAGATTCGACCACGCGGGCTTTCCGTCTCTTCACCGGTGATTTGGAAGGTGGGGCAGGCCTCCAAACAGAAACCGCACCGAATGCACGCCGCCGTCAAATCGCTGAGGTTATCGGTCTCCATCAAAATGCCCCAAAGACTCCTGGGTTTAACTTTCGAGTTGGATCAAATAGCCCTTTCAGATCAAGCAAGATTCGCAGCTCAGATTCGCTCAGTTCCGGTTCCGCCGACCCAGGCTCGGAGGGTTTGGGGCGGCGCCCCAACGGGACAACCCGAAGACTATAGTCCACTGGAAACAGAAAGGCATCGCGACTGCCCACCACGAATTTGTGTATCTCAAATCCGGCCACGCTCTTGGTTACCTGAGCACCGCTCTTGACGATCTCACCCGCCGCAGATACGGCCGTCATTGCTAGCACCCAGTTACGCCAGCCGACGGGTTGGTTCCACCCGATCGCATAGTTCAAAAGGCCGTCGCCGGCAACGGGAAGGCACAAGTTGTAAGAGGCGAGTTCCTGTTCCACCCGGCTGACATCCCACCATGCAGGGATACGAGCCACAAAGTCTTCTGGCGAGACGAGGAAGCGATTGTCAACATCCGGCACGAAGGTTGGCTGCGGGTGTGTAACGAGGACCTCTGCCGCCGCGACCCGGCGAGAAAGCTCGTTCATGTCGCCGCCCCTCTCCAGCGCCTGCGATGCTCAATGCAACCTTTTTGGTTCGGGATTACTTTACAGGGATTACAAAGATTGCCCGGGCTGAAAGCTCGCCGGACCCAAGACTGCATTTTCAGGTCAGCCTCACTGAACATGAGGGGCATCATATCAATCTTCTCAATTCCGATGCCGTGCTCCCCGGTCAAGCTTCCACCAAGTTCCACACAGCGTCTCATGATGGCCTCCCCGGCCTCAACAACACGCTCAACGGTGCCCGGAATCCGGTCATCGAAGTAGAAACACGGGTGGAGATTCCCATCCCCGGCATGGAAGATATTGGCGACACCAACCTGATGCTTGTCGGCAACAGCATAGACAAACTCCAGCATCTCGGGAAGCTTTGATGGCGGGATCACGCCATCGTGGGTCACGATTGTCGGGGCCAAGCGCCCCATCGCGCCAATTCCCTTCTTTCGCGCCAGCCAAAACCGCGATCTTTCATCCTCATCTTTGGCCAATCTGAAGTCGAGGGCCCCCGAACTCAGTTCGCCAACCCGCTCAATCTCCGCCCGGCATGAGGCTGGTTCACCATCACACTCGACAAGTAGCATCGCCTCTGTATCAGGATGAAACTCAAAGCCGAAGGCCAACCGAACAGCCTCAAGGATCCGCCGATCCATCAATTCAAGCGCTGCGGGAACGATGCCCTCTCGAATGATCGCTGATACCGCTTCGGTAGCCGCACGGACCGTTGAGAATGCAATCAGAGCAGTCTCCGTTCTGTCGGGTAAGGGGGTTAACTTTAACCAAGCCTCGGTCACGATTCCGAGCAGCCCTTCAGCACCAACTATGAGGCTGATTAAATCAGGACTTTGCTCCCGACGCGTTAGAGCCAAGATTTCACCATTCGGACAAACAAGGGTCAACCCCAAGACATGAGGTGCGGTTACACCATACTTGAGCGTATGCGGACCGCCAGAGTTCTCAGCGATGTTGCCGCCAATAGTCGAAACGGTCTGGCTGGATGGGTCGGGAGCAAAGTGTAATCCAGCTTCCGCGACCGCCTTGGTAACATGGGCGTTCACGACGCCAGCCTGAGCAAGGAGCTTACGGTTAGGAATGTCGCACTGCAATATCCGATTCAATCGCTTGGTTGAGATGATCAAGCCGCCCAAGGCCGGCATCGCACCCCCGCTCAGCCCTGTACCGGCGCCACGGGCGGCGAAGGGCATTTCAACCTCATTGCACCAACGAACAAGCCTCGCGACTTCGCCTGTCGTTTTTGGCAATACTACGGCGGTTGGCTTCGATCGTTCAACTGTGTACGCATCGCAATCATAAGCCCGCTCAGCGCTCGGCCCGCGCAATACGCCGTCAGTGCCGACAATCGCTTGAAGGGCGGAGAGCTCAGCGGAGCCGAACATCCTGTGAGTCTACATCAGGCGGGTACGATTTCGTTCATGTTCGTAACCTTTGAAGGAGTGGACGGGGCCGGCAAGTCCACCCTCATTTCGGCCATCGCGGAAAGGTTGCGAGCGGAAGGGCAATTGGTTCTCATTACGAGGGAGCCTGGTGACGGCGAGTTTGGCCTTGCAATCCGTGAGTTGACGCTCGAGCGTCACGTATGCCCTGAGGCCGAGTTATTCCTGTTCCTGGCAGACCGAAGCGAACATGTTCGCAACACGGTCTCGCCAGCACTGTCCCGCGGGAGCACGGTACTGTGTGACCGCTACGGCGACTCAACTGTGGTGTACCAGGGTTACGCGAGGGGGTTTGATATCGAGTTGCTCAAGCGCCTCAATCACCTAGCGACGCAGGGATTAATTCCTGACCGGACATTCCTGCTGGACATTGATCCGGCAATCGCCGTTCAACGAGGCACCAAGGGGGATCGCTTAGATCGCGAATCGTTAGACTTTCACCACTTGGTGAGGAGTGGGTTCTTGAGTCTAGCCCGCGAAGAACCCCACCGGTTTGTGCTCCTTGACGCCTCCAAGCCGCCTGACGAACTTCTTAACGAGGCACTAAATGCATGGCCGGCGTAATTCTGCGAAGCGAGGAAGAACTTCGGGAACGAGCTGCAGAGCTTGCGCACCAATGGTTACCGGGCACCCTTGTCTTCTTGAAGGGACCGCTTGGGGTTGGGAAAACAACGTTTGTTCGGGGCGTACTTACCAGGCTCGGAATTCGAGATGCTGTTAGGTCACCGACTTTCAATCTGATTCAAGTCTTTGATACAGAGCCGCCGGTGATGCATGCAGATTTCTATCGTGTTGCGGCGGCTCTGGGCACCGGAGCAGAGGACTACCTCGATTCGCATCTTTGCCTCATTGAATGGCCGGAGAATGCACCCGATCTCTTGGATGGTCTACCCCATTGGACAGTGCAGCTAGAATTTCACCCCGAAGGAAGGCTCATGCAGGTCAGCGTTCCCACCTAATACACTATTAATATGAAGGTTGCAATCCTAGGGGCGGCGCACGTGCACGTCAATGCCTATCTTACACACCTCGGAGAGGACCTGTACGGTGTTTATGACCATGATCCTGGGCGAGGCAATCTCATTGCGAAGAAGTTCGGCGTCCCATTCTATGACTCGGCTCAATCGTTGATGGGCGGTGCAGATGTGGCCATCATATGCTCTGAAACAATCCATCACGAAGAGCAGATTGCCATTTGCGTTCAAGCCGGAGCTCCAATTCTTTGTGAAAAGCCAGTCGCCATGGATCGTCGAACGGGCGAACGAATCCACCAACTGGTCAAGAGCCATCCCTTCATGACGGCGCTTCCATGTCGGTATTCACCAATGTGGAATCGGGTCAAACAACGGGTTCAGTCGGGCGAGATTGGTGATATCCTCGGGGTGGCCGCCACTAATCATGGTAGGTGTCCTGGCGGTTGGTTCATGATTGAAGAACTCGGCGGCGGGGCGATTCTGGATCACACTGTTCATTGCGCCGATCTGATCAACCAACTCGGTTTTGGCTCCCCAGTCGCGGTCCAGGTTAGCCATACGAACAAGTTTCACAGCACTGAGGTCGAGGACGCCGCAATGGCAACCTTTGACTTCCCACAAGGAAAGTTCGTGACCTTGGACTCGAGTTGGAGTCGACCGGCCTCCTATCCGACCTGGGGTGACCTGACCTTAAACATTGTGGGTGACCTTGGCGTGATTGAGGCCGATCTGTTTGCGCAATCAATCAACCTCACGCAAGGGCAATGTAGCTTGAGTAGCTATAGCTCAAACTTGGAGAAAGCGCTCTTAGATGATTTCCTCAGCGGGCCACCCTACATGACCGGCATTGATGATGGCCTTCGCGCCGATGCTTGGGCTTGGTTGGCCCTTGAATCGCTTTAAGACTTTTTCCACCGTGCGATAGATCTGAGCCCATCCTTAGAGTACAGAACCGCTTGGGATGGGGCGTCACGCGGTGTCCAGACCAAAATCCCAGGATCAACGTTCCTGACGCCGACCGCTGTAGGTAGCTTGAGCTCTAAGCCGCTCTCCGTGTTACGGAGGATGACACCAGACGCCGAATTCATCTGGACAATGTCACTGAACTCGCCGGGAAAGAAGATTGGATCACGGGTCTCGGAAAAATTGACTCGTTCACAAGATGGTAACTGGACGACCCCGGCGATTCTGGTGTTGTAGGACGTTGTCTCAATAAAGCGAAGGATTTGCCCGGTCGGGAGTAGATCAACAACCGCCGCACCCTCGCCCATCGAATTGAACTCGGCTAAGCCGCCCTCAAGGGGGATCCTAGAGATTCCCCACTCTCCTAATCTTTGGGAGACCAAGTTCAGCCAAGATCCAGATAGGAAGAGACGATCTTCAACTGCGTTATAGGCCTTCGACGCCCCCTCCATTACCCCCACTGCTTCAAACCATGGGGAAGCCTGCTTCAGATCGAATCTAACGAGAACTTCCAACCAGGTCTTCTTGTCTTTTGCCGCCCAGCGGGGGGCCAAGAACAGGCTGTTTCCAGCCACTTCCCAACCAGCCAAGCCTGCCGCTGCCCTATCCATTGGCGAGTTTGATGCAATCTCTTCAGGGGTGAAGAATCGAGGGGAAGTAGGCAGATCGGCGAACTTGGTGGATCGAGTCTTCCCGGCGGCGGTAACCGACAGCCCCTTCTCATCCCACTTAAAACTGGCTCCGCCAGACTTGAAGGCAAACGTACTGACGGTCTTGCGCGCCGGCAACTTGATCGGAACTAGTGTGCTTGCCTTACCATCGCGGATGGCAAAGACTCCATTACTCAGGGTAATGGTAGGGGTGAGGATGAGGGCTGGCAATAGGCTCAGCATAGACCTAACTAGTATGCACTGTCGAGATTGTGCTCGCTATATTGAGGGACGATGCGTGGATGGGAAAGTAAACCCACAATCTTGGAGCATGGCCGTTGAAGTGGCCAATGTGATGGGAATCCGATCCATTTGCGCCTTCAATGATCATCGGCAAAAGTTGGTAGAGAGCCGGGGCTGCCGGGATACTCAAGTTCAGAGCAAACGAAAGAAGACCTAAGGTGTTCCTTAGGTCTCCGTTGGCTTGTTTGAACCCTCTGGATTAGTCCCGAGGCTCGCGCGGCTTGCGATCTTCTCGCGAACGCATGGGGCGATCTGGGCCGGGTTCGTTCACCACGAATGGGAGGAGGGCCATTTCGCGAGCGCGGCGGATTGCCTGCGCTACCATTCGTTGTTGCTTCGCCGTGTTTCCACTTTGGCGGACAGGCAGCATCTTGCCTCGATCATTCATGAAACGCCGCAGTAGGGCCGTTTCTTTGTAATCAATGTGAAAGATCTTGTTGGTGGTTAGGTAGCTAACTTTCTTCTTCCGCCGACCGCGAGGGCGGAGGTCGCCTTCCTTATCGCGCAAAATGGCAGCCGCATCATTCTTGGGGTCCTGTATTTCTTGTCCACCGGTGTTCGGCGCAGCCTCGGAACCCATTTCGGCCGGCGTCGGGGTGGTCTCTTCGCTCATTTGGTCCAGTTTCTTCTCCAATGTGAGTTCACGCCAAGACTGGCGTAAGGAACGAGTATAGCATGAACGCACAATTCCAATGGAAAGGTGGCTCAATTATTGCCAGCCAGCAATTGCTCTGCTATCAATGCCACCGGACTTTGGGCCCAAGGCCCATAAGCCCGTATTTCATGGGTTCTGCTCTTGGTGCGAACGGGGAAAACAGCCTATGTCTCTGCTGTCTCCTTCCCCCAAGGAGCGGCGTGGCCCAAAGACCCGAACCGATGCCCCGCCCCCAGGGGCATCTCCCAATCCCCAGGCCGGCTCCCAGCCGGCCTTCCCTTTTAGCTAGGCTGCCTCGCTCAAGTCTAGTACTAACGCGCAGATTCGAGGATCAAAGCGGTGAGGATCTAGAGCCAGAGGCTCGCCGTTCTCTTCGGCTAAGGCAACCAGCACTGAGACAATCCTTGCCAACAGGGGAATCCGCTCCCCCGTCATGCGCAACGGTCCCTCGCCGTCATAACGCTCATTCACGGCGAGAAGCGAAGGCATGAGGGGCCGAAACTCCGGAGCACGCTCCATCTGACGCCTCATCTCTGGATCATCCTCTTGCATCAGTCGCCTATAGCTAGGGAGAATTCGGATCAGTCGCTCCAAGATCTGCACTTGATTTGTGCTGAGCCGCAGAGCACCGCCTAACTGCCTGACAAGACCCTGCAACTCCTCCCATAACCCTTGAGCCTTGGAGATATCTTCGAGCGTCTGCCAGCGTTCCAGCCACAAGCGGTCATCATCAGGTTCCTTTTCTTGCTCGCAATAGGGCCCCTCGAACTTAACCGTACAGTTCCGACCCGCGCGTTTTGCTTGGAACAAGGCACTATCAGCGGCTTTGAAGAGGGTGTTGGCCTCGGCTGCCGTCTCCGGGTAGGCAGCCACGCCGATTGAGGCTGACACGTGGCGAACATTTCCGCTGGCTCCCGTAAACTCAATCGACTCTACTGCCACCCGTACCCGCTCGGCTACCTCAAAGGCTTGCTCAAGAGCCAACCCAGGAAGGACGGCCGAGAACTCCTCGCCTCCGTATCGAGCCCCAAGGTCGTAATGTCGTAGGGACTCGGCCAGCTTCTCGGCAACACGCTTCAAGACCCAGTCTCCTGCGTCATGGCCCTCTTCTTCATTGAACGCTCGAAAATGGTCAACATCTATCATCAGCAACCCGAGCGGTGAGTCGCTTCGTTGAGCAAGGTTAAGTTGCGCTGCCACAAAGTCTTGCAATGTGCGGTGGTTTGCGATTCCCGTCATAGGATCGAAGCTAGCTAACCGCTCAATGCTCTCGTAGTTTAGGGAGGTGTTTAGGGCCAAGCTTAGGTGCTCAGATAACGACCCAAATAGTTCGTGGCTCGCCTCAAACCCATGATCGTCTTCCCTTCCGATCAGCTCAAGCACACCGATAAGCTTGTCAGCAACGACCAATGGCATGGCGATCATTGACTTTGCGGGTAAGAAGCAGAATCGGGCCTCCAATTGGGCGGTGAGGACATTCTCGCCCACGTTTGGAACGCTAATCACGCTCCGCTTGGCAGCAACAAAATCGGCTGCACAGGAGAATGCTTCTGGATGGAGGGTCTCCAGAGCCTTTGCACCTTGGCGATTTACACCGACGCGCGCCCGCAGGATAAAGTCTTCATCCTCGGCCGATTTCGTCCAAAGAAGGACCGCCGCGAGATCACAGGCGCTCGATATCTCGTGCGCCGCCAAGACGGCTAATTCTTCTAGGTTGCCGTGCATCGAGAGAGCCTTACCGATTCGTCGGAACAATTCAGCTGCCCGACCATTGACCTCCGAATGAATCCGAGCTTCCGCCTCGTCTTGCGCGGCACAAACCAGGAGGGCTGTCTCACCACCGCCTAAAACCCCGCTAAAGTATCGGTGGCGGTCGAAGAAGAGGCAACCTGACTCTGGACTTTCGACGAGCCCATGAAGTGGTGAATCAAGCAAGTTTGAGCCGATAGCTAGGAGCTGGATCCGGTCGGCGAGCCCCCATGTAAGGCGTACCCTGCCGTTCGGACCAATGACCACAAATCCGATTGATCTCGGGTCTAACTCGCCGACCAACCCGGGAATGGGTAAGTCCATGACCAGCTGACTCCCGTCGGGAAAGGCGATTGTAACCGGGAATCCTTCCGAGGACCATGCCCCAGGAGCAGGTGAAGACCTGACCCCCAAGGACTTCAGTGCCTCTTGAAGCTGCTCAATCTTTGGATTCTCGCTCACTCAAGCTAGTTGTCGGCAAAAGTGCTCGTGCCCGACAGGTTCAAAGCAGCGAATATGCGCGCAAGTCAGGCCGACTCAATCTCGTTCCCCGCTTCCGGGTCCTGGTCTAGGAATCGCAGACTGGTATCATGCGTTGAAGAAAGAGTTCGTGCTTCACTTTATTCCCGCCCTGCTACTGCTACTAGTTAATGGCCACTTGGGACAACCCGGTGAGTTAGCAGGATTTTTGCCAGCTCAGCGCATGATAGTCGCGCTAAGCCAGCCTAAAGATTCCATGGCCATTCGCCGTAAGGCGACGTCAATGGCGATTCGAGTCCTGGCATGGGTAGGGCGTTGGGAATCCCCGGTTCCCGGCGAGGCCCTGACGCTCGGTGGGGAGCAACCAGGTGCGATTGATATCACAAGAGTTTCAATCCCGGACGCCAACGAACGCAGTGATCGATCTCGAGATGGCCCGGCTTAGCCCCGCGTAGCGGCCTCGTAGCACCTCACCCATTAACCAAATGGTGAGCCTGATCATTTCACTTAACCATGCTTCAACTCTTACGTAAACTTTTTGACACCAGTGATCGCGATATCAAGACGATCCAACCCATCATTGAGCGCATCAACTCCTATGAGGCTGCGCTTAGCGAACTCACCGACGCCGAACTCAAAGCGAAGACTCCAGAGTTCA
>JADZDX010000056.1 GCA_020850835.1 Fimbriimonadaceae bacterium
GGCGGTACCATTGAGCGCGTCTCGCAAGCAGAGTGGGAAGCATCCCACTCCAGCCACGAGACGAGATTGACTTGAGACTCGTCCCAGAAATCGGCATTGATCTAGGCACCGCTAATTTGCTCGTCTATCGGCGGGGCAAGGGCATTGTGCTCAATGAACCCACCGTCGTTGCCATTAGCACGAGTAATGGCAAGGTCTTGGCCGTGGGGATCGAGGCTCGAGATATGCTTGGGCGAACCCCGGGCAATATCAAGGCTATCCGCCCAATGCAGGAAGGAGTTATCGCTGACTACCGGACCACGGTCAAGATGTTTGAATACCTTCTGGAGAAGACCTGTGGTTCTCGCCGCTTCTTCAAGCCCGTGGTTCTGGTATGCGTGCCGAGCGGGGTCACGAACGTGGAACGCCGGGCGGCCATCCAAGCCGCCAAGGCAGCGGGTGCCGGCCAGGCCATGACAATCGAAGAACCGATGGCGGCCGCAATCGGTGCTGGTCTTCCGATTAGCAGCCCGGGTGGCAATATGGTTGTTGATATTGGTGGCGGGACGACGGACATTGCGGTGATTTCGCTTGGAGGGATCGTACTCAGTGAGAGCATTCGAGTGGGCGGAAACAAGCTGGATGAGGCCATCATCCGCCACATTAGAAACACGTACAACCTACAGATCGGTGAACCAACTGCTGAGGAGGTAAAGGTAAAAATCGGTTCGGCCTTTCCGCTGGAGCAGGAGTACCGCATGGAGATCCGTGGGCGAGACTTGGTGGCTGGCTTACCGAAGACAGTCGAGATCAGTAGCGAGGAGATTCGGGATGCCCTCAGTGATCCCGTTCGCGAGATTGCCGAGAAGCTTTGTCAGGTGCTGGAAGAGACTCCTCCTGAATTGAGTAGTGACATTATTGAGCGGGGCATCGTCTTGACAGGTGGAGGGGCATTGCTAAAGGGTCTTAACCAACTGTTGCAAAGCGTGACGGATATTCCCGTGCACGTGGCCGATAACGCAATGAATTGTGTTGCCGTTGGGACAGGACGTGCCCTTGAACATCTTGACCAAATCCGTGCGAGCGGCGCAGTGAGCGATATTTAACATGAAGTTGGTCTCTGTTATCCTTTTTTTTGCTGTAGTCGCCTCCGGGCTATCCAAGGACACGCCGATATCGCAAGCTGAGGCCGATCATTCGATTCGGAAAGTGTGCATCCATTTGAAGCAAGTATTGGGACTTCCAGATGCCAAGGTTACGGTTTCAACATCTTCCGCACCGCTCAATAGAGAGCAGTTCATAGACAGACTCTCGGTACTGTTTTCCTATATTAAGCCAAAGATACGACAGAACGTACACCCTTTAAGTCTGGAGATCAAGGGGCTCGCTTCTGGTCTCTCAGAGCCGCGCGAAAAAACATTGAGATCACTCGTGAACTTCGGTTTGGTCTCACCCGATAGTCTGCTGGTTAAGACAAACCAAACACGCTTCACACCGCGAGAATTTGGTCAGATCTTGGGTGGATTTCTGGCCCGGGCTATGGACATCACGATGGTGCTAGATCCAAAGTATAGTCCCGAATTGATGCCAGATTAGCCTCATATTGGCATACGTTTTGCTCCAAAGTATTGTACAAAGTACATTGGATTTGCTATGAACCACACGTTATTGCCTCGCCGTAGCCTCTTGCTCGTTGCCAGCATCCTTGTTGCCAGCGTGTCCCATGCCCAGTCTTGGCACGTACGGCCTATTTCTGAACCGCCCGCTTCCGAAGTAAATCCGGTAATGCAATGGGTCAAGGAGTACCAGACAGCTGAAGTGTCGTACAGCGAGCTTCGGGCCGCCCTAAGGAACGCGCCGAAGCAATTGTTTGGCTTGAGCGAGCAGCCCGGGGTTGAACTCCTGCTTCCGACTCCGACCGGTATACAACGCTTTCACGTTTGGGAAAATGACCTCCTGAGCCCCAGAGTTCAGGCTACGGTGCCCGGCCTTCGGACGTTTAGCGGTCAAGGAATTGATGACCCGAGCGCGTCAGTTCGGTTCGAGTTCGGCTACGGGAGCTTCCGGGCAATGATCATGGGGACCGATGGTTACACCTTCATTGAGCCCATGAAATTTAAGAATGATGGAACCTACTTCTTCTACGATCGGAAGAACTCCATGCGGCAGGCGGGGTGGTTCTGCAAGACGGAGGATAAGGGTAACACGCTCCCATTCTTTGATACCCAACAGGGAAGCACCGGCTTCGAAGGCCAGCGCAATACGGGGACAAACCTTTGGACATTCCGTCTCGCTCTAAATTGTACGGCGGAGTACTACACGGCAGCCGGCGGCACGACAACAGCCGCAGTGTCCCGCATGACGACTTCGGCAAATCGAGTTGATGGAGTTTATGAGAAGGAAATGGCTATTTCTCTTAACTTGGTCCTAGCTAAGGTATTCACAAATCCAGCGACCTTTGCCAATAACAATGGCGGAACAATGCTTAGCCAGAATCAAACGCAATGCGATCTTGATCCCGGGAATTCAAACTACGACATTGGTCACGTCTTCAGCACCGGTGGTGGTGGTATTGCCGGGCTTGGTGTCGTGGGGATCACGGGTAACAAGGCCCGGGGAGTTACCGGCAGTCCAAGCCCCGTGGGTGATTCTTTTGACATTGACTATGTGGCCCACGAAATGGGGCACCAGTTTGGTGGTAACCACTCATTCAACGGAGTAACCGGTAGCTGCGGTGGCGGTAACCGAAACCGAACAACCGCGTGGGAACCGGGCAGCGGCAGCACGATTATGGCGTACGCGGGCATTTGCGGAACGGAGGACGTCCAGCCCCATTCTGATCCGTATTTCCACGTCGGCAACATCATTGAGATATTGCCCTATCGAGTCGCGGGCCGCGGTGGTGTCTCATCAGCTACCACAAACATCGTTCCGGTGGTCAACGCGGGGTCTGATTACGCAATCCCGCCCAATACGCCCTTTAAGCTGACGATGTCAGCAACCGATGGCAATAGCGACCCCCTAGTCTTCCAATGGGACGAACTCGATGTACCGGCCACTGGAACAGCAAATCAAGGTTCTACAACGGCGACGACGACAAACACGTCGCGTCCCCTTTTCCGGTCGTTCAATCCAACAACCAACCCCACCAGGTACTTCCCGAGTCAAGCCTTGGTGCTAGCGAATAACTTTACGCATCAGCACGAGTTCGTTCCAAATGTTGCTCGTACGATGAACTTCCGAGCCGTAGCCCGGGATAACCGAACAACTGGTGGCGGTACTGCTTGGGATTCGGCCGTGATCACGGTAAGTGGTACTTCGACCTTCGCCGTATCCTCACCGAACACCAACATCACCTGGAATCGCAATAACCTGTTTAACGTGACGTGGAACACGGCTAACACAACGGCAGCACCGTTCAACACGAGCCAAGTGCGGATATACCTGAGCACGAACAGCGGAGGTAGCTACTTTACGAATCCGCCGACGGCTACTTTGTTGGCAACAACAGCGAACGACGGTGCAGAGACCGTCAGTATGCCATTGAATACACCGGGAGGGTCGACCGCTCGAGTCTTTGTTGAAGCAGTCGGGAATGCATTCTTTGATGTTTCCAATGTGAACTTCACGATCTCCACTACTAACGCGACGCCGACCTTGGCGACGATTGCCAACCAAACGATTAATGAACTGTCGCTTTGGACATATTCAATGGTAGGGAGCGACACGGATACTGCGCAATCTCTCGCCTACAGCTTGGTCAGTGGACCAACAGGGATGTCGGTTAATGCTGGCTCCGGCCAGATAAGTTGGACCCCGACAGAGGCGCAAGGCCCAGGATCGTATCCAGTAACCGTTCGTGTTAGCGACAACAACCAACCGACGCCAGCCGTAGCCGATCGGTCGTTCACGGTCAATGTCCTTGAGGTCGGAAGTACAGTTACCGGAACGGTTAACTTCAATAGTTATATCCCTTCTGAAGTCGGCAAGCAGGTATTGGTCCAGGTCGGTCCAAATGGGAACTCGTCTATTTCGGAGAGCGGGACTGTGACCCTGGGGAGCGGCAATAGTTTTAGCTATGCCTCGAACCTGCCCAATGGCACCTATCGCGTCTATGTAACCAGGAACTACTACCTGCGACGCCGAATTTCGAACGTCGTCCTTACGTCAGGAAGCAGTATCAATGCCGGCACGTTTAACCTGATCTGCGGTGACGCTGATAACTCAGGCGAAATTGATGCCGCTGACATTGATATTGTCATCTCGAACTTTGGTAATTTCACTGACCCTGGTGACATTGATGGAAGCGGGGAAGTGGATGCAACGGACATTGACTTGGTAATCGCCAACTTTGGATCCGTAGGCGACTAGTGACATCTCGGGGATTCGGGTTCACCACAGGTCTGTGGCTGAGCGGACTCTGCTGGGGGCAGGTACTTCAGTCCGAAGGATTTGAGTCCTTTGCAACTGGGGACCTTCAAGGGCAAGCCGGATGGTTTGCCCTTCCAGGCGGGAGCCTATTTGACGTTATGCCAGGTATGGTCGAGGTCACAACGCTCATGGCCAAGTCTGGGGGTAAGAGCGTTCGCCTGCGCTCCGATCTTCTCGTCAATGGTGAATCCATTTTTGCGTTCAAACCCCTAGTCACGCCAGTGGGACCTTCGAGTAGCCTGGTCATTTGCGACTTCTGGATGGCCTCACAAGGCATCTCTGGAGCGAGCTTTGGCGGCGCAAGCTACAGTTCCACCGGTGACTTCCTGGCTTCAGTGACAGCAGAGGCAGAGCAGGGGTCAGTCAGGACAAGCTGGCTGTCTACTCCTGTAGGAACGATCACGCCCACGAACTGGAACCGAGTGACGGTGGTCCACAACATGGCCGCCAACCAGGTTGTTGCCTACATGAACGGGCAAAGCCTCGGGTCGGTGTCAGGGAACTTTCTCCCCGCTAACTTTAGTGACATGGACTTCTATGCCGACGGCGGAGGAGCTACTCAGTCATTCTTCGACGATGTTTCGATCGAAAAGACGGGCCTTGGTGTGATTCGCGGCCATATAGACTTGGGCGACTATATCGCCCTACCCCAGGGTGTACCGACCGAAGTCAGCATCAATGATGCGGTTACTGGATCTCCCATCTTGGTGCTACCGCTTCTTCTTAGGGCAGACGGCATGATTTCCGTCAGTACCGGTTTGCGAGGAACGTTCGACGTTCGATTCAAGCCGTGGCACTGGGTCTCAAAGACTTTCCGTAATGTTGAGATTAGCGACTTGGGAGTCCACTTTCTGGACTATTCAGCAACCAATGGGGATGCCGATGGGTCCGACGAAGTTGACGCTGCAGATATTGATGCAGTGGTTTCCGCATTTGGACTTACCGGCCTCCCCAATAGCGTCCGGGAAGATATTGACGGTTCCGGCGAGGTTGATGCCGCCGATATTGATATTGTCATTGCGACCTTCGGCGCCGCTGGCGATTAGCCCCCTTGGGATCATCTTGAGAAGGTAGATCCTTGGGTTGCACCATCTCGACCTTCTTCCCGTTCCAACTCGGAACCGGGTTATTGATGTCCTTATGGTGGCTCAACGCTTTGCGCACAGCGTTGCGAACCTTCTCATTGACGGCTTCAACATTCTCGAAGTCCAGTTTCTCCGGTTCACTCATTGGGCATCCACTGCTGGGCAATCCTATGATATTTCTGCGATTGAGGATTCGCTTTTACCTCAGATCCACGGCCCCAGGCGATCAGCTTAGGATCAGCGATACTAGAATTATCGTACATTTTCCAGGTGTCCACTAGGGGTTGGTAAGTCGAAAAGAAAAGCTCAATGCCTGCTCGATACCTGCGGCGGATCGTCTCTTCCGGAACATCGTGACCCCCCGCGCGCACCCGTGCTTTGACACGTTCCACCGCCAGATCGTCGCTGGGCATATACAAGAACAATAGATGGCATTCATAGCCACCCTCGCGGAGTCGCGCTATACGAGGGGCGAGTTTCTTGGTTGCGAGCGTCGTTTCAATCGCAAAATCTTTCCGATCTCGCTCTAGCTGTTCCATTCGTGAAATCAGGATTCTGCCTGCCCTGAGATCTGCGGTGGTGCTATGATGGCCGCTAAGTTCTTGGGCGATCATATCGGCATTTATGAAGCTCATGCCTTCGGGCAGGAGGAGTTCGGCGCATGTGCTTTTCCCCGACCCATTCGGACCGGCGATGATCACGGCCTGAGGGTGTTCGGTAGGAGCCATAGATCAAGGAAAGCAAATAGGAATACGCCGATTGAGACATATCCGTTCAAGGTGAAGAAGGCCATGTTTACTTTGCTGAGGTCGTGCGACTTTACTAGACTTTGTTCATAGACCAAGAGAGCGGTAGCAAAGCCAACACCGACCAAATAGAGAGCGCCAGTGTTGAAAAGGATGCCTGCGGCTACTAGGGAGATGACCGTGACAACGTGGCACAACCGACTGATCATTAATGCTCTCGGGCGGCCAAACCTTGCCGGAATGCTCTGCAAGCCGTGGTCGCGGTCGAAGTCATCGTCCTGCAGCGAGTAAATGATGTCAAAGCCCGCCGTCCAGCAGGTCACCGCAACGGTCAGGGCTACAATGGCTGGATTGAGGCTGCCGCGGACGCCAATCCATGCTGCCGCGGGGGCAATGCCAAGACTGAACCCCAGAACTATGTGACAAAGCCACGTGAACCGCTTTGTGAGGCTATAGCCCAGCGTGAACAATAGGGCGACCGGGGAGAGCATCAAGGCAAGCGGGTTGAGCATCGCCGCGGCAACAAGGAAAAGGAGAATCGAAAGCGCGAGGTAAAGGTTTGCGGTACGAAGAGCAAGGAGGCCTGCTGGAATGGCCCGCATGGAAGTTCTCGGATTTTTGGAGTCCATATGTCGGTCCGCAATGCGGTTAAAGGCCATCGCGGCAGTTCGGCAGCTGACCATGGCGATCACGATCCATAAGAACTTGTCCCAGCCTGGCCAACCACGGGCGGCCCACATCATTCCGATCATCGCGAAGGGGAGGGCGAAGATTGAATGCTCAATCTTCACCATCTCAAGGAAGGTGCGGAGGGACTTCACGCGCTATAGAAAGAGACCGCTATTCTTCGGAAGGAAGGCGACCGCCTTTGGGAAGGGTCGGACGTTGAAGAGTTCCACGAGGTCCAATGGGCTTCCATCTGCGTAACGAACATCAGCGCCAAGTTCATTCGCAATGCACATCGTGGCGGCCGAATCGTAAAGGGCGGCCTTGTCGCTCAGCATTGCCCGAAAGATTCCCTCAATAAACATCGTTGAATCTGCCACGAAGGCGCCAAGGTAGCGGTGCTTACCGGGAAGGTTCTGCCTTCCGTAGCGCTCGGAAGTCAGGTCTCCATAACTGACAAGCTCCGTAGATTCGATGGCACCCGGGCGAATTGCAGATAGGGGTCGCCCATTAACAGCCGCGCCAATGCCCATCGCACCAGCGTAGGTCTTACCGAGGTCTGGCATCGCAATTACACCAAGTTGTGCTTGGCCATCGTGGATATAGCCAACCGAAATGCCCCAATGTGGTGATCCGTAGCGATAGTTGCTGGTGCCGTCAATCGGATCAAGTGCCCAAAGCCCGCCAGTACCAGGTTCCGTAAAGCCTTCTTCCTCTCCCCAAACGGTCGAACCTGGAATCAAGTCAGGCAGCCTCTCTCGAAAAAAGCGTTCAATCTTTCGGTCGGCGTTGGTAACGATGCTGCCGTCCTCTTTCAGTTCAGGGCCGAGATCTGCCTTGGTTGCAAGCGCGATTTCTGCCGCTTCCTTCACCCAAGCGACAAGTTGAGGAAGGTACTGGGCAGGCACGATTCAATTATAGTCGCTAGGCGGCCCCGAATGGGCTCCGTCATAATGCGATAGGCATGTCGGAAGAAAAGTCTCTGCGAGAGATTAGGTTGGAAAAGCTAGAGCGCTTACGTGAACTGGGCTTGGACCCTTACGCGATCGAGAAGTTTGAGCGAACACATTCACCCCAGGAAGTGCTCGACCAGTTCGAGTCGCTCTCGGGCGACGTGCGCGTCGCTGGGCGCATTCACAGCTATCGGTTGATGGGCAAGGCAGGCTTCGCCCACATCAGCGACGGCAGTGGGAAGATTCAGGGCTACTTCCGCAGAGATGACATTGGCGAAACCCTTTGGGAGGCCTATAACCTCCTCGACATCGGCGATCACATCGGCATCATCGGAGAGCCATTTGTCACCAAGACCGGCGAGCGATCCATCCACGTCAAGTCCTTTGTTCCGATGAGCAAGTGCTTGCAGAATCTGCCCCTCGGCAAAGAAAAAAATGGTCACCAGTGGTATGGCCTGAGCGATGTTGAGCAACGCTATCGCCACCGGCATTTGGATTTGATCGCGAATCCAGACGCGCGGCGCGATTTGGTGAATCGGTCCAAGATCGTCAGTTCGGTCCGGCGATTTATGGACGGGCGCGGGTACCTCGAGGTTGAGACGCCGATGCTGCAATTCCAAGCCGGCGGCGCGGCGGCGCGGCCATTTCTGACGCATTACAATGCCTACGACACCGAGGTCAAGCTCCGGATTTCGTTGGAGCTTTACCTCAAGCGTTTGATTTGCGGCGATCTGCCGAATGTCTATGAGATCGGGCGGGTGTTTCGCAATGAGGGCGTTTCGAATCGCCACAATCCCGAGTTCACGTTGCTCGAATACTACGAGGCGTACTCGAATCTAGAGGACATTATGGAGTCGGTCGAGTCCATGTTCCGGCATGTCGCGATGGAAGTTTTTGGGTCGCCGGTGGTTTCGATCGCGGGTAAGGAGGGCGAGATTGACGATGACGACGTACCCGGCGTCGAGCTTGACTTTGGTAAGCCTTGGGCCCGCGTGGACATGATGGAGGCGATCGAGCGGCACACAGGCCTGCAACTCGCGGACTTCGTTGATCTTGAGACCGCGAAGTCGGCGGTGAAGGAGCGTCAAGTGAGCAACCCAATCACCGGCAAGCAGATCGTCCTCGATGGTGAACGCAATTTGGGTGGCTTGATCGAGAAGCTTCTCGAAGTTTTCGTCGAACCCACCTTGCAGCAACCTACGTTTGTTGTGGGCTACCCGCTTGAGACTTCGCCGCTCGCAAAGCATGACCCCAACCGGACTGGCTTTACCCGACGCTTCGAAGGCTATGTGCGGGGCAGGGAAGTGTGCAATGCCTTCTCCGAAATCAACGATCCGATTGATCAGCGCGAGCGGTTCGAGCAACAGCTTCGAGAAGCCGCCAAGGGCGACGACGAGGCGCATCCGATGGACGAAGAATTCATCAATGCCCTGGAAGCCGGTATGCCCCCTTGCGGAGGGTGTGGTATTGGTTTGGATCGAATGGCGATGCTATTGACCGGCGCAGAAGTCGTGCGCGAGGTGTTGTTGTTCCCGTTGATGAAACCGGAATAAACAACAACCCTCCCTAGGACATCTTAATGGATCGTTGCTTCTCGGACGACAAGGTCATTGCAGATACTCCGCATGCACAACCATGAACACCATTCGGTTCGTTTTGCTCACTGGGTTTTTGTTGAGATCGCGGGCGGTTTCAGCCTGACAAGTCTGTTTGTTGGTATGTCAGTGAGACCGTGGGGCCCGGGTCCGTTCGTTACAACCCACCGCCTTACAGACAGACCGACTCGTAGACCCGTCTCCCTTCCA
This sequence comes from Fimbriimonadaceae bacterium, assembly GCA_020850835.1. GTDB lineage: Bacteria > Armatimonadota > Fimbriimonadia > Fimbriimonadales > Fimbriimonadaceae > JAFLBD01. Next base: position 9,666 of record JADZDX010000056.1, read on the forward strand.
GTGGTACACTCTTAGCTGGTCCGGGGCATGGCGCAGTTTGGTAGCGCGCTTATCTGGGGGGTAAGAGGTCGTGGGTTCAAATCCCGCTGCCCCGACCAAGCTTTGTGCAAGTTTAGTCGATCTTCCAACGGAACTCATTCACGAAGCGGCCTTCCCGCTGTCCGTGCCACACCTCGAAATCCTTGCCAGCGGTCAGCGTAAATAGTGCAACGGTGTTCTTTCTTCGAGCCAAGACGTGCGTCATTGGCACATCCTTCCCATTTTCTCCCTTCGTGACCCGCCGTATGAGAGCTGATTCATCGCTCGTGGGAACGAACTCAATCTCGCTCCGTTCGGGTTTCTTCCTATCACCCGGCAAGTCCTTCATGATGGCCCCCATAAGTTTATTGAAGAGCATCTGAGCGGACTTCACGCCCTCGTACACATCGGCAGCCACGGAGTACTCACGATCCTTGGCTGATGCCCGGCATTTATAGGCCTTGCCACCATCAAGATCAACAACCTTCACTGAATCGAACGCAAATGGAATCCATACGCTGAATGTAGCAAACTCAACTTGCCGATAGCCATGATCGGCCTTGGCGGGATAGCGTGGATAGGTCTGCTGGGTCAAGACAGCAACTGCAAGAAGCGGTGCAAGCATCAGTTAGTAATGACGTGCCTGAGTCATCATTCGGTACAGGAGAGAACCTGGCTAGGCGACCAGCCAGCGCTTGACGAGTTCCCCAACAACCATCATCCCATCCTGATCCCCTCGGTCCTTCACGCCACTCCCTCTCTTTATCACGCTTAGCGGTACGTACTCGCGGGAGTGGTCTGTACTGGAGTCGGTCGGGTCGTTGCCGTGGTCGGCGGTGAGGATGAGGAGGTCGTGGTCCCTGAGCTCGGAAAGGAGCCAGGCGAGGGTAGAGTCGAATTCTTCAAGGCACTTGGCGAAGCCAGCGGGGTCGTTGCGGTGGCCGAAGAGCATGTCGAAATCCTCGAAGTTCGCGAAGATGAAACGGGCGTCGCTGGCCAGGGCTTCCTTTAGGAGTGCGGCGTGCTCGGCGTTGCTTTGGGTTCGCTTGACCGGGCGGAAGCCGCGGCCATCGAAGAGTTCCGGCACGACGCCGATGCCGAACACATCGCCGATCTCATCCACAAAGTTCTTGGGCGGCGAGAGCGGGAAGTCTTTTCTTCTTTCGGTTCTTCTGAAGTTGCCGGGCTCGCCCTCGAAGGGGCGGGCGATGACGCGAGCGACGGCGTTTGGCGGCACAAGCAGGCCGCGCGCAATGCGGCACCAGTCGTAGAGCTTCTCGATCGGCACAACGCTCTCGTGGCACGCGATCTGGAACACGCTGTCGGCGCTCGTGTAGACGATCGGGAAGCCGGTCTCCATGTGGAGCTCACCGAGTTCCTCGATGATCGTCGTGCCGCTCGACGGCTTGTTGGCGAGGGTCTGGGTCCCGATTCGTCCTTCGAATTCTCTGATGAGCGAAATAGGGAAGCCAATGGGGTAAGTCGGGAAGGCTTCGGTGGTGTGAATGCCCATCATTTCCCAGTGGCCAGTCACGGAATCCTTGCCCATACTGAGCTCGCGGAGGCGGCCGTATTGGACTTCGAATCCGTCGAGTCCTGGGGTTAATCCTTCGACGAGGCCAGCTGAGAAATAGCCCGATCCGATGAGGTTTGTCGCGTTGATTTGGCCTGCATGCTGCCAGACGTGTAGGAGCGTCGATGGATGCTCATGGTCGTTGAACGTCGCCGCATCGGGGGCTTCTCCTGCTCCACACCCATCTAAGACCAGTACGATTGCTCGGCGCATTTGGTGATTATGAGGCGTGATGAGGGTTGCGGGGGGTGGCTGGGAATTGCTGGGCATCGTCACTGTCCAGCAATGACTTGCTCTCGCTTAACCGGCAGCCTGGTCGCTTTTGGTAAGTCGCTCTCCCGGATCACCCCAATCAGTTCATTCTCGACGTGTTGAACACCCGCCTTTCGCGCAGCTGCGAGGGCCCATTCAATGACGGAATCAGGTGGGGTGAGATCGGGTTGAGTGAGGTTCAAGCTCAGTTGCACGAGATTGCGAGACACTAAGGGCAAACCAAGGGCACGGACACCAGTGAATCGTTGATCGCCCTCATCGCGCGAGGCTCTGATGTGCTTGGCTAACCGCTTGACAAAGCTAAGATCGTCGGAACGGAAATTTACATTCATCGCGATCAGAAAATCGCGCTCGCCCATAACGGTTGCGCCGAGAAAAGTGTGCGCATGAGTTGGCCCAAAATCCGGGGTCAACTCCTTACCGAGTAGCCCCCCAAACCCGGCCTGCCTCAGCGTGGGAAGATCAAAGGCATGTTGTCCGCGTTCCGACTTCTCATATAGATAGATGGGGAGATCAAACCTCTCGGCAAGGCGCTGGGCGAAGGCTTCAATCTTGAGGTCAAGCGGGTAGGGTTCGTCGTCAAGGCAAAGAAACGGACAGACATCCAATGCCCCGATCCGTGGATGGACGCCGACGTGACGGTTAAGGTCAATTCGCTCAAAAGCGGCTTCGGCAAGTCGCTCAAGGCGCTCAAAGATGACCTCGGCGTCCCCAGAAATGGCGCTCACGGTCCGGTTGTGATCCACATCGCTTCGCAGAAAGTGGATAGCCAACCCCCAACCTTCCAGAAGGTCACGGAAAATGTTTAGAAGATCTCGGTCGCGTCCAAAGGACCAGTTTGGAACGGTCAAGAGCCGCACTCAGAAGAACTCCGTGCATAGGACCGGTTTTGACGGAAAGGTAGCGCGCGCCACGGTTAGATCGGTCGCCGTTATGGTGCCGGCCGAGACGAGGCTATCAATAGACGGTTCGCCCAAGACCGCCTGCGTAATGGCTCCGACCCCCCCGGTAATCAGCCGCTCGCCATGTATCCCGCTGTTTTCGGGGAGGTCCGGGTCCAGGATATTAACTCCATGTAAGCCCATCCTCTCTACGTTGATAATTCGGAACATGGCCGGGCGATGAAGCTCAATATCGGCACCTTGGTCGAGATTCTGAGTGATATACGGGCCCTCGGCAGGCTCGCTCCAGATGAGGTGGCTCCGATTGATCGCAAGGCCACGGAGCACCGACATAATGCTTCGGTAGCCTCTGGGCGAAGACCAGGCAATTTCTCCGATCGAGAGCTCCTCCCAAAAACCGCCGTCCATAGACGTCCATGCATAGGCTTCGATGGGGTCACCCACTGCGTAGATCAGCGGGGCGCCCTTACCCATGCGCAGGCGCCACTGTTCATCCGTCCGAACATTGGCCCCGTTGTAGCCACGGATGAACTCTCGGTAGCAACCATCCAAAGAAACCACATCCTCGACCGAAATTCGTCGAGCTCGTAGTTCAGGAGCATATTTCGGCAAGCGAGATACTGGACACTTGATCTGCCATCGGGAGCCACAAAACTCGTAGCCAAATTGTCGGTAATATTTTCCTCGGAAGGGATATAAAGCTGCGAGCGAAAACCCGCGTTCCCACATTTCACGTAGGGATAGGCGCATCATTTGCGCCCCGACACCGGAAGACCGGTGATGAGGCACAACCCCTACCGAAGCGACGCCCGCACAGTCGAGAATTGTGTCGTTCCAGGTCGTCCGGAAGCGATGTAGCTTGAAGCTCCCGACGACCTCCTTGCCTTGTACCGCCAAGTAGCGTAGTGCATGGTCACTTGGGTCAAGTTCTCCCGCCTCAAAGGGCTTTCCTTGCCGCCAAACTTCCTCATAGCAACGCTTGTATTGCTCAACCTCTCGGTCTGAAGAGACGGCTCTGAGTTGCAGATCAGACACTGCTCTTCATCGCCTCCCAATCCACAAACTTGTTTGGTGTCACCGTTGAGAACCCGTTGGCCGCGAGCCAATCGTTGCTCAAGAACTTGCTCATGTAGTTCCGAACATTGTCTACGAGAACCACGCAAATGCGTTCACCACCGGTGCACTGTTTCGCAATGCGAATCGCGGCGGCTAGGGCGGTCCCGCTACTTCCGCCGACGAGCATCCCTTCCTTTCGAATCAGTTGGTGGGCCCAATAGAACGACTCGGCATCGTCAACCTTCTCCCAACGATCCACAAGGCTCAAGTCCATTGTTTCAGGCACGAAGTCATAACCAATCCCCTCAACCTGGTACGGAGCATTGAGATCCCCGCCTCCAATAAGGCTACCGACCGGGTCAGCACCAACAATTTGGCAATTTGGAATGGTTGCCTTTAGCCGCCTTGCAACACCGCTCAAAGTTCCGCCGGTGCCAGTGCCCGCTACGAAGTAGTCCAACTTGCCTTCGCACTGGTCAATAATCTCGACGGCAGTTGTATCAAAGTGGGCTTGCGGGTTGGCCGGATTCACAAACTGACCAAGGATATGAGAATTGGGGATCGCTTTCTGCAACCGCTCCGCAACTCCAAAGTTACTGTCAGGACTATCATGAGCCGCGGTCGTGTCGGTACGAATGATCTGCGCCCCGAGCGCCTCCATGGTGCGCTGTTTCTCTTGGCTCATCTTTTCTGGCATCACAATGATGACCTTGTAGCCAAGAACGGCCCCAGCCATCGCCAGCCCGATTCCCGTGTTGCCGCTGGTTGGTTCAATGAGCGTATCGCCCGGCTTGATCTGACCGGATTCCTCGGCCTCTTTGATCATGCGCAATGCAATCCGGTCCTTTGTTGAGCCGCCAGGATTCAGAAACTCAACCTTTCCAAGGAGCTCGCAAGAACCATTTGGGTTCAAGTGGCTGAGCCGAACCATCGGAGAATTGCCGATGGATTGAAGGATATTGTCGAGAATCGGCATCAATCAGAGTTGTACCTGCTTTGAGGTTAGTTGGAGTCGACTAAAGGTAACCTAACGTATCCCATGAAACTGCCTACTTTGATGCTACGGGCCTTTGTCGAAACCTCGTTGTCCTCCGATGAGATTGGTGAACTCTTGACCATGGCTGGCTTTGAGCTGGAGGGCATTGAGAGCGATGTTCTGGACATCAAAGTTATGGCGAATCGGGGAGATGGTCTCAGTGCATTGGGATTGGCTCGTGAGGTTTTGGCCAAGGAACCTTCTGCCGCACCTACTGGACTTTACCAACAGGCTAACGAGTGGCACTCGGCAAAGGCAGAAGCCGGACCGCACATCGAGCTGCAAAGCTCCAATTGTTCGCGATATGCATGCGCCATCTTTTCAGACGCGCAGAACGGACCGTCGCCAGACTGGCTGCAAGAAGTCCTCACCGCAGCCGGCCAGCGTCCGATCAGCCTGCTCGTGGACCTCACAAACTATGTAATGCTTGAGTTGGGTCAGCCTCTCCATGCGTTTGATCTCGATAAGCTTGGGGGTGAGCGGATCGTGGTTCGCCAAGCCGAAGAAGGCGAAGCTCTCACAACATTGAACGGGTTGAATCACGAGTTGAAGCCAAATCACCTTGTGATTTGTGATGCAACACAACCAGTAGCTATCGCAGGGGTTATGGGCGGTCTCGATACGGAGGTTGGCCCAACTACTAAGCGAGTTCTTCTTGAAAGTGCTCACTTTGATGCATCAAGTGTACGGAAGACGCGCAAGGAACTTGGCCTTAATACGGATGCCAGCTATCGCTTCGAACGGAGTGTTGACCCCAATGGCGTCGTACGGGCTCTCCTTCGATTTGACGAGCTTTATCGCGAGATAACCGGTGGAAAGGGGGCGAGCCAAATAGAAGATGTCTATCCCATTGAGGCCGCAACTCGCTCATTGCCGCTTCGCCCAGAACGGGCACGGTTGATCTGGTCCATGGAAATCACCGATAGTGAAATGGAGGGCTATCTCACAAAGCTTGGATTCAAGGTCAAAACAGGTAGCACTTTTTCCGTAGAACCGCCATCTTGGCGGCCAGATGTCACGTTGGAAGAGGATCTCATTGAAGAGATCGGCCGAGTACATGGGTACGAGAAGATTCCAGACCTGATGCCCTCTGGCACAACCGTACGAGGCGGTACATTCGGCCTGTATTCCGTCATTGACACCGCCAAGAAGACCATGCTTCGGTGCGGCTTGGATCAGATAATCAGCCACACGCTGCGTGATGCCAGCATCCTTGACTTCAATCCGGAGCGGCGTGTCACGGTCCGCAACCCCCATTCCCCGGAAATGCAATTCATCAGGAGTTCACTCTTGCCTGGATTGGCGGATGCGGCATTGAGAAACGGCGCCAGGAATCTCCGGCTTTTTGAGATCGGGAAAGTGTTCGTCAAGGGTGACTATGAAGTAGACGAATCACCGGAACTCAGCATCTTGATTTCCGGTTCAATGCAGGATCCCCATTTCGCGCAACTGAACCCGCCGCAAGCCGACTTCTGGACCCTTAAGGGCATCCTTGAAGAGCTCGGACATCTTGTCCATGATGATATTTCTTTCGAACTCCCTCGCCTGCCGGATCACCGGTTCCACCCTACCCGCCAAGCAGGTGTCATGGTTGACGCAGGAAGGCTTTGGGTGGGCACCATGGGTCAGATACATCCTGACTATGCCGAGCAGCTCGGTTTGCCAGAGGAAACCTACATGGCTGAGATTGATCTCCTGGTTTTCTTCCAAAATCCCGATGCAGAGCTTGAGATAAAGCCGATCAGCCGTTACCCGGCCATCAAGCGAGACATCGCTTTTGTCATCAATAAGTCCGTACCCTACGCTGATGTAGAGCGCGCGATTTCCGAGGCATCCGGGTCGGTACTGGAAAAGCAAGCTTTGTTTGACATCTACGAAGGACAGGGCATCGAACCGGGCAACCACTCGCTGGCCGTCAGCATCCAGCTGCGAAAGATGGACAGCAACTTTACCGACGAAGAGGCAAATGTCATTCGCGACAAGATCGTCAAGGCAATTAAGGAACTTGGCGGGAGCCTCCGGTAAGGATGGAGCTTGCTCGTGCCATTGAGATTACGGCGAAGGCCTTTGGCATACGCAAGAGTCGACACCACCCATATGTTGCTCGCCATATAGAAGACCTTTGGGTCCTTCGTGATCAAGGGCCTAAGCGAATTCCCCGAAAGAGCGAGGTCTTTATCGCAAGCAAGAAGCCTGGAGAAGTCCTTGAGAAAGTTAGGCAGCAAGACCTTGGTTGGCACTTTCTCTGTGCCTGCCACGGGCCGGAATTCGAACCCGTCGCCTTTCGTAACGAACTTAAGGAAGGTGGTTACCGAGTTGCGGCCACGGAGTGGATATTCGTCCACGACTTAGAAACACTTCCTAGCTTTGCCTCAGAGCCTGCCGTGACCGAATATGAGACGCAGGAAGCAATCAATCGGATCAGCACGGCGCGTTGGAAGCCTGTTAAGGTGAGTAATGGTCAATTCTACGGGCTAGCGGACCCGACCATCTTCGGCATGGTCGAAAGTATGAGGATGGGTAAGGATGCCTATGTCGCCGATCTCTATGTGCACAAGGAGCGCCGCCGGCAGGGCTATGGTCTAGCGCTCATGTCTGCGCTGCTCAAGGGCAATAAGGCGGCGGGCGTTCGCGAAAGTGTGCTCGTTGCCAGCGCCGAGGGCCGCCATCTGTATCCAAAGCTAGGCTACAAAGAAATTGGCATAATGCACGTCCTGACGCCAAAAGTCCGTACTCCCTCGAAAACTTGGGACGACTAGCCTCGTCCTGATAATGTTATGGGAGGCTGGAAAATCGCGCTATGGATTTTGACCGTAGCTTTAGTCCTTGGCTTCCTCTATCTTGTCCGGGGCATTCTCTTGCCCTTCATCGTTGGAAGCCTCGTCGCCATCCTCCTTGATCCCGTGGTACGCCAATTGCGGCGGCGGGGCCTTGGGCGGGGGGCAGCCGTGGGGTTAGTCTTCATAGCTTTCTTTGCCGTGATCACGGGGATTGGCTTCTTGACCGTGCCCATCATGACGAAGCAACTGAGCGCCTTCACGATGAATATCGGTTCCATGACAAGGGACATGGCGCAGCAAGGCTACAACAACAACTACTTTGTCAGGTGGAACCCAAAGATTCGTGTAGAGGCCAGTACCTCAGTCAGCCCGCTTGATCGCACGCTGGCCCAAGTCCGACCGACCCTTGATCGCCTAGGTATTCCATCAACCCAGTCGGCGATTACCGAGCAGCTGCTCGAACCGAGGCGGCAGGAGATTACCAAGGTTGTCCAGGGCTTCTTCAATTCGGTCTTAGGAGCTCTCGGTGGGCTGGGCGCACAGTTCATTCTTCTCCTGTTTGCCCCGTTGGTAGCCCTCTTTTTGCTGATGGATTTTGATCGGATTCGCGTGTCCTTGCCCAACTGGATTCCACCAAGCATTCGGAGTGAGGCGATGGACATCTTAGAAGACGTTGGCGATGTTTTCCAGAAGTACCTACGGGGAATCATGATTTCGTGGGCCCTGTACACGACAACCGTCGCGCTTGCGCTCACGATCCTTGGAGCCCCCTATGCGGTTCTGTTGGCGCTACTATTTGGCACGCTCTACCTAATTCCCATCATTGGAGGCATGGTGAATTACGTGTTGCTTTTGGTTATCGTGGGCCTTAGTGGACAAAGTGGAAACTGGTTCTCCGCCTTTCCGTCCAGTTGGGCCTTTGCTCTACTTCTAGTAGGTGCTCTGTTCTTGATCACCTGGATATGGGATCAACTGGTCGCCCCAAACCTCGTCGGTTCGGCAGTGGGGCTGAACCCTGTCGTTAGCATGTTTGTCGTTGCGGCTGGCGGTTCATTGTTTGGCATTTTGGGGATGCTCGTTGCCTTTCCGATCGGTGGTGCCGTCAAAGTCATTCTTGAGCGTGTTCTCAAGGTCACAAACACGACCGGATCAGATACGCTTGGATTGCCAGCGACTCCGCTTAGGCATCGCGCTCCCATTGAGTCATAATTTTGATTCCGTAGGACAAGTCATTCTTGAGATCCTATGGGATTCGTTATGTCCGCATCTCGAGCTATCTGCAGCCTGTTCGTCAGCGCGACCATCGCGAGTGCCCAACCGGTTACGCCGGTTACCGCCGTGGCCATCGCGAATGACGGCGGCGCGGTCTTTGCTGCCTACTCTAGTGGGGTACTCCGTGCCTTTGATGGGGTAATGCGCACTCAGATATGGTCGCGTAGGCTTGACGATGCCCCGGCGCAATTGTCCGTATCTCCTAATGGCAGGATGGTTGCCGCCGCTTTCAACGCCCGCGGTGTCTGGAGAAATGTTCGTCTCTACGATACGGCTACCGGCAAAGATGTGCGGGCTCTTGGGATCGGTGCATGCGCGGCGTTCTCGCCAGATAGCAAGTGGATTGCAGTAGGTGGCCCCGGTGGCCTCCTGATCTTGGATGCAACCACGATGCAAGTCGCAAGGCGCTACGATCCTGGGCTAGTCATCAATGTTGCTTTTGATCCTGCTGGCCGTCAATTGGCCTACACATCCAACGGCAAGATAGTCGTGCTGGAGGTAGGAACTTGGCAAGGGAAGGGAAGCGTCTCTCAGCCAACTTTCGATATCCTAGCCCTTGGTTTCGATAAGAAGGGGGGGCTAGCGATTGCAGAGCCCAAGTCAGGCAAGGTGACCCGTTGGGATGCAGATCTGAAGAGTTTGCCTTCTGTTCAGACAAAGATGAGAAGCCCGGTGGCGGCGAGCCTCGCCCCCGATGGAAGCGCGGTGGCCTTCATCGGTATCCAGAACCAAATCGAAGTCTATGATCTGATCACCGGGACACAATTGACTTCTCCAAAACTGGGGGGTGGCTATGCGAACGCATTCTCTCTAGCTTCTAACCGCATCGTCTTGGGCACACTGGATGGCCAAGTACGCTGGGGAACGCGCCCCGGGACCCGGGCTAACAAGCCTCCAAGCACGGTTGGCGACGCGATTGCTAATGTCTTACTGAAAAGGCGAGCCGACTGGATAACGACGGGAACAGTTCTAGGTTCCCCCGTCCGAGTCATCCAAATAGATCTTAAGAACCCGAGGGTCAAGGTGGGGGTAGAAGTGGCCAACGGCTTCCCAACGGGGGCGGATAGCTTCGACTCGTTAGTCCAGCGATCACAAGCGACGGCAGCCATAACCGGGACATTTTTTGACACCCGGAGCCTAAGGCCGATCGGAGATGTCGTGCGAGGTGGGGATGTCCTATACCGAGGGCACATGGGTACGGCGTTGGCCTTTACGGCTGACAATGAGCCTTTCATGCGCCGAGTTCCGTACGGGCGCACCCAAGATTGGAGTGGCTTCGAGACAGTGCTTGGCTGTGGCCCGGCTCTCGTTCTGGATGGCGAAGTGGATGTTGACGCCGTTGGAGAAGGGTTCCGTGACCCCGCCATCTTTAGCACGACGGCGCGCGTAGGTGTCGGCTTTACGGCTGACCAGCGCCTCCTGATGGTCGCGACGGGGCCTTTGAGTTTTGGCGGCTTCGCTAAGGTCATGCGCCAACTAGATTGCACTTACGCCATGAACTTGGATGCTGGCTCATCGCGAGCTCTCTACTATCGCGGAAGAACTCTGATTCGCCCAGGTAGGCAATTGACAAATATCCTCTACGTAAAGGTGGACTAGGTGATCTTCTACGATGATTCAGAACGACTCACGTTTGAGGAGTACTTTGAGTTCCTGCATCGGACGGATCTTGGCCAGCAGTATGTTGCCAAGAACTTTGGCACTCGCGTCCGAACCATGTTGCAGAATGTAGCGATCATTTGCACTGCACGTGACGATGGCAAGCTAGTTGGCATTTGTTTCGGGCTGACCGACTTTGCCTACTTCCTGTTCCTGACCGATCTCGGCGTTGATCGGGACTACGTTGGGCAAGGGATTGGGCGAGAGTTGATCAAGCATTGCATCAACAAGGCAGGCGGACCGGAGGACATCACGATCATGACTATTAGCCACGATGATGCGATCCCATTCTATGAACGGTGTGAGATGATCAACACTCCAAATTTGGTCGTCCGTTACTGTGATGATGATGAACCCCTCTCCTTGTGACGGTATTCTATCGGCATGGATCGAAAGGGATCAGCAGTCTGGAGAGGAACCCTCAAGGAAGGGAAGGGCACCGTGTCTACCGAGTCGGGTGCGTTGAACAACACTAACTATAGTTTTGCTTCCCGCTTTGTAACGGAAGGAGAAAGTAACCCTGAAGAATTGATTGGTGCTGCCCATGCCGGTTGCTACAGCATGGCTCTTTCGGGAGGACTTGGCGGGGCAGGTTTCACCGCAAAAACCATCGCCACAACCGCTACCATAACTATTGAACCCGTGGAAGGCGGATTCGGCATAACGAAAATTCACTTGGACTGTGAAGCAGAGGTTGAAGGCATAGATGCCGTCACGTTTGAAGAAATCGCTCAAGCCACTAAGTTAGGATGCCCTGTTTCGAAGCTACTCAATACTCCGATCAGCTTGTCGGCAAAGTTGAAATAGCTGAAATTGGAGCGGGCGAAGAGATTCGAACCCTCGACCCTCTCGTTGGCAACGAGATGCTCTACCACTGAGCTACGCCCGCTTAAGCGTTAGATGGTTATACCATAAAACAGGGCGACCGCCAAGGGGATATGCTAGGGGCTCATGAAACGCATCGCCACCTTTTCGCTGATTGCTACAGCTGCGTTCGCCTCCGCCCAGACTCGCCCACTCACGGGGATTCGGAGTCTGGCGCTCTCACCTGATGGTGAGCAAATCGCTTTCACGTGGCGAGGAGACGTTTGGATCGCTCCGAGCTCCGGTGGCAGGGCCGTGGCTCTAACAACCAATATCGAAATGGACGACAACCCGACCTGGTCGCCCGATGGGAAGTGGATCGCCTTTGCAAGTAACCGCAACGGGAACTGGGATACGTATTTGGCTAGTTCAGAAGGGGGCGAGACTCGACGTTTGACTTGGTCCAGCTTCAGCGAGGTGCCCAGTGGCTGGTCGCCAGACGGAACAAGATTGATCTACCGAGGTTTCTACGAGAAGTCCGATAATGGGATTTACACCCTGGATGTCCAGTCCGGCAAGATGCAGGAATTGTGGCTAGACAATCGCAACATCGGCTGGCCGTGCTATTCGGCAGATGGTAAGGGGGTCTTGTTCACCCGGAACTACCAGTTCCCTTGGACCCGCCCCCGCTACGAAGGAAGTGGCGCTTCGCAGGTGAACAGCTTGGACCTCGCGACCGGGAAGAGGACCGCGATCCGGGCGGGTCGGCTCCAAAACCTTTGGTTGAGTGTTGGTAAGGGCGGGTCCTACGTGGTGACTGACACCGACAAGACCCCGTCAACGGGGAACGTGTTTGGCCCTCCCGTTCGCTATACGGATAGTGTTGCCCGCACACCAAATGTCTATCGTCTATCGGGCAGTGGGCAATTGACTCGCCTTACCGACTTTATCGGAGGCTCGGGTTCCCGATTTCTTTGCGCGGCCGCTAACACTGACCTCCTAGCGTTCGAGCGAGATGGGAAGGCCTACACGATGGTTCCTGGGCAAGCGCCGAAGGAAATCAAGGTCACCGCCTATATAGATGATAAGACAGCGGTTGAGGAGAGGCTGATCCTGACCAATGGAGTCGAATCCATGTCCCTAAGCCCCAAGGGTGATCGGATCATCTTTTCGGTGCGTCGCGAACTTTGGAGCGTTCCCACAAAGAAGGGTAAGGGCCCCAATGCCGACGACGCCACAAGGCTAACGACTTGGGAAGGGTCGGATGTCTTGCCGATCTATAGTCCAGACGAGAAGTTTGCCTTTTTCGTAAGCGATCGAGAAGGGGCGAACCGGCTGTACCGGCTCAACCTTGAGACTCAGGAGGCGAAGGTCATCAGCGCGGTGGGCCATGATGTAATGAACCTTCGGCTCACTCCAGACAAGAAATCAATATCCTTCTGGATGGCTGATGCTAAGGTTGGGGGCTTGTTCACAGTCTCGGTCGAAGGCGGAACGCCAACTCGGGTACTGGACTTTCCTTGGAACGAAGACTATGCATTTAGCCCCGATATGCGCTATGTCGCCTATCAGCGGGAACTACCGCAGAGTGGGTTCAATCCTTGGGAGAATGCCCGCAACATCTACGTTCGCGATCTGATAACGGGGGTTGATCATAACGTTACTAATCAGAGCGTGAACCATTCGAGCCCGGCTTGGTCGGCTGATGGTAAGTACCTCTATTTCCAAAGCGTTCGCCAGGGTGACGGCCTATATGCCTTACCCCTGCAAGACGAGGTGGCTCTGCCGACTGAGCTTGAATTGAAATTTGAGAAGCCAGCTGCAACAACGCATGTGGACTTCAACTTCGAGGGCGCCGATGACCGAATTCGACGCTTGTACGCCGGAAGTCCCAACAACATCGTGACGGACTCCACTAACGGAGCCATCTATTTCCTAAACGCCGGGGATATTTGGATGGTGGGTTACGACGGTGATGGGCAACGGCAATTGTCGAGCGGAGGCGGCATCAATTCACTCACTATGAGTCAAGATGGCAACTCCTTGGTCTTCGTAAAGTCGGGCACCTTATCCACCCTGAACCTGCGGGCCCCCAACTTCCCATCAGCGACAATCGGGTTCCGCGCCGACTGGACTCGAAATCTCCGCCTTGAAAGGCGGGCTGCCTTCAAGGAACTGTGGCGAACCTACAACAACCAATACTATGATCCGGATTTTCACGGACGGAATTGGACGGAGATAGCCACGCGCTACGAACCTTTGCTCGATGGCGTCGGACACCGCAACGAGATGGCAACTGTGCTCAACATGATGATCGGAGAACTCGAAAGCAGTCACGCTGAGGTCGGCCCTGCTCCGGGGAATCCGGGAAGCCCATCTAGTGCTCACTTGGGTTTCACATGGGATTACAGCTATAGTGGCCCCGGGCTGAGAGTTAAAGATGTGGCAAAAGGCTCCCCAGCAAGCTATAGCGCCACACGGATCAAACCGGGCGAGTATGTTATGGCGATCAACGGGAGAGACGTCAGCCTTGATCAAGAGCTTTGGAAGCTCCTGGAGGGTCAAACTGGCAGAGAGGTCACGCTGACTGTGAACCCAACGCCAAGTAAGGCCGGGGCGCGGACCGTCAAGTACAGGGCAACGAGTGATGCCGCTTATGATGGCTTGATCTATCGCGCCCTCATCGAGAAGCGTCGCGCCGAGGTGGATCGAATCAGCCATGGAAAGGTTGGATACGTCCACATTTCCGCTATGGGAGGCCCCAATATGACTACGTTCAACGCGGAGGTGTGGCAATACATCCAAGGCAAAGATTCGTTGATCATTGACGTGAGGGATAACAATGGCGGAAATATCGCCGACGCGCTCCTGGATATCCTAGAACGCAAAGCCCAAATGCTCTATCTGCCGCGCGACGGTCAACTTCTAAAATCCCCTGGCACAATCGTGGATAAGCCGATGGTGGTCATGCTGAATGAGCGTTCAGTCTCAAACGGCGAAATGTTCCCAGCGGCCATGAAGTCTCGGGGCCTAGCCACAACCGTAGGCAGCGAGACCCCCGGCTATGTGATCTATACGTATGGCGGCTCCCTTGTGGACGGTACAAGCATTCGCCTGCCGAACACGGGTGTTTACCGAGTGGACGGTTCGCCATTGGAAAATAACGGTGAGCGAGCCCAAGTGCAAGTCCAACAAACACCGGAGGAATACCTAGCCGGCGTTGACCCTCAACTCGTCAAGGCAGTTGAAGTTGCAATGAAGAAGAAGTAACCATGCTACTTGATCAGGCCATAGAGGCCTCGCGCTCGACGGTCACCCGGGTTTGTCTTGAGGACCCCGGCGAGTAGGGCCTTGGCCTCCTTTTCGCGCCCCGCTTGGATCAGAACCGAGGCTTGGTCAATCTGGTACCTCGGATCTTCTGGTCGTAACTGTCTGGCGTAATCCGCTTGTTCTCCAGCATCTTGAACCCGGCCTTGTAACAATAGAATCCGACTGAGTTCGCCATAGGATTCAGCGAGCAACGTTACTTCGTCTTCACTCGGTTCTCTTAGCGCGGTGAGCAGGGCTACAACTTGCGCAAAGTGCTCCTGGGCAGCAATGTCGTCTTGGAGGGCGCGGGCGATCTTTCCGAGGGCGAAGTGATTGTTGGGTATTGCTGGAGCGTAATCTCGTAGGCCGATGTAGACCATCCGCGCCTTGGCGAGCTTGGCTTGATCATCTTGCGAGAGAGGCAGGCCATTCTCGTATTTCGTGAGGCCCTCTCGGGAAAGTGCCTCCCCCTCCTTAGCCAATTGGTTGAAGTGCTCGGGGGAGCGAACGATGGGAACACCATCACCACTGCTTTGGCACCCAACTAGGGTAGCGAGGAGGAGTACGCTAATTCGCGACAACAATATTCACCAACTTCCCAGGAACCACGATGACCTTCCGTATTTCCTTTCCATCCATGTGGAACACGGCTTTCTCGGACCCCATTGCGGCGGCCTCTAGGTCAGCATCTGAAGTGCCGGCTGCAACTGTAATCGTATCGCGAAGCTTTCCATTTACCTGAACGGCGATTGTAACCTCGTCATCAGCCGCCAGGGCGGAATCCGCTTTTGGCCAAGCCTCGTGGTAGGTGAAGCCCGTTCTCCCGAGGCCCTCCCATAGTTCATCGGCCGTATGCGGTGCAATCGGCGAGAGGAGCAGAATGAGGGATTCCATCGCTTCGCTCAGTTCGGCGTCCACTCCAACACGATTGATCGCATCGCTGAGATTATTGACATAGATCATGAGCGTGCTCACAGCAGTGTTGAAAGCGAACCGTTCAACATCATCCGTAACCTTCCTGATGGTCTGGTGCGTCCAGCGTCGAATGTCCTTACCTTCACCTCCGAGTTCTTCGCGCCACTTGGGCCGGAATCTTGGGGCGAATACGCTGACCAAACGACAGACCTTGCTTAGGAAACGAACGGCACCTTGCATGCCCTCATTTGACCACTGCACGTCGGCCTCAAAGGGGGCTACGAACAGTTCATAGACCCGAAGTGCGTCAGCCCCATACTGCTCGACGGCTTCATCGGGTGTGACAACATTGCCCTTCGATTTACTCATGCGCACCCAACGCCATTGAAGTTCATGGTCCGGCAGCTGGTTAGCCTCTTCAAAACTAACAAGGATGCCCGTGTCGCCAAACTCCAAGGTCTCCCCGGGACGTGGCGATCGATAGGGTGTGTAGCCGAGCACTTGGCCCTGATTCTGTAGCCGGGCGAAGGGTTCTTTGACCGGCACCAAGCCCAAGTCAAACAGCACCTTCGTCCAAAATCGGGCGTATAGCAGGTGCATAACCGCATGCTCAGCCCCGCCGACGTAGCAGTCAACAGGCATCCAATAAGCTACTTTCGCAGGATCCCATGCTTGGGTGTAATTTACGGGATCGCAGAAGCGCAGGAAGTACCAACTAGAGCAGGCAAACCCGCCCATAGTATCGGTTTCGCGGCGAGCTAGTCGTCCTTCACCATTGGTGGCGTTCAAGAATTCTGGGATGCTCGCAAGCGGAGAGGCCCCGTCATCACCCGGCTCGTAACTATCTACTGCCGGGAGCTCTACCGGGAGCGCATCATCACTGACGGCCTCAAGACTGCCATCTTGGTCATGCAGTATTGGGATCGGGCATCCCCAGTAGCGCTGGCGGCTGATCAACCAATCGCGGATTCGATAGTTCACCTTGCGCTCACCGAGACCGAGGCTCTCCATCCAGACCCCCAGGTTGTGCTGTGCCTCGGCGACTGACTGCCCGGTGTACTCACCGCTGTTGATGAGAACTCCATCTTTGGGCTCAAAGGCTTTGCCGTTCGCGTGGGCTTCGATGGCTAGGTCAGGGTCCTCAACGCTGGGAGCAATCACGGGAAGTATGGCTAGGTCATACTTGCTAGCGAAGTCAAAATCCCTTTGGTCATGGCCTGGAACCGCCATTATGGCTCCGGTTCCGTAGCCCATCAAGACATAGTCGGCAACAAAGATCGGAACTGGCTTTCCCGTAGCTGGATTGATCGCCTTGAACCCTGTGTCTACACCCGTCTTGATACGGTCGGCAGCTTGGCGTTCAGTATCGCCCAATGCCTTGGCTGCCTGAATATAGGCGGCGACGGCAACTTTATGTTCTTCATCTGACTGGAGTAGAAGCTGTTCGACCAAAGAATGCTCTGGAGCGAGCACGCAGAAACTCATGCCGAAAATTGTATCAATTCGGGTGGTGAATACCCGAAAGCGCAATTCAGCCTCAGCCTTGACTTGTTCCGATTCGAGATCAAACCGTCCAGAGCCTGCCGTTTTCGCGACCCGCATCTCAAACTCAACACCTTCACTGCGGCCGATCCAATTACGCTGTTGGTTCTTGATGCCTTCGGGCCAGTCAAGATCATCCAAATCATCAAGGAGTCGCTGGGCATATTCAGTAATGCGAAAGAACCACTGGGGAATCTCCCGCCTTTCAACCGGCGTCCCGCATCGCTCGCACAGCCCTCCAACAACCTCTTCATTTGCGAGGGCTGTTTTATCCTTAGGGCACCAATTGACCGCCGCGTTCGCTCGGTAAGCCAGCCCCTTCTCGTATAGCTTCTTGAAGATCCATTGGGTCCACTTGTAGTAGCTGGGGTCTGAG
This sequence comes from Fimbriimonadaceae bacterium, assembly GCA_020850835.1. Classification (GTDB taxonomy): domain Bacteria; phylum Armatimonadota; class Fimbriimonadia; order Fimbriimonadales; family Fimbriimonadaceae; genus JAFLBD01. The sequence continues at coordinate 27,181 of JADZDX010000056.1, forward strand.
CTATAGAAGGATCGTGACCAGTCGTAGCCGATGCCAATTAGGTCCATCTGCCGCTTGTAGGTCGCCCCATATTCATGAACCATTGCTTCGGGGTGACGCCGACGCTTTATGGCCTCGTTCTCTGCGGGCAGCCCAAAGGCGTCAAAGCCCATCGGATGGAGAACGTTGTAGCCCTGCATGAACCGCATTCGGCACAGAACATCAGTTGGAATATAGTTTCGGCAGTGGCCAACACTTAGCCCTGCCCCACTTGGATAAGGGAAGAAGTCCAGCCCATAGAACTTGGGGCGGCCCGCTTCTTCGCGAGTCCTGAAGAGATCAGCATCAGCCCACCTCTTCCGCCACTTGGCTTCGAAGTTGAGCGGTTCGTACCGGTCGAACATTGGTGGTGCTAGTTTATCAGGTGAGCCTAGGGGGATGCCTTCTCGCGGTAGAACCTGATGAGGTCCGTCTCCGGGAAGTCCTCAAAGCCGGCCGCGTCCGCGAGCCCCCGTAAATGTCCTCGATGGTACGTACCATGGTTGAACACGTGGTGAGCAACCTCGCTGAGCATATGGAAGTGCACTTCGCCATCGCGCTCGCGACTCACGAATGCGTTGGGATCTCCGTGCTGGAGTACATCGCGCCACGCTTCAAAAAGTCGTAACATCTGAGCTTCGTAGTTTTCAGTCAGGGGCTTCGCTTCTTCTTCGCTGAGGACCACGCCGAGCCACTTATGCTGCGCCACCAAGATATGGGCGAAAATCTGCTCGGCCACCGCGGGATCAGGCATGCTGGCAAGAGCAGCAAGCCACCTTTTATTCGCCCAAAGGTCGTATTCCTGGAGTTCAAGCAGGGCGTCGCGGGTCATAGGTCTTAGTTTACTTGGAGGGTAGGACCGGGCATTGCGTCGAGCGCACCGGGACCGCTATTGTTTCCCCTCAAAGGCCACAGGACGCCCCACCATCCGTCCAACCAAGGCTCCTTCATTCACCATGTGATGCCCACGCAAGAATACGTGCTCAATCTTGCCGTGGACCTTCATATTTTCGAAGGGGGACCAGCCGCATTTGCTCTGAAGCCACTCTGGCTCAATGGCCCATGATTTCTCGAGGTCTACCAAGGTGAGATCCGCATCGAATCCGACTTCAATTCGGCCCTTATTGGAAATTTGGTAGATCCTTGCTGGGTTCTCACACAGCATGCTGACCAACTGGTTAAGGCCGAGTTCCCGCTTGTGTACCCAGTCCAACAGAACGGGAAGCATGGTCTGCACTCCCGGGATGCCGCTCGGGCTTTGCGGATAGGGAAGTCCCTTTTCAATTCGGGTATGCGGAGCATGGTCGCTTCCAAAAACATCAAACAACCCCTCTTTCACCGCCTTCCACAAGGCTTGGCGGTGGACTTCGGTCCGGATTGGCGGGTTCATTTGAATCTGAGTCCCATGGGTCTCGTAGGCCTCGGCGTTGAGCGTAAGATGCTGGGGCGTTACTTCGCAAGTGGTCCTTAAACCGCGGCTCTTTGCCTCTGCGATAAGGGGTAGTTCATCGCGGGTGGAAACGTGGAGGATATGAATGGGGTGCTTCGTTTCTTCGCTCAAGCGAAGGATTCGCTCTGTAGCCAGTCTTGCCGCCTCGGCATCGCGCCGAATGGGATGCTCGCGCACATGCGGCTCTCCCCGGCTGCGCATGGCCTTACGCTCGCGCAGGCGCGCCTCATCTTCGGCGTGCACGGGGCTACGCCTGTGACACGAATTCAATACAGCCCTCAAGTGCTCGTCGTCGTCCACGAGGAGCGGCCCTGTTGAACTCCCCATGAAAATCTTGACACCGGGCGTCCCCGGCAAACTCTCAAGGTGCGCCAACTCTTCGACATTGTCCTTTGTAGCTCCGACAAAGAAGGCGTGATCGCACCAAGTCCGCCCATTGGCAAGTTCAAGTTTGCCATGTAGCGTTTCTTCTGAAGTCGTCGTGGGGTCCGTATTCGGCATATCGAAGATAGCAGTAATGCCGCCCATGATCGCAGCTCTTGTCCCGCTTTCAAGATCTTCCTTATGCTCAAGTCCTGGCTCGCGAAAGTGCACTTGGGTATCAATCCCTCCCGGTAAAACATGCAAACCGGTGACGTCCAGTAGAACCTCGGAACTAGCTGAGGAAAGGTCTCCCACTTCTGCGATCGTCCCCCCATGGATCGCAATGTCCCCTTGGTGAGTGCCCTGGCTGCTAACAATATGGCCTCCGCGGAGAATGAGATCAAACACAAGACCGAGGATACCGACTAGGCTCTCCCTCGTGGCACTAGGACCGTGAAACTCGATGGGTATAATTGACGTTACCTTAGTGTAGAACGCTCAAGTCGTTTGATACTCAAGTAAGCAAAACAATGTCACGAACAGTAGGAATTGACTTAGGTACGACCAACTCGGTCGTTGCCGTAATGGAAGGCGGGGAGCCGGTTGTTATCGCCACCGCCGAGGGGACTCGCACGTTGCCGAGTGTTGTGGGGTTCAAGAACAATGGTGAGCGCCTGGTAGGTGTGACCGCCAAGCGCCAAGCGGTCGTGAATCCCGAGAACACGATCCAATCAATTAAGAGATTCATGGGACACAAGTTCAGCGAAGTTGCAGAAGAAGCTGGCCGCGTCGCATATCAAATCAAGGAAGATAAGAAGGGTAATTGCGTGGTGCATGTACCTGCCCTGGGCAAGGACTTCACTCCCGAAGAGATTAGCTCGATGATTCTTCAGAAGCTCAAGTCGGATGCTGAAGGCTATCTCGGCGGAGCGGTTACTAAGGCCGTCATTACTGTCCCGGCTTACTTCAACGACTCCCAACGCAAGGCGACCAAGGATGCGGGCGAGATCGCTGGGCTGGAAGTTCTCAGAATCATCAATGAACCAACGGCCGCATCCCTTGCCTACGGACTTGATAAGAAGGCGAACGAAACCATCCTAGTTTTTGACCTTGGCGGCGGCACTTTCGACGTCTCAATTTTGGATGTCGGCGACGGGGTCTTCGAAGTTCGGTCTAGCGCGGGAGACAGCCATCTGGGTGGAGACGACTTTGATCAGAAGGTTGTCGAATGGCTAGCCAGCGAGTTCCGAAAGGACAACGGCATTGATCTCCTCCAGCAAAAGGACGCGCTACAGCGCCTACGCGAAGCCGCGGAGAAGGCGAAGATCGAGCTAAGTAGCCAAGTCAGTGCGAATATCAACTTGCCATTTATTACAGCCGTTGATAATCAGCCGAAGCACCTGGACTACAACTTGACGAGGGCACAGTTCGAAGAGCTTTGCGGCGACCTCCTAAAGCGAATTGAAAAGCCGATGCAGACCGCATTGGATGATGCCAAGGTTAATACAAGCGACATCAACGAGGTCATTCTTGTGGGCGGTTCGATCCGAATGCCCATGGTGCAGGACCTCGTGCAGAAGATGACTGGGAAGGCGCCCAATAAGAGCGTGAATCCAGATGAGGCTGTCGCTATCGGAGCGGCTATCCAAGCAGGAATCTTGGGCGGGGAAGTCAAGGATATTCTTCTCCTTGATGTCACCCCACTTAGCCTCGGCGTCGAAACTCAGGGCGGTATCTTCGACAAGATCATTGAGCGCAATACAACGATTCCCACGAAGAAGAGCCGAACCTACACGACCGCGGTAGATAATCAGCCAGAAGTTGAGATTCACATTCTGCAGGGTGAGCGACCGCTGGCCCGCGACAACAAGTCCCTTGGTCGATTCAATTTGACCGGCATTCCGCCAGCTCCTGCGCGGGTCCCGCAGATCGAAGTAACGTTCGACATTGACGCGAACGGCATCCTTCAGGTGAACGCAAAGGATAAGGCGACCAATAACGAGCAGAAGATCACGATTAGTGGCTCCGGTTCGCTCAGCCGAGATGAAATTGATCGGATGGTTGCCGAAGCGGAAGCCAATGCCGCGGCGGATAAGGATGCTCAAGAGCTCGCCGAGATCAAGAACAAGGGCGAAAATCTTTGCTTCCAGATCGAAAAGCAGATTCGTGATAATCCGACCCTGTTCAGCGAGCCGGACAAGACCCAGATCGAGGATAAGGTTCGAGCCTTACGCCTAGCGATCGGTGCCGATAAGAAGGACGATATCCAAACCGCGTACAACGAGCTAGAATCCGAGAGCCATCGGATCGCCGAAGAAGTCTACAAGGCTAATCAGGGCCAGCCTGAGGAAGGGGGGAATCCTGACGGGGAAGAAACTGTTGGCGCCGGCGTCGGTGCTTCGGACGGCGAAGTGATTGACGCTGAGTTTAAGGAAGACGAGAAGTAAGGCTTGCTAGACTTGCGTAAGAGGGCACCGAGAGCTCGGTGCCCTCTCTCATGCTTGGTGGTAAAACGACAGTGGTATGACATCTGCCCTGATACTTGCCTCGCTTGCGCTTTCGCCCTATACGCCGAAGGGACCACAAGTGGAGTTCCGCCTCTCCAATGGGTTTGCCTTCGTAATCACGACTGATCCCAAGCTATCGCCAAGAACAGTGGCCCACATTCTCGGACTCGTGAAGAAGGGCTTCTATGACCAGCAACGCTTTCACCGGGTTGAAAGCTGGGTTACTCAGTGGGGGGCTCCTCAAAGTCGACTTAAGCCATTGGATAGCGAAGAAGTAGGGAATGGTGGTTCTGGTAAGGACATCCCGGTATTTGAAGCGGCGCCCAACGTAGACTTTGTGCGGGGCATCGTTGGGGTGGCATCTACCGGATTTCAAGTCCCCGGTGACTCCCAGCTTTTCATCCTGAAGCAGGATACGCAGCGCCTATATGGAAGCTACGCTGTAGTCGGCAAGGTGACTCAGGGTATGGATGTCGTGGGGCGAATTGTGAAAGGAGATCGCATCAAATGGGCCAGGATACTAAAGTAAAGGCAGCGCTTGAGAGCCAATATTTGGGCACGCTCAGCATGATGCGTGAGTGCATTTCGCTCGCTACTCCAGAGATTTGGGTGGCGGGAAAGTGGCCACGCAGTTTCTGGCGCATCGCCTTTCACGGCTTGTTTTACACGGATCTCTATTCAGGTCAGACCGCTAATGATCACAAGGATTGGCCCGGCACGAGCTCCGGCGGAGGAGGCTTATGGGAAGATGACGACGATGATCGAACAGAAGGTCCTTACGCACAAGAAGAAATGATCAAATATTGCGACTGGCTGGCCGGCGAGATCCCCAAGCGCCTAGCCGCGATGGATCTGGATTCCGAGACCTGCGGCATTCCTTGGTACGAACCCTTCCCAAAGCTAGACCATCAAGTTCTGAACATCCGGCACTTGGCCGGCCATGTTGGGCAGCTGAGCGAATTGCTCATGGCGTCAGGTGTAGACAGCGACTTTTGGAAGTCGCGTGGCTACAAGAACAGCAACAAGTAGCCCCCAACATCAGTGGGGGCTACTAAGATTGCAAGCTAGAGCTTGCGATACGCGGGAGCGGGAACTACTTGAGTTCGACCTTTCCGCCGGCTTCTTCGATCTGCTTCTTGATGGCTTCGGCATCGTCCTTGCCGGTGTTCTCCTTCACATTGTTCGGAGCACCGTCAACGAGGTCTTTAGCCTCCTTCAAGCCAAGGCCGGTGATTTCTCGGACGACCTTGATGACACCAAGCTTGTTGTCGCCAGCGGCGGTGAGAACGACGGTGAATTCCGTCTTCTCTTCGGCAGCGGCGCCACCAGCATCCCCACCGCCCATCATCATGGGCATGCCCATCATGGGAGCGGCGGCAGTAACGCCAAACTTGTCTTCTAGGGCCGTCTTGAGCTCACTGAGTTCAAGAGCGGTCATTCCACTGATCTTTTCTACGAGGTCTGCTACGGCGGACATTATTCTGTTTCTCCTTCTGGTGCGGCTTCTTCAGCCGGGGTTTCTGCTTCTGCTGGAGTCTCAGCTTCGGCGGTCGGGGCTGGGGCATCGGCCTCAGCGGGGGCAGCATCTTCTGCGGGAGCCTCAGCAGGGGCAGCGGCTTCAACTACGGGTGTAGCTGCTGCGGCTGGCGCCGGTGCTGGAGCGGGGGAGCCTTCGGCAACCTTGTCGGCTACGGCACCAATCACGCGGATCGGGTCGGCATACAAGGCTTCGATGACACCCACAAGGTTGGAGAGCGGTGCCGCAATGGCGCCGATCACCTGAGCGATAA
>JADZDX010000057.1 GCA_020850835.1 Fimbriimonadaceae bacterium
AAAGTCGCCCGCCGTTAACTGATCGCTTTGGGCGGCGGCATAACTATCTAAGAATCTCCGTAACGGATCGGTGCAATTTCCGTTGCGCATACTGCATGCCCCAAGAGAATATGCAGTGGACTCCCCGACAGGACATTCTAACTTTCGAAGAGATTGGGCGATTGGCTAACCTGTTCGCCCTAATGGGGGTGAATAAGGTCCGGCTAACCGGCGGGGAACCCACAACGCGCAAAGACCTGACGCGGCTCGTCCAGGAGTTAAGGAACATCAGCGGTATCGGCCCGTTGCTCTTAACAACGAATGGAGCAGCCCTTGAACGTACAGCAGTTCCGTTACGCGACGCCGGCATAACGGGCCTGAACATCAGTCTTGATACTCTCGACCGGCAACGGTTCCACGAAATCACTCGGAGAGACCAGTTGGAGCAGGTGATGCGTGGTATCAAGGCCGCCGTTACGGCTCGGTTTGAGTCCCTCAAGATCAACGTAGTCGTGATGTCGGGCATTAACGATCACGAAATGTGTAATTTCATCTCAACATTTCGTGATGACCCCATTGAGATACGGTTTATCGAGTTTATGCCCTTCCTCTCCAATGACTGGGAGAAGGGGAAAATGGTGCCATATGCTCAAATGCGGAGCCGAATCGAGGCAGCCTTCACTCTGAGGCCCATCGATTCAGGACCCAACGCTGTAGCCAAGGAATTTGAGGTGGTGGGAGCCAGGGCAAGAATCGGGTTTATTACTTCCATGACCGAGCACTTCTGCGGAGGCTGCAACCGCATCCGCCTTACCGCCGATGGCCACTTGAAGGTTTGCCTCTTCTCAAAGACCGGCCCCAGCTTGCGGGACGCAATGCGGGGCGGCGCCCGTGACGACGAACTGGAATCAATGATCCGTGAGGCGCTCGACACCAAATGGGCGGCGCACCCACCCATGACCCAGCTAACTCAAACCAACGATAGGCCTATGATTTCGATCGGAGGATAAGATGCGAGACGTCTCCGCGAAAATCTGGACTTTGAGAACCGCAACCGCGCGGTCAGCGGTCACGTGCTCCCCTGAATCGATTCGCATGATCCTTGAAGATCGTGCCCCAAAAGGTGACCCGCGCCCTGTTGCAAAAGTTGCGGCAATACTTGCGGCGAAGAATACACCGGTACTCATCCCATACTGTCACTCTGTGCCCCTGGACTGGGTCGGTGTCGAGTTTGAGCTTGGCGAATCAAGCATTCAAGTCACCGTTGCGGTCAAGGCCATCTATAAGACAGGGGTCGAGATGGAGGCCCTGAGCGGAGCCGCCGCAGCTGCACTCAATCTCTACGATCTGCTAAAGCCGGTTGACGATAACCTGATGATCGAGCGGATTGAGCTCCTTGATAAGACGGGAGGCAAATCAAACGCGAGAAGCCTTTCGGAAAGACAGTGGACAGCCGCTGTCCTCGTATGCTCAGACCGCGCATCAAAGGGAGAGTACGACGACCATTCCGGATTGTTGCTGGAAGCGGGGATGGCAGATTTTGGCGGCACGGTGGTTGAGCGCAGGATAGTTCCCGATGAACCCGAAGCCATTATCTCTGCTTTGCAAGAATGGGTCGCTGATCATGTTGACCTAGTTCTGGTGTCCGGCGGCAGTGGGCTAAGCGATCGAGATATTACGCCCGAGACCGTCATGGGGTTCATTGAACGAAGACTTCCCGGCGTTGAAGAGCACTTCCGAAACTACTCCATGAACCGAATGCCTCTGGCCTTCCTGAGCCGAGCGGTGGCGGGGGTTTCGGGATTGACCACGATTATCACCTTGCCCGGATCTCCTGGCGCGGCCCAGGACGCACTGGACTCGCTGTTCCCTTATATCCTCCACGCCATTGATGCACTTGAGGGACACGGATGATCACTTACGAAGAGGCGCTCTCGCTTTCCTTGACCAATGCCGTGCGACCCGAACCCAAGACAGTTCCGTTAAGCGAAGCGTTTGCACGGGTGCTCGCCCAAGACCTGATTAGTCCTTTTCCTCAACCCAGGTTTGATAACTCGGCCGTTGATGGTTATGCGCTGGCGAATGACACCCTTGGCTCAACTTGGAGCGTTGTGCGTACCATTGCGGCTGGTGATCCACCCGGCACCGCCCTTCAACCCGGCGAGTGCGCCCGAATCTTCACAGGAGCCCCAACTCCAACCAACACCTTCGCGGTAGTGATGCAAGAAGACACGGTGACGCATTTAGGCAATATCGAAGTTGCCATTGACCTCAAGGAAGGGCAACACATTCGTCGCGCCGGCGAAGAAGTTCGGACCGGTGAAATCGCACTCCGCCAGGGGACACCCCTATTTGCCGCAGGTCTGGGTAGCGTGGCAAACCTCGGATTATCTGAAGTCGCGGTGGTTCCAGCGCCCCGCGTTGGCATTGTCGTGACGGGAGCGGAACTCGTTGCCATCGGGGAAGAACTTGACCAAGCTCAGATTTACGAGTCGAACAGCGTTGTGGTGACCAGCGCACTGAAATCTCTTGGGCTTGGTCCTGAGTTCATCAGAACTATTGGGGATGACCCAGAAGCATCAGCAGAGGTCCTAAATGAAGCTCTTGAACAGTGCGATCTCCTCATCACAACGGGTGGGGTCAGCGTTGGCGATCGCGACGTGGTACGGCAAACCCTCCATAGCTTGGGAACCCAAGAAGTCTTTTGGAAGGTTGCCATCAAGCCGGGCAAACCTGTTTTCATGGGCCGCATGGATAAAAAAGTCGTCTTTGGCCTACCGGGAAATCCGCTTTCCGTACTCGCGACATTCCATCTGCTTGTTCAACCATGGATTCGGGCGAGTATGGGATTTGGCAGCCCATCCCCAAGAAGGCACAAAGCGAAGCTCGCCTCTCCACTGACCCATAAGCCGGGCCGGAACGAATTCGTGCCCGGAAGCACGACTTTGCTTGACGGAGACTTATGGGTTTCACCAATCTCCGGACAAGGGTCACATATACTGAGCGGTATGGCAACGGCCAATGCTTTCATTGACGTTCCAACTGAGTTGGAATTCTTGGACGAGGGCCAGGTCGTGTGGGTGCTACCGTTATGAAAGTGCACGTTCGCTATTTTGCCGTCCTACGTGACCAACGAAAGTTGGCCCAAGAAACCTTGGAGACCAGAGCGGTGAATCCGGGCCAGTTGTACGACGAACTCTGCGTATCCCACGGTTTTACGTTAACGCAAAGTCAAGTGCGCTTTGCAATCAATGGCTCCTATGCTGAACCAACAGTCTTGTTAAACGACGGAGACGAAGTCGTCTTCCTTCCACCGGTGGCGGGAGGCTAGATGTTCCGTGTAACCGAGTCGCCAATTCTGCCCCCAAACCCCGAATGTCGAGACGCCGGTGGGTTTGTCTCCTTTGAAGGGCGGGTGCGCCTAAAGAACGAGGGCCAACCGGTCATTCTCCTGGAGTACGACGCCTTTGTAGAAATGGCCGAAAGCGAAGGTGCGGCACTCCTCGAAGAAGCAAGCACCAAGTTCGGATTGGTGTGGGTTCAAGCTATACACCGTATTGGGCGCCTCGAAGTAGGAGATATCGCCGTTTGGATTGGATGCGCGGCCGCTCATCGTAAGGAGGCTTTCCTAGCGTGCGAATTCATCATTGATGAGCTAAAGCGCCGCCTCCCCATCTGGAAAAAGGAACATTACCAGGGCGGGGCATCTGAGTGGTTGAACCTGAAGTCCGAACCCAATGGTCCCGAACTTCGCCCGAGTGATGTCTTCGCCCGACAAATCGCCATGCCAGAAATTGGCCCAGCGGGCCAAGAAGCCCTTATGCAGGCGAAAGTACTCATTGTCGGGGCGGGCGGGTTGGCCAGTTCTGCGCTACCCTATCTGGCGGCCGCTGGGGTGGGGCACCTGGGCATTGTTGAGCCAGACCTCCTTGAACCCAGCAATCTCCATCGCCAAGTTCTATTCAGTTCAGAAGACATCGGACGTAGCAAGGCTCAGTTGGCAGCCGCCGCCGTTCGGCGTATCCATCCTTTCACCAAGGTCAGTGCATTCGAAGCACGACTCAATGCCGACAACGTTGACCAACTCATCGGTGACTTTGATGTTATCGTAGATGGTACTGACCGGTTTGACGCTAAGTTCATCCTGAATGACGCTTGCCAACGGCTCGGGCGCCCGCTGGTTCAGGCGTCAATTCATCGACTTGAAGGCCACGTCCAAACCATTCTTCCCGGCAGCCCGTGCCTTCGATGCCAGTGGCCAAACCAGCCAACCGACGGCTGCGTACAAACGTGCGCTGAATCCGGCGTCCTAGGCGTGGTTCCGGGAATCTTCGGGGTATTGGAGGCGACTGAGGTCCTTAAGGTGATCACGGGCTTCGCCGAACCGCTCTGGAAAGAACAGTTGCTTCTTGACCTTCGCGAGCCCTCGATGCTCCGCATCAAGCGAACCAAGCGAGCCGGGTGCATTTGCGAAGCGGCGCCGCCATGGCAGCGGACCGTTTTGCCGGTTGATTGGGAGGTCACAAGGGATCAAGTTAAGCAATGGTCGCGCCCGTTCATCTGCTTGGATCTTCGAGAGGAATGGGAGCCTCGCCCCGAGCTTGAGCTCGGGCAGAAAGAGTGGCGCTGGTCACCGCTAAGCAAGTTCAACCGCGATTCGATCGCCAACGATTCATGCGCCATCGTTTTGGTTTGTGCCCACGGCATCCGTAGCGCCGCCTTGGCCCATCAGCTCCGTGAACAAGGATGCCTGCAGACATTTTCCCTATTGGGGGGCGTTGATCAATGAGGAAGGAATTGCGAAAGGCAAACGGTCCAGAGCTACTGCAAGTGTCGGAGGAGACTATTTCTCAATTGGTAGAGGAGTTTTACGTCAAGGTGCGAGCCCACGACGAACTCGGCCCATACTTTGATAACATCATTCAGGATCACTGGCCCGAGCACTTAGAAATCATGAAGCAATTCTGGAGTTCCATAGCTCTTGGAACTGGCACTTATCAGGGCCATCCCATGCCGATCCATCGAGCACTGCCAAACGCGAAACCAGAGCACTTCACCATCTGGCTCGAACTCTTCAAACAAACCTTAGGCGAAGTGGCACCTAATGACCAGGTTCAGGCCTTCTTTATGGGTAAGGCAAGAATCATGGGAGCGCGGTTATCCCGTGCCATGTTTTCATGAAGTCCAACGCTGATTGGGTCCGGACGATCGCGCTCCTATGGGCAGGCATTGTCATCGGGTGCTCCTTTGTCGCTACGCCGGCAAAGTTTTACGCTCCCTCCCTAACGCTCTCCACCGCCCTTGAAGTTGGAAGGGTTACGTTCCGCGCGCTCCTAGCCGCCGAGATTATCTTGCTTGTTTGCGGGGTAGTCCTCCTCGTCCACCGACGTCAAAGATTGCCGGGGTTCTGGATTGCGGGGCTTGTCCTTGCCGTCCAGTGGCTGGCGGTCATGCCGCTGCTGAACATTCGTACAGATGCAGTAATCCAGGGGCGACCCGCGAATGGCCCACCCTACCATGTGTTTTACATCGTATTAGAAGCAATCAAAGTTGTGATTCTTCTCGCTACGGTCGTGCGCGAGCGACAATATGCCCAAAATTCAGATCAAGCGAGTCTATGATGAAGCTTCCGAAAGCGATGGGAAGCGTATCCTGGTGGATCGCCTCTGGCCCCGTGGGGTGTCAAAGGAGCGAGCTAGGCTCGACCTATGGCTCAAGGAGATCGCACCAAGCGACGAGTTGCGCCGCTGGTTCAACCACGACCCCATGAAGTGGGATGAGTTCCAGGCTCGCTACCGGGACGAGCTCAAAGCAAATCCCGTCGCCGTTGACAAACTCCGCAAGGCTTGCGCTTCCCAAAAACTAACCCTCCTCTTTGGCGCCCGAGACGAAGAGCACAATGAAGCCGTCGTGCTACGAACATACCTGCAAGAATCAGCCTAAGCGCGGCATTAGGGTAAAAGGGCGAAATGGCAAAGAAAGGCGGCATTTGCGGAGCCATTGGGTGCCTCACTTTGGTCGCACTCGTTGGTGGTTTTGGCTGGTTCATTTACACCATGGTGTTCACGAATACGGTGGCCAAATGGATGGGTGAGGAGACCTACAAGCTCAAGGGCGACGTCACGCATTTCGACCCGATCAATGGAGTTGCAGAAGTGCAGGAGAAAGTAGGCCCAAATGCAACTCTAGTTGAACTCCGAATCATGGGCGCACGCGCTGATGGCACCCTTGATCTCAACGCGACATACGTACCTGGTCCACGCGTTGATTACCAGTTCGAGCGAAAGCTTGATAAGGCACCCCAAGGCAAGACGGACCCCCCCATCGGGGCCGGCCGCACCCCAAGTTCGGTTTGGGTTGAGCAAGTAAGAGTCTCCGTCAGTCGCCCGGGTCAACAACGCCATGTGTCCCGTCGAAGCGGCAACTCCAGCAGTTCGTACAACTACACAATGGAAGGCATGGATATTGACCGGGATAGCCGCCTGGCAGATCCGTCTGTGGCCCTAACGTTGAAACCAACGGTCAAGGAGATGTGGGCCATCGCCCAAAAAGCAGGGGCACCCTCAAATGCCGTGGCGCAGATCACCTATCGAGGTAGCGACGCGGACTTCAACATCCCGGGTGTCCTCATGTTGCAATGGGAGGATGGCAAACTGGATGAGTTCTTCCTTAAAGATGAGGTCAAGGATAAGCTGGGCATCAAGCACTAGGCCCTAACAGCAAATTCCTAATCTGATGGGAGAAGGAAAGGAGACCGCTCGTAAACCACGAACAAATTAGTGAGCTTTCGGGCTGGTCGTACCTTTAGATCTCCTCGGTAGAGGAGGGCCGCACTCGTTCCGCCGTCCATATTGACGGCGTTTGTTGCACCAACCTGAAGCATCGCCTTGCCCAACTCGCTCAAAGTAACCGCATGGTTGGTGGCGAAGATGATCAGTCGCCCATCGTTTGTCGTCCCCACCGCACACCTTTCGGCCCGACTCCATACTCTCGGATCGCGGAACTTTTGGCTACGCGGGTCTGGTGAGACAATACCGTCCCGGATGATGCGGACAGTTCCTCGTAGCGCGAATCGATAAGGGGACCAGTCAATGGCCTTCTCAAAGACGGAGTCAAAAATCTTTACATCTCCGTACCAGTCCACCGCAACTACCGAGCCGCGATATCCCTCCGCAGTTTGCTTACCGTCAACAACAATATCCCCGACCGGAGAAGCACTCGTGGGATGGAAGAAGGTGCCCGTCACCGCTACGGTCGGCGTGTCTTCTTGAACAAGGCTCCAAATGGACTCTAGGCGAGAAGAATGAATAACCGCGGGGCTAACCTGCTCACTCCGCAGGTCCACAGACACCGAGTGAAAGGCAAAGTTATTCCACCGCACCACCTGATATTCCACAGGGTGCAACTGAACCGCCGAAGCCAACGAAGCGGCTACGAAGGCCCAAAGCGATAGACATGCCTTGATCCACATAGTTACCCAACAACAGTTAAGCGGAAGTCCTGTTCCACAGTACTCCGCATAAGCACCAGCTTTTAATACTGGAAGCGCCTAGTTTTCCACACTTTCGCGACGACGTGTCAATGGGGTTTTATAACTTTCACTTGACCCATTTGACGCCACCGCCTAGAATGAGCTATCTTGTTGTAGAGGCAAAGATGCGAGGGGGAGAATCTTTACCGAAATCCCAAAGTACCGATTCGGTTCTTCCCAGCCAAGCTGACCACCCTCACAACGTTGACGGAAGTGTCCAGATTCCCCGTTGGTTCAAGCGCCTCGCTTTGGTCAATGTCGCATTTACGGTTCTCGTGATCCTCTGGGGAGCGGTAGTTCGTGCCACCGGTAGCGGAGCGGGCTGTGGAGAGCACTGGCCAAAGTGTGACGGCGAAATCATCCCAACCATGCTCGCCGGTGCAAAGGCCATTGAGTTCACTCATCGCGCCATGACGGTGCTCTGGTTAATCCCTGTTTTTACGGTCGCTGTGTGGGCTTTTCGACGCTTACCCAAGTCCAGCATCACTCGGAAGGCGGCTCTGGTCGCGGCTGGAATGGGCGTTGTTGAGTCCCTAATTGGTGCATGGCTCGTACTCGGCAAGCTTGTTGGCCAGGATCTCTCGGTAACGCGCGCCGTCGTCATGGCGCTCCACCATTTCAACACGACCTGCTTGCTGGCAACCGTAACCCTCACTGCGTATTGGGCGTACGGAGGAGAACCGATCCGCCTGCGCGGGCAAGGTCCTGTCCTTGGCGCGCTAGGTGTTGGAGCTGTCGCAATGGTGATGACCATTGTTAGTGGAGCCATCACGGCTCTTGGCGATACTCTCTTTAAGCCAACAGATACCTTTGCCGGTCTCGCCCGCACGATGGATCCGGCAGCCCATTTCCTTGAGCGACTCCGAATAGCCCACCCACTGATCAGCACATCCGCAACTCTCTACCTCCTGCTAGGTCTCGCCTTCATCGGAACAGCTCGGAAGTCGCCCAAAGTTAGTCAGCTAACTCGCTGGACAACAACTCTGCTTGTCGTTCAACTGGGCCACGGAGCCCTAAACGTCATCCTCAAGGCTCCCGTTTACTTTCAGATCATGCACCTGCTGATCGCCGACGGTGTCTGGATTCTTTTCACCCTGCTCTCGGCCCATGCCTTGTCGGCCAAGATCGCGCCTGAGGTTACTGACGTCGCTGAGGAGCCTTACACCATCTACTCGATGTCAGCAAAGGAAAAGATCAACGCCTTTGTGGTCCTCACGAAGCCGAGGGTGATCTCTCTCCTCCTTTTCACGACATTGCTGGCCATGTTCATCGCTGCGCGAGGGTGGCCCGGCGGATGGCTTCTGCTCTGGGTTGCGATCGGGGGTTACCTTGCGGCTGGCTCGGCGAACGCCATAAACATGGTTATTGACAGCGATATTGATGGGCAAATGGTTCGCACTAGCCACCGACCGACTGTGACCCATGTCATGCCGCTCTGGATGGCGTCCGCTTTTGCCGTTGTCTTGGGTGTATTGAGCTTCGCAATTCTGGCGTTGGCGGCCAACCTACTGACCGCCGCCCTAGCTATGGCGGGGCTCCTTTTCTACGTCATTATTTACACGCTTCTTCTGAAGCGCCGGACTTGGCATAACATTGTAATTGGTGGGGCAGCTGGCGCATTCCCTCCATTGGTCGGCTGGGCGGCGGTGACCAATTCACTCAGTCCGCTCGCTTGGTTCTTGTTTGCTTTGATCGTTGTTTGGACACCCGTTCACTTCTGGGCCCTCGCGCTATTCATCAAGGATGACTACCGAGAGGCCAACATTCCAATGTTGCCCGTCGTCAAGGGTGATCATGCTACGGTCGTTCAGATCACTGCCTACTCAGTCCTGACAACTGTGCTTTGCGCAATTCCGCTCCTCCTTGGGCAAGCCGGACTCCTTTATGCGGTTGCTGCCGTCTTGTTGAACGGAGTTTTGATTTTGAGGAGCTGGCAACTTATGCAGGCCCCTGATCGGCCAAAGGCCGTCCGTTTGTTTAAGTATTCAATGGTTTACTTAGCGCTTATCTTTGTGATAATGGCCGTCGACCAAGCTGGGGGAGGGACTAGGCTAACGTTTTAGCTAGGGCAAACCCCAAAGTGATTCAAGTAGGATAACCACTCATGCCGCAACTGTTCAACGCCGCGACAAACTCATACGCCAGAGGCAGCCTCATGGCCTTTGCAAGTTTGCCCGTGCTCGCGATCTTGGTAGGAATGACGCTGAGCCGCCATTCACCCAACACTCGCCAGAATATTCCACTGGAGCAACCCGTCCCGTTCAGTCACAAGCATCACACGATTGAACTCGGGATCGATTGCCGTTACTGCCACACCAGCGTCGAAACTGCGGCCGACGCCGGTATGCCAAGCACCGAGACATGCATGTCTTGCCACCAGCATATCTGGACGAATAGCCCTCTGCTGGATCCGGTCCGCCAGAGTTACGCCGAAAACAAGCCGATCGTATGGACCCAGCTGAACAAGGTCCCCGAGTTTGTCTACTTCAATCACTCCGTTCACATCAACAAGGGCGTCAGCTGCAACCAGTGCCATGGCGCGATTCAGGACATGCAGATTGCTTACAAGTCTCGCACCCTGTTTATGTCGTGGTGCCTTGAGTGTCATCGCGAGCCGGAGAAGTACATGTACGCAGACCCGGCCAACAAGGAGTTGAGCCCGCGAGAGCAAGTCTTCAACCTCTATGTGAAGTATCAGAAGGACGCTTCACGGCACTCGCTCAGCGGAATGGAGATGAATCTTATCAAGGGCGCAGAGCAACATGCTCTTTCCACAAAAGAAGGGCGAGAGTTGGTCAAGGCCCGAGGTATCAAAAAGGAACAGCTGACCGACTGCTGGATTTGCCACCGCTAGGATTTAAGGATGAACAACACGAGGGGACAATTTGATTTAGCCGCGGTCAGAGAAAAACTGGCTGGCAAGTCGGGTCGTGCTTATTGGCGCAGCCTTGAAGAGGTGGCCGAGACACCCGAGTTTCAAGCTTGGGTAGATGACGAGTTCCCGAATCGGAACTCATTGATGCAAGTTGACCGGCGATCGCTTCTCAAGTACATGGGAGCTTCGATGATGTTAGCTGGGTTGGCGGGATGCCGCAGTCTGCGCTTGCCCCCAGCTAAACTAGTCCCTTACGTCAATCGCCCAGAGGAGATGGTTTCTGGCGAGAAGTTATACTTTGCAACTGGCTACACCCTGCAAGGCATCACGGACGGCATCATTGTCGAGAGCAATTACGGTCGCCCAACGAAGATTGAAGGAAATCCCAAGCATCCCTTCAGCGGAGGGTCGAGCACAAGCCTCATGCAGGCGTCCATTTTGGACTTGTACGATCCGGACCGCAGCAAGACACCAGCCAAGGACAATGTCCCAAACGACTGGGTGGCTTTTCTTGGAGAGGCTCGCGCTTGGGTTGCCGATGCCGCCAAGAAGGGTGGTCAGGGGCTTGCTGTCCTAGTTCCGACGGTCGGATCTCCCAGTGTTATGGCGGAACTGGAGACCATAAAGCGAAAGTATCCGAACATGGTCATTGCATCATGGGAACCCGCTCACCGAGATCGTGTTTACAAGGGGGCGGCGCAGTCCTTTGGTAAGCCACTGGAAACGGTTTACAACCTTGCCCAAGCGAAAGTCGTGCTCAGCATCGCAAGCGACTTCATGAGTGCAGGGCCGGGATCCCTAAAGTATGCGCGCGAGTGGGCGCAAAGCCGAAATGTGGATGGCGACCCAGCAGGGATGAGCCGTTTGTATTCGGTAGAAAGCACTCCGACCACTACGGGCGCGATCGCGGACCACCGCCTAGCTCTCGGAGCGATGGGCGTCCGTGGATTCATCCAAGCCTTGGCCGCGCGAATCGGAGTTCCTGCCGCCAACGCCAGCCAAGTTGCCGGAGACGCAGCCGTATGGCTGGAAGCCGTCGCGCAAGATCTTGAGGCCAATAACGGCGCCTCCGTGGTCATTCCGGGCGAAGACCTTGATGCCGACAGCATTTCGCTGTGCCACTCCATCAACCAAACTCTCGGCGCCAATGGAAAGCTGGTTAATCACCATTCTCCCGTGACCTGGATGGCCGGTGGGCAAGAGGAGTCCCTGGAGCGGCTGCTGGCTAGCGATATCTCAACCCTTTTCATTCTCGGTGGGAATCCGGTTTTCAACGCACCGGCAAGTCGAAAGTTCGGCGAATTCCTCAAGAAAGCAAAGCATTCAGTCCATCTCTCTCCCTATCTAGATGAGACCAGCCGCTCGTCCCAGTGGCACTTACCGGAATCCCATGCCTTAGAAAGCTGGGGTGATGGGCAGGCCCTGGACGGGACGACCACCATAATCCAGCCACTCATTGACCCGCTTTATGACACGAAGTCAATGCTTGAAACCCTCCGTGAGGTCTTTGGCGACGGCGGTGACCCAGGTGACAACTTAAAGGCATCTTGGGCCAAGAATGGCTTAAGCGATAAAGCCTGGCGTTCTGCACTTAACGATGGTGTTGTGCCAAATAGTAAGAACCCTGCGGCGGCCGTTGTTGCCGGAATGCCAGGGGCGCAAAGTCCGCAAGACCTTGGAGATGGCGAGCTTGAAATTCTATTTCGGGCCGACCCCACCATTTTTGATGGACGCTTCGCCAACAATGGCTGGCTACAAGAGCTTCCCAAGCCGCTGACCACCATGACCTGGGACAACACGGTGCAGGTCAGCCCGAAGTTGGCGGAAAAACTGGGGATCGTGAGTGGTGACCTCGTGAAGGTTACGACGCACGTTGGCGACGTCACGGGTGGAGCTTGGGTCTTACCTGGACAGGCCGAGAACACTATCACCATTCACTACGGCTATGGCCAAGACTGGGGCGACTCACTGATTGCGGCTGGTACCGGCTTTAACGCCTACAAGATTTGGAATGGTAGCCCCGTGATGATGGGTTCAATCGCAAAGTCGGACGGTAAGATCGCTCTCGCAAGTACCCAGATGCACCACTACCTCGAAGGGCGCGATATCGTTCGGGAGATGGAGCTTGATGCCCTTCTCCACCCCCATGAAGGCGAGCATGCAGAAGGGGAGCATCATCGGGACATCTCGATGTATCCGGACCCGGACAAGGAGTTCCCTTACGATGGGCCCAAGTGGGGGATGACGATAGACCTCAATGTCTGCATTGGGTGCCACGCATGCGTTACCGCCTGCCAAGCTGAGAACAATATTGCCGTTGTCGGTAAGGATCAAGTCCTAAAGGGGCGAGAGATGCATTGGATACGAGTAGACCGCTACTACGGTACCAAGGGTATTGGAGAGGTGAGCGGTAAGGTCAAGCCGACTCGAGCTGACCTTGATAACCCAACCACGCACCTCATGCCTGTCACGTGCATGCACTGCGAAGCCGCTCCATGCGAACCCGTCTGCCCAGTCGCGGCAACGGTTCACAGTAAAGAAGGCTTGAACCAGATGGTTTATAACCGCTGTGTTGGAACCCGATACTGCTCTAACAACTGTCCCTATAAAGTTCGGCGGTTCAACTTCCTGAACTACAACGATCGAAAGTTCAGCGACTTCAAGATTGATGGTCACAACTCCAGTCGAGACCTTCGAGTACGGCTCATGGTTAACAATCCAGAAGTCACGGTACGAGGCCGAGGTGTCATGGAGAAATGTACTTACTGCGTGCAGAGAATCAACGCCGCCCGAATCCATGCCAAGAATGCAGCCGCGAAGGGACAGCGAGAAAAGCCCGACCCGATGGATGGTGAGATAGTCACCGCCTGCCAGCAGGCATGCCCAACGGGCGCCATTGCCTTTGGCAATATCGCGGACGAAAGCAGCCGCATCAGTCGCCTCAAAAAGATGCCACGTAATTACTCACTTTTGGAGGAACTGAACACGCACAACCGTACGACGTACCTCACTAAGCTTCGCAACCCGAACAAGGAGGTCGAACCCGCCTAATGTCCAAGATTATTAAGGAGAAACTAGACGAACTTAACGATCTACTGCCGGGGCAGCAGAGCTACTCCAAGATTGACGACCAGATAACGTCGCTGATCTTGGATAACAAGCGACACCCCAAGATTTGGTACGTTATGGTCGCGCTCGGTGGCGGCGGGGCGCTGATGCTCTTTACGTCCATCGCTTGGCTGGTCTTTCAGGGCATTGGAATCTGGGGAAATAACCAGCCGGTCGGTTGGGGATTTGACATTATCAACTTCGTGTGGTGGATCGGAATTGGACACGCCGGAACACTAATCTCTGCGATCCTTCTCTTGTTGCGGCAGCAATGGCGCAACTCCATCAACCGGTTTGCCGAAGCGATGACCATCTTTGCCGTTATGTGCGCGGGGTTGTATCCGCTACTGCACACCGGACGGCCGTGGGTCGCCTACTGGCTGTTCCCGTATCCAAACACACTGGCTATGTGGCCGCAGTTCCGAAGCCCATTGATCTGGGACGTGTTCGCGGTCAGTACCTACATCACGATCTCGGCCCTGTTCTGGTTCATCGGACTGATTCCCGATTTCGCCACCTTGCGTGATAGGACCAAGAATGCGATCGGTGCCCGAGTGTGGGCCATGCTCTCGTTGGGCTGGCGCGGCTCAGCCAAGCATTGGCACCGCTATGAGCAGGCATATTTGATCTTGGCTGGCCTGTCCACTCCTCTGGTGCTATCGGTGCACTCGATCGTGTCCCTGGACTTTGCTGTGTCAATCGTGCCGGGATGGAACATCACGGTCTTCCCCCCCTACTTTGTCGCGGGTGCAGTCTTTGCCGGCTTTGCCATGGTGCTTACCTTCGCGATCCCGTTGCGCAAGTGGTACGGGATGGATGACTTGATCACGGACACTCACCTAGACTGGATGGCCAAGATCATGCTCACCACTGGCCTTGTCGTTTTCTACGGCTACCTTTCGGAGGTGTTCTATGCGTGGTACAGCGGCGTAATCTGGGAGCAAGCTCTTATCCAAAACCGATTCTTCGGGCCGTACGCTCCTCTTTTCTGGGCCCTTTGGTTCTGTAACGGTATCGCGCCCCAGATACTCTGGCACCCCAAGGCTCGCAAGAACACGGTGATCCTTTTTGTTGTGAGCCAGATTGTCTCTATCGGTATGTGGTTAGAGCGCTTCGTCATTATTCCGATGTCCCTGCACCGGGATTACCTGCCGTCCAGTTGGGGGATGTACATCCCAACTGCGTGGGATTTCTCAATGTTTTTCGGAACCATCGGCTTCTTTATCCTGCTCATGTTCCTGTTCTTCAGGTTCGTTCCGGTAATCAATATTTTTGAAATGAAGGACTTGCTATACAAGAAGTCGAGCGGTGGCTCCGACGACTCACAACACGGTGACCTCGCCCTTGCGGGCA
>JADZDX010000058.1 GCA_020850835.1 Fimbriimonadaceae bacterium
GCACCGCAGTCGGTCCTCGCACTACTTCGACAGTAAACGACTTGGCGCACGCAAGCGAAACACAAACGTGATCTTTGCCGCCAGCAAGAGAATCGTCTTTTAGCCGCTTGTTCGTTACGCGCCAGACTAGCCCGGCTCCCTAGGG
Source organism: Fimbriimonadaceae bacterium (assembly GCA_020850835.1). GTDB lineage: Bacteria > Armatimonadota > Fimbriimonadia > Fimbriimonadales > Fimbriimonadaceae > JAFLBD01. The sequence continues at coordinate 146 of JADZDX010000058.1, forward strand.
GGTCGGGCCACCTTGCTTTTTCTTAACCTGAACGGTCAGGCTTATCGTCGTTCCTCTCGCCGTCGCTCGGACAATAACGGGCCCACCAGCATCCAACGGCCGCAAAGTGCCGCTCTGATCTACCCAGCCGCCCGTACCAATAGCGGTCCATAGGACTTCGCGGTCAGGTACTGCCTTACCATCTGCGCCGACTAGCCGGTATCCGCCGGGCACGCCGGGGTCAAGAGTCGCTGGTCCCTGGATCACCGCTTGTCCCAAGGCATTCGCAGGCTTCGGGCCGAAGAAAAGTACTCCATTCGCTACCTTCCGTTCTGCGCCATCACTCGGGCGATTCATGACCTGTCCGAAGATCGCGAGGGTTGTGCTTCCTCCTCCGTCAAGATTCATTGCGTCGGTGCAGCCGTGGGAGAGCATGATCTTCGCCAATTCCTCAAGGCTGGCCCCGACACTCATGGGCTGACGACCGTCCACGGTAATAAACCAAAGATCACCCTTTGCCGTACGACCGATGGCCGTCCTTGGGTGCCGTGTATCGGCGAATGACTTGCTAAAGCCGGCCGTTAAGGTATCGATAGCAACTGCTCCGCCCTTAAGCAGCATTGGGCCCCCTCCGATAACGTTGTCAACCTTTGACCAATCCATCCCCGTTGTCTTCATCGTGATGGACACGGTGTCGCCCTGCATCACAACCCCGAACTTGACCGGGTCATCACCCGGCCTCACGAGCACGGCATAGCCTTGGGGGATCTTAATCACGGTGTTGTTCCGTAAGACCGAAGCCACTTGACCCTTGAACACTCCGGAAGGCGTGAAACCCAAAGTGTCCATCTTGACCAACAATGAAATGTTCTTTGCCGGAGCCCGAGCCTCTGCGCACGAATCCGTAAACAGCACTAGGCGATCAGGCTGAACATCCTCATTCAGTCCTGTCAGCGACTGATCCCCAATGCTAGAGATATTCACCGACCCCGTCCAGTCAAGCAACCCAGCTGCGCTTACTGAACTACCCCAACCAAAGCAAGCCCGACCAGGAAATGGGCGGCTCAGTATCTGCCCATCCCGAACAACAGCATTCAAAGGATCGCCACTTGTAGGAAAGAAGTCGCCATTGACCCCTGCAATCGCACCACTTCGCTCAAGGAGCGAAGTAATACCCTCGCGAGCTTCGGCCCCTGGGCCGCTGAAAAGCCGCATTTGAGCCACTTCGCTGCGAGCGGAAACATCCGGCGCGCCAAGCGACCACCGGAGAGCATGAACAACACGCGGGGCAGAGCTGTCGATCTCCATTCTGTAAGAAAGGCCTGGGGCTACCGGCTTTTCCCAAGCCACCACTTGGGCTTGGCTCAGTACAGGGGCAAGGATGATTAAGACTAACCGTCGCATGGACTTTCCAACAACTCCAGCGTACCTAACCCCGTATCCATCCGGGCCCGTACGCCCAGAGGGATGGTCAGCATCGTTGACATATGTCCGAAAGGATAATTGATCATGCTTGGAACACCCGCCTTCTGAAGGCGCTCGGAAACGATTTCGCGCCAAGGGCGATCACCGATTGTTTCGTCACGCCGCTCGTCCGTGCGTGTCATTTCTCCAACCACGACTCCTGCCGCATCCTGCAACAACCCGGCATTCAGTAGGTGGGTAAACATGGCATCAACCCGGTGCGGATTCTCATCCACGTCTTCGATAATGAGAAGGCGTCCTTTGGTCTCAAGAGCATGCGGCGTTCCGATACTGTCGCAAAGAAGGCATAAGCAGCCCCCAACTAACACACCCTCAGCCACCCCCGGCACAACTTCCTCGCCCACGGAAGCACCATCTGGAACTGTTCCATCGCCTTGCAATATTCGAAAGAATGAGTCCACGACCCATGGTTCACGGTCATAAGCCAATGTGAGGGCCATGGGAGCATGGATACTTACAGCGCCATAGCTTTGCAAGGCCAGATGTAGAGTAGTAATGTCGCTGAAGCCAATCAACATCTTCCGGCTCTTCGCAATCTCCGCAATATCCAGAAATGGGAACAGGCGAGCGCATCCATAGCCGCCCCGACTACAAAACACCGCGTCAACATCCGGATCACGAAAGGCCGCCATGATATCGTCGGCCCGGTCCACATCACGACCCGCGAGCATGGCATCTCGATCTAAGGCGTGAGGGAAGACTTTCGTCTTGAATCCGCGTCCGTGCAAAACATCAAGACCCTTGGCGAGCAAGTCAGGTTTTATTGGACTAGCGGGTGAGACGATACCGAGGGTATCGCCCACCTTCAAGGCTCGGGGCTTGATCAACACGTCAGCTAGCGGGAGCGACAACTACGTGCCGGTTGGGCTCTTCGCCTTCAGAGTACGTCTGAATACCGTCCATCTCGGCGAGCACCTTGTGGACAATCCGCCTCTCAAAGGCAGGCAGGGCATCAAAAACGGCTTCCTCGCCTCGCTTCAAGACTTCAGCAGCTACATTAGTTGCCAAATCCCGAAGGACTTCTTCCCGGCGTCGGCGAAAATCATTGCCATCGAGGGTGATTCGCACTCCGTTATTGAACTTGTTCGCTGCCATCAGGTTCATTAAGTATTGGAACGAGTTCAGGACTTCCCCTGACTTGCCAACAAGGTGCGAAACATCAGCTCCATCCAGTGTCAGGTTCACGTAGCGACCCTGCAATTCTTGAAGCTTGACGGTGACGTCCAGCCCGGCGACTTCTAGGGTTTCCTCCACCATCTTGATGAAAGCGGCGGCATCCTTCTTTGTTGCCACCACTTCCGGTTCTTCGCTCTCTGGAGATGTCTTCTCAGCGACTTCTGCCTTCTTCCCACGAGATTTCGCGACTGGACTTGCATCAGTGGAGACCTTGGAGACCTTTGCCGACTTGGTAGGTTTGGCTTTCACTTCGGTGACGGGTTCGGCAGGCTCTTCCTTGCTGGCCTTTGCCTTGCTTGTTGTCTTAGGTTTGGCGGCCTTAGCCTCAACTCTCTCAACCTGCAGCTTTAGCTTCTTCTTGCCGAAGAGGCCAGCAGATTCCTCGAGAACCTTCACCTTAATATCTTTGGCGGTGACGCCGAGATGCTTGGCGGCGGCCGCTGTGGCCTCGTCCGCACTTTTGACTTGAACTTCTAGGGTTTCCATGACTGATCCTTATTTCTTGGTTTCCTTACCGTTTTTGGGCTTGTAGAGCTTGGGTTCACCTTCACTGTCCTCGTCATCAGTGTGGACAGCGGCTTTGCCGTTCTTCGCTCCGTTCTTCTCGTTAGCACGAACCTTTTCGCGCAACATTTCCTCTTGGGCCTTCTGTTGTTCCTCCATTAGTTTGGCAAAAAAGCCACTCTTGGAGCGCACCCCTCCCGCCACAGTTGCCACTTTTTGCAAGGGCGGAACGGGCAGGCGGTAGGCACGCAAAGACTGCAGAGTCGAGAAAATGTTGAGGAAGATCCAATACAGCACAAAGGCGCTGGGCAATGGGTAGAAGAACATCATTACCGTGACCATCACCGAAACACCGATGCCCATCATGCGCTGTTGCTTGACATTATTCGGGTCCGTAACAGGCTGGAGGTAGGTAGCGATGACCATGCTGACTCCGTACACTACTAGGAGAATGTAATCGGTCTGCCCTAGGTTTGCCGCGAATAGGTGCTTGGCGCCTGCGCTAGTTGAAGGGTTGATCCAGGCAAACAACCCCTTCGAGAACTCAAATCGGTAGAGGAGCATGCTCTGGAACACGAGCAGGAAGAGCGGCATCTGCGCTAGGGCCGGCGCACAACCGGCCGCCGGATTGATGCCGTACTCTCGGTACAGTTGCATGGTCTCCAACTGAAACCGTTGTTGATCAACTTGACCCTGCTTGTTGGTTAGCTTCTTCTTTATCTCAGCCGCTAGGGGTTGAAGTTGCATCATCTGGCGGCTGAACATTAACTGCTTTTGCGCCAAGGGATAGACGATGGCACGAACAATGAGCGCAAGCAATAGAGCGGCAAAGGTATAGCTGAACCAAGCTTGGCTACCCGTAAGCTTGACCAAGGCATCAATCGCTTGGTATCCCGGGAAGAAGCCCCAGACCATATGGTGCTTGTTCTGCTCGCCAAGCTTACTAACCGTTACCTGATAGAGTTCCTCGCCGCTCATCGCGGTCTGAGGCAACCCAGTCACCCCATGGACTGGCACCTTAATGGACGCCCAAGTAGGGTCGGACAAATAAGCTTTTCGCTCGTGATCAAGAGCGTTGAAGGCAGTACTTAGCCTTCCACTTTCGTTAAACTCGATACCCGCCTTGGTACTGGTGTGCATTGCCAGCACCCAGCTTTCCATCACCTTCTGACGGATGGTGGCTTCGCTCATCTTGGCGGCAGGTGCCTCCTCTCTCAGCTTCGCCTCATAGGCTCTTCGCTCGGCTTGGATCGTAATGTCCTTTCCCTCAGCATCCATCTTACGCATCGCCTCCAAGATTGCGGCGGACGATCGCTTTTCACTAGAGGTTGGGTTGCGGTTGGCACCGCCATTCAATAGTTGAAGGCCCAAAAAGACCGTAGTCGCCAGCAAGATGGCGGTGAGTAGGTTGGAACCAGGTTTCTGGGGTTGACTCATATAATTATTTAGGGGACCGGGTCGTAGCCACCCGCTCGGAAGGGATGGCAACGGGCAATTCGTTTTAGGCCTAGCCAACTTCCTCGCATCAGTCCGTACTTCTCAATCGCTTCAAGGGTGTACTGCGAGCAACTCGGCGCATACCGGCAAGTTGGGGGCATCCACTTCGTACTACGTTGGTATTGCTTCACGAGCCAGATTCCAATCCTTCTTCCCACCTTTGAGTTAGGGCCTCCATCAGTTTGTTCAACTCGCCCTTGATTTCTTCGAAGGATGCGCGGTCCGCGTTGCGTTGCCCCAGGACCACGACATCAAGACTCATTACCCTCGGTGTTGCTGCGCGTAGTCGTCGCTGAACCCGGTTACGTCGAGGGCGGTTTCCGATGGATCGGCTCGTCGCGAACCCAATTCGACCCTCACCGGGCAGAGCATGGATTCGCGTGAACTGCCCCACTTCCCGAGAACCACAGGCGAAAATTTCTTCGAACCGGCAAGGCTTGAGTCCGCGAATGGCCTTGTTACCGGGCCGCCAGTCGGTGACGCCCCTTCATTCTGCGTCGCTTAAGCGTGTTCTGCCCGTCAGTGGTGCGCATACGGATCCGAAATCCGTGTGTCTTGAACTTATGGCGGTTATTGGGTTGGTAAGTTCGCTTCATAAAAAATCGTCCTGGCCAGGAATTTGAGCCTTGAAGGATACCACGCTAGACCATCACCATACTAGGGCAAATTACCCCGCCCCTCCGATCTCGGCAGGGGTTGGGCCCGGCGGCTTGATATGTCCTGGCGAATACTCATGATCGCCAGCAGAATTGCGCTCACCGTGATGCAGGCATCCGCCACATTGAAAACGGGGAAATTGATCAACCTAAACCAAAACATATCGGTCACCTTCCCCATCCAAAGGCGATCAATCAAGTTCCCAATCGCACCCGCCGCCAACATGCCTAACGTTACGATCATAAGCTTGTATGCAAAAGGGGTCCGCCATGCATGCCAACCCGCAACGCCGGCGATGATGATCGCTACCGGAGCAAAGAACTGCCCGCCTCCCTGGAACATTCCAAACGCGATGCCATGATTGAACGCTAGCTTGAGTTCAAATACACCTGGCCATGGCACCCCGAAGACGTAGCCCTCAACACCGTCCGCGCGGGCTCGAGACCAAGCCTTAACCCCTTGATCAAGGGCCACGAAAACCCCGAATATTCCGCAAAAAAGGAACCCAGAGCGCACGCTCAAAGCCCCACTGCCCGGCGATCCCGCTCCGTTAACATCATGCCATTCGCCTCAGCAACATCTGGGCGAAAGAGCTTGCTTCGCTCGCACTGACGGTAGGGGCTCGGGCTAAAGGTTACGGACCATGTCCCCTCGGATATCTCGACCCAACTCATCTTGAAGAGATTAGCAATCTCCGTAAGCTCAAATGTCCGCAAAAAGTCGGCCGAGCCAGCATCCAAAGTTAGGTGAGCCACTACGGCTTGACCGTTCTTGGCTTCATTCAGCTTTTTCCACTCCTCAAAATTCGCGAAAACTTCAGCGCGAATTTCAAGCAGAGTGGCATAGCGCACTTGAAGCGGACTCGCTTCGATCTGGCTTAGTCGCTCGGCGGTCGGCACGCTAAACGTTTCGCAGAAGATGGAGTCCAGGCGGCTACCCGGCATACGAGCATATGTCTCCTCCGCCGTGAAGGGAAGGATCGGGGCGATCACGGTCAGCAACTGGCGAAGAACCACGTAACAAGCCCACTGGCCACTTCGACGACTCGGCCAATCTGCCCCGTCACAGTACATTCGATCCTTGATCGCGTCAAGGTAAACAGCGGAGAGTTGCTTGATACAGAAATCATTGATCGCACTCAAAGCCTTCTTGAATTCGTACGCCTCATACGCGTCCTTCACATCCGCAACCAGCAGCTCCGCCTGCTCAATAATCCATTCGTCAAGCTCTTGCAGTTGACTAGGCCTCACGGGTTCAAAGTCATATAGGTTGCCCAGCAAGAACCGCAGGGTATTCCGAAGAGTACGATATCCCTCTCCGCTGACTTTCAAGAGATCGGGGCCGCAAGGCACATCGTCTGCGTAATTCACACTGGCGCACCAATAGCGCAGGACATCCGCCCCCAGGGAGGCGCAGACCTCGTTCGGGTCAATGACGTTGCCGAGCCGCTTGCTCATCTTGCGGCCTTGCTCGTCCGTAACAAATCCATGAGTAACCACGGCCTTATAAGGGGCACGTCCATTGGCCGCGGTGCCAATCACCATCGAAACATTGAACCAACCTCGGTGCTGATCTGAGCCTTCCAGATAGAGGTCGGCGGGCAGCGCTTCTCTCCATTCTGGGTATACATCGCCACCCAAAACGGCAATTGAAGTAGACCCACTGTCAAACCAAACGTCAAAGACATCCGTTTCTTTGGTGAATGCGGTCTCCCCATCAAAGGAGTAGCCTTTGGGAAGTATCTCTGCCGAATCCTTGCTGTACCAAGCGTCCGAACCTTCTCTTTCGATCAGATCAGCCACCGCTTCAATCGCAACTGGGTCAAGCACCGGTGTCCCTTTTGTTGTGTAAAACACCGGAATCCCCACCCCCCAAGGCCGCTGCCGAGAAATGCACCAATCCGGTCGTCCGCCCAGCATCCCCTTGATCCTAGAGTAACCGCTCTCCGGCACCCATTGAACTTGTTCGACTTGATCCAACATCTGGGCACGGAGGCCATTGTCTTCCATGCTAACAAACCACTGCTCCGTTGCCCGGAAAATCACCGGCTTACCGTCCCGCTCCGCATGCGGATATTGGTGATGGTAGTCCTCGACAAGGAGTAGGGCACCCAGTTCACGAAGGCGATCCACAACGACCGTATCACAGTCGGTGTACTTGACCCCCGCAAACTCTCCCGCGTCCTCCGTCAAAGCACCTGACTCATCAACCGGGCAGAGCACGGGTAGTCCGTATCTGGCTCCCGTGACAAAGTCTTCGCGACCATGGCCAGGAGCGGTGTGCACAACCCCAGTGCCATCCTCTGTCGTCACATAGGTTGCCAAGACGCCTAACGACTCACGTTCAAAGATTGGATGCTTGAACTTTGAGAATTCGAACGACGCACCGAGGAGGGTTCGTACAACTTCGTATTGCAAGCCAAGTTTCTGGAAGACGCTTGGCGCGAGATCCTCTTGCACTACATAGTGATCGGCCCCAACCTTGGCGATCACATAGTCCAGAGATGGGTGAAACGCGACGCCCAAGTTCGCTGGAATGGTCCACGGAGTAGTTGTCCAGATGATGGTGTATACGTTGTCAAGCCCTTTCGACCACCCATTGTGATCATCAATCAAGGGGAATCGGACGAAGATTGATTTGGAGACATGGTCGTCGTAGACGATTTCAGTATCGGCCAGGGCCGTGCGGCTCGTTGGGCTCCACATGACGGGCTTCAGACCCCGATAGACTTGGCCCAGCGACACGAGCTTGCCGAACACGCGGACGATTGCCGCCTCAAAGCGAAAGTCCATCGTGCGGTAGGGCTTTTCCCATAAGCCAAAGACCCCGAGGCGCTCAAACTGCTCGGTCTGGATATTGATGTACTCGGATGCGTGATCTCGGCAAGCTTGTCGCAGGGTGGACAAATCTGGCCTCTCCTTTCGTTCGGCAAACTTCTTCATGACCGCCTGCTCAATTGGCAGACCGTGGTTATCGTAACCAGGCACGTAAGGGACGCGATAACCCATCATCAAGCGCGACTTCAGCACGAAGTCCTTCAGAATCTTGTTCATCGCCGTGCCGAGGTGGATAGCGCTATTGGTATACGGAGGGCCATCGTGCAAAACAAACGGCGGAGCATCACGCCGTTCGTCTTGAAGCCGATGATAGATGCGGGCGGCCTTCCATTTCGCGAGGATCTCGGGCTCACGAATCGCCAGATCCGCCTTCATCGGGATGGTGAAGCTCGGATCGGGCAAATTCAAGGTCGCTTTCAGGTCCATTGGACTTGAAGTGTACCGGGAGCCGCCGCTAGGAGGGTGCCAAATAGGGCACTGAAGCTAGGAGCCGTCTCCGGTAGACTTTAGGCTAGATGCGCGGCAAACTGCTCGAACTCTTGGCCAAATATGAATCCATCGAGCAGTCCCTGATGGATCCCACGATTGCGACTCAGCCATCGGAGCTCCAAAGGCTGGGTAAGGCTCGAGCAGAACTAGAGGATGTTGTACAAGTCATCCGGCGTTACCACAAGACCGAGAAAGACCTCGCTGAGTCAGAGGCCCTCCTTTCGGATCCAGAGATGAAAGAACTTGCTCAAGACGAAGTCTCCACTCTGAGAGAACAATTGGCGGAACTGACCGAGGAACTACGCCTGCTGCTGTTGCCCAAGGATCCAAACGATCAGAAGTCCGTCATCGTTGAAATCCGACCGGCGGCAGGAGGAAACGAGGCGGGGCTCTTTGCTAGCGAGCTCTTCCGCATGTATCTTCGCTACGCAGAGCGCCGGCGATGGAAGACGGAAATCATTGATCTTGAAGAAGACGGTATGGGGGCCCTAAGCCGGGTCACCTTCAGTATTGACGGCACAGGGGCGTTTAGCCAACTCAAATTTGAAAGCGGTGTCCACCGCGTACAGAGGGTTCCAGCAACAGAGAGTAGCGGCCGGACCCACACGAGCACCGTGACCGTGGCGGTCTTACCTGAGGTTGAGGAAGTTGACCTCGAAATCAAGAACGACGACATTGAGGTTTCCACCTTCCGCTCAAGCAGCGCTGGAGGCCAGCATATGCAGAAGAATGAGACGGCCATCAGAATCGTGCACAAGCCCACCGGCATTGCCGTAACCTGCCAAGACGAACGGAGCCAACAGCAGAACAAACTCAAGGCAATGGCTGTTCTAAGAGCCAAGCTTTACGAAATAGAGCAAGAAAAGCTCGCAAAGGAGCGAGGTGACCTGCGACGTGGGCAAATCGGGAGCGGAGATCGTAGCGAAAAAATCCGCACCTACAACTTCAACCAGAGCCGTATCACTGATCATCGCATCGGCAAAGATATGCACAACATGATTACCTTTATGGATGGCGAAATCCAAGCGATGATTGATGCCTTGATTCAGGATGACCAAATGCAGAAGCTAGCCGGCGATGCCCCATAATAGGCTCGGTTACCCGGTCATTCTGGCTAGTGCATCACCCCGCCGCCAGGAACTGCTTCACCATTTGGTCAAAGACTTTCAGATAGTTGTTGTTCCCGTTGATGAGGAAGCACTCACTCTGGACGACCCGTGGCAAACCGCGCAAAGACTCGCGCGAGAGAAGGCCATGGCGGTGTTTGCCCTGCACCCGGAAGCCCTTGTAATCGCGGGCGACACCGTAGTCGCCCTACCGGGACTTGACGGCTACCAACAACTCTCAAAACCTAGTGGCGAGTTAGAAGCTATTGCCATGCTCCAAGCCCTTTCCGGGCGCGTTCATTTCGTGGTTACGGGGGTCGCGATACGGTGGCCCGGGGGCCTTATAGCGTTTACGGATGAAACAAAGGTCACATTCGGCAAGATTTCCAAGGAAGAGATCGTCGCCTACGTTGAAACCGGCGAACCCATGGATAAGGCGGGGGCCTATGCGATACAGGGTGGCGCAGCAAAGTTCGTCACAAAACTGGAAGGATCTCGCAACAATGTGATAGGACTCCCCACCGAGAAGTTATCCGATGCCCTACGTGACATTCGATGACCGCTCTCGCCGCCTTGAAATGAACCATTTGGTTAACAACCATATCGCCGCCAAAACCACGGCAATATCGGCGTACTTCCAGTACTTTTCTATCTCACCAAAGTGTTCTTCAAATTTGAAGCCGACATAGGCCCAAGCAAAGCACCAAGGTGCGGCACCAATCACCGCATAAAGTAGGAACCGAGGGAAGTCCATTCCAAAGATCCCGGCTGGCAACGAAATGAAAGTCCTCACCAAAGGTATGAAGCGGCCCCACAGGGTGACGGACGGGCCATGCCTCTTGAACCACACCTCGCCATGCTCCACTTCCTTCGGGCGGATTAGCAAAAATTTCCCGTACTTGATTAACCCCGCCTTGCCAAGCTTGCGGCCAATCCAATAATTCAGGCAACTCCCGCAGACCGTGCCCAAGGTGCCAGCAGTACCAACTAACCAAAACACTAGTTTGCCTTGCTTGGCGAGGATCCCTCCTGTCGGCATGATCACCTCACTCGGAATCGGGATATTGGTCGAATCAAGAAGCATCAGCACAAAGATCCCAGGATAGCCAAGGCTATGGACGACGCTTTCTGCCCACGCCTTCAGGGGCCCTATGATGGCTTCAAACATGCTCGCCTATTGTGTGCCGTATCGCCGCGAGCGTGCCAAACCGGGTAAACCATAGCAGACCATGGGCCAATATCTCCCCTGCTTTAAAGCATACGATGTACGCGGTATTGTGCCCAGCGAGCTGAACCCGAGCGTCGCCTACGCAATTGGTCGCGCCTACGCTCACCAGATTCAGCCCAAAACGGTTTGCATTGGATACGATATCCGGCTCTCGGGCCCTGAGCTTCAAGCTGCCCTAGCTCAAGGGCTTGCCGACGAGGGAGTAAAGGTAATTGATCTCGGGATGGTAGGAACCGAGATGGTCTACTTCGCCACAGCTCACTATGGATTTGATGGTGGAATCATGCTTACGGCCAGCCACAACCCGGCCGAATACAATGGCATGAAGATGGTCCGCGCTGAGAGTCGGCCCATCAGTGGCGACTCGGGTCTTAACGACATCGAAAAATCCGCAGCCGAGATTCTTAAGGGCAGTATCGCGACGAGCTTTTCTCCGCCAATGGAGAAGAAGGATTGCTATGCAGATTTCGTACAGCACCTCCTTGGCTTTGGCAACATCGCCGAAATGAAGCCGCTAAAGGTATTGGCTGATGCAGGCAATGGAGCCGCCGGGCTATCCATGAGAGCCCTGTCTCCCTATCTACCCCTCCAAGTTGACGAGATGCTCTATGAGCCGGACGGCACCTTCCCGAACGGAGTGCCTAACCCGATCCTGCCAGAATCTAGGGCGAGGGCTGAATCTAAGCTGAGGGCGAATCCAGGGCATTACGATTTTGCCGTCGCATGGGATGGCGATTACGACCGCTGCTTCTTCTTGGATGGTGCCGGTAACTTCATCGAGGGATACTACATCGTCGGAGTCCTCGCTCAAGCTATTCTCAGTTCCGATCCAAACCAAACAATTATCTACGATCCTCGGCTCATTTGGAACACGCTCGATATCGTGTCCAAGTACGGGGGGAAAGCCGTAATGTGCAAGAGTGGCCATGCCTTCATCAAGGAGCGGATGCGAGCGGAGGATGCCATTTACGGCGGGGAAATGAGCGCCCATCACTACTTCAAAGGCCACTGGTATTGCGACAGCGGCATGATCCCGTTGATCATGATCGCTGACCTTATTAGCCGCACGGGTAAGTCACTTGGCGAACTCGTCGGTGATATGACCATCAAGTTCCCCTGTAGCGGAGAAGTCAATTCAAAGGTGACCGATGTGCCGACCGTTCTAGCGAAAGTGGAGGAGCTTTATGGCGATGGCCAGATTGACCGCACCGATGGGTTAAGTGTTGAGTACTCAAACTGGCGTTTCAACCTTCGAGGCTCGAACACTGAGCCTGTGATCCGCCTTAATGTAGAAACTCGCTCTGATCACGCTCTGATGGTGCAAAAGACAGCGGAACTATTGGCAATTATTCGAGCCTAGTGAGCTGAAGGTCCGATGCCATAATATTAGTTGAACCTTTTGATCTCAGCATCATTCTATTTATTGCCCCCGCCATGTCCCTGAACAGTATCCTTACTTGCCTGCTTGTACTAGCGCTTTGCCCGGTCGCCCGAGCGCAAGAAGGTATCAAGCTGTCTGAGCAAGAGATGTCGCTCAAGTTAGGCGATCGATTACAAGTCAGCACTAGCCTGGGGGTAACGGGCCCCTTGCTGTCAGACCGGACTACTCGAATCAATTTGAACCTTGGCTATAATCGCCCAAATTGGGGCCTACGCGGTGGCCTGAGGCGGACCGGAGAAGACTTTGCGCCATTTGATACGTGGCTAGGTATTAGTCAGCTCCTTCCAAGAAATAGTCAAGATGTGTCCCTTGCGGGGTACCTCAGCCTAACCCCTAATCTAAAAGTCATCGGCGCAGCAACTCGAGGAGACTCACTGCCCGGTGGCTCGTTTGACTTCACCAATTTGTCTACGAGGCTTGAGTATCGCTTCAACTCCAATATCTATGGTCTGCTGGGCTTCGATAATTTGAACATCGAACTCATGAGCGGATCCCTTTTGCGACGCCAATGGGCCACCCTCGGATTTGGGATGGATATGGGGCAGGGCAACATGTTCAAATTGCTCCTGCAGTACGGCGAGCTTGGCGGCAGCTCCTCATTTAGCAATGCACCCGCGAACCGTGGACACGTAATCACCGGTCAGATCAGCGTCAAGTTCTAAGAATCAAGTAGATTCATGATATGAAGCGATTGGCCGTACTGCCTGTCTTTCTCATCGTTGGTTCTTCATTTGCCACAGAAATCAAGCGCGCATCCCAGCCCACGATTTCACCGGACGGAGAGACTCTCGTCTTCTCATGGCAAAACGACCTCTGGCGAGTCCCCTCCAAGGGTGGTCAGGCCGTCAGGCTAACCGTTCATCCCGCAAACGATGGGGGCCCTCGATGGTCACCCGATGGCTCAACAATCGCCTTTACTTCAAATCGTTACGGTAGCCCAGATGTTTACACCATGCAACCAGATGGGACTGATTTGCGGCGAATCACTTTTGATAGCGCATCAGAGGTGATTTTTGGGTTTTCACCAGACAGCAAATGGATTCTCGGCCACACCAATGCCTGGGGCCGCATGAATCTCTTTTCGGTGAATGCCCAGGGAGGCGACCTAATCCAGCTAACGAACCATGTGTTTGAGCTCCAGTTCTATCCCTCAGTTTCACCAAATGGTAATAGGATCGCCTATTGCGGCGGTGGCAGCCCATCTAATTGGCGAAATCCAAATGAGCGAGGTACCGATACTTCGGAAATATGGGTTGGCACTTTTGGAGCACCTGTGACCAACCACCGGAAGCTGACTAGTAACGAAAGCAATGACAGCTTCCCGCTTTACACCCCTGATGGGTCCATCATCTTTATGAGTAACCGAGGGGGATCGCCAAACCTTTGGCGCATGACGGGTGAGGGCAGTTCTCCCAAACAGCTGACCAAGCACGATGGCGGCACTCTCCGATGGCCCGCGATCTCAAGCAACGGGGCAAAGGTCGTTTACGAATACGATAGTGAACTCTGGCTCTATGATTTGGCATCGGGTGCCAACCATGTGGTCAAGATCGAGGTTCCAGAGGATTCGAATCTAAACCCAATTCAAGACCTTACTCTTACGAGCGGTGCAACAGAGTACGTCGCTTCACCAGACGGTAAGCGGGCCGTGGTGGGCGTCCGGGGCGATCTATTTCTAATTCCCGAGCGGGGAGGGACCACGCGGAAGCTCGCTACAAGCCTTGCATGGGATATGTCACCACAATGGCTAGGCAACACTACCGTGCTCTTCGCCACGGGCCGGAACGGTCATCGCCAATTGATGACGGTGGGCATCACTGGGACTGAGAGCCTCTTCCTCTCCGACAGCGGGGATCTCACCAACCCAATCGTTTCGCCTGATGGCAAGTGGATTGCCTTTCATCGAAATGATCGCGAAATCCAGATCGTATCTTCAACGGGTGGAACACCGCGAACTCTAATCCGAGGAGGCTTTCCTGATGCATACAAGAACTCTGCCGCCTTCAGTTGGTCAGCCGACAGCAAGTGGCTCACCTATGTTGATCAAACGGTCAGGGCCGCTTCTGTCTCCATTGTCGAAGTTGCCACGGGCAAGACATTCTTGATCTCCCGCGCCGCAAAGGGGGCGAGCGTTCCTCGCTTCCTACCCAATGGTCGCGGCATCTACTACACAAGTTCAGAATTTGGAGGCTCCGATGTCGTCATCGTTGACCTAGTACCCAACGATGTTACGTTCACCGAGGACGACCTAGACACGATTGACGCTGCAAAGCAAGCGGCCAAATCAAGCGAAATCCGTGTAGAAGCCCGGGGACTTCAGAGCCGGGTGCGTCGATTGACCAATGGGGATGGCGATGCACTGGGTGCCACACCCGACAGTAAGTCAATCCTTGCCACAGTTGGTGGTCAACTTAGCCTGGTTCCGGTTGAGGGGCGCAGTTCAACAGCAATTGCCGGTGTAACTGGCGGTATCGGCAATGTCCAGATTGCCAACGGCAAAGCCTATTTCACTGCTGGAGGGCGACCAACGATCCTAAACCTTGGGACCAGCGGTGTCTCTGCGGTGAGTTTCTCAGCCCAGATAACAGTAGACCGTAAGAAGGAGGACCTAGCGCTCTTTGAAGAAATGTGGTGGGCGATTGATCGAATTTACTACGATCAAAACCACCATGGAAAGGATTGGAATGCTATCCATGATGAGTACAAAGCCCTCGTACCTTATTGCTTTGATCGGCAGGATTATTATGCCCTGATGTACGAAATGATCAAGGAGCTTGATTCGAGCCACACCTTTACGACCTCGCCGCCTGGTCTGCCAGCGCAGGCAAATGAATCGACCGCCTTCACCGGAGCTGACTGGGACTGGAGCGAGTTGGCTCAGGGCAGATACGTGGTGGGATCTGTCGTGCCGCAAAGCCCAGCCGATCATCCCGCCATGGAGCTAAAGTCGGGCGATCGTGTACTCAGCGTGAATGGCATAGACTTAGGCCCGGACCAGACTTATGCCGAGCTAATGAAGAACAAGGCGGGTACGAAGGTTAACCTTGGCATTGTCCGCAATGGCAAACCGATGGTCATCACCATTAAACCCACCGCCCCGAGCGCATCAGCTAGCCTCCGATATGAAGCCTTTATCGCCCAAGTCAGGGATCAAGTGGAGAAGGCGAGTAATGGAAGGATCACCTACTTCCATATCCAAGGTATGAATGTCGCCAGCACCGATAGATTCTTCCGTGAAATGCGGATGTACGGGGAAGGGAAACAGGGAGCAATCGTTGATGTCCGCTGGAACGGAGGCGGCAACACGGCAAACCGTATTCTCGCTGCCATGCGCATTCAGCCTTGGCTACTGCGCAAGTTTAGGAGTTGGCCCGACATGGTGATGACCGAGGATATGTTCCGGGGCGAAGCGATTGAAATGCCTCTCGTCTTGATGACCAACCAATATAGTGCCTCTAATGCTGAGATCTTCAGTGAAGGATTTCGACAAATGAAGTTAGGGTCGGTCATTGGCGAACCGACGGGCGGCAATGTGCTGACCGTCGGAGGAACGTACAGCTTCTGGGATGGAGGAGAGGTCCAGATCCCGTTTGTCGCAATTCAAGCTACAGACGGCAAACCACTGGAGGGCACCGGTCGTCGGGTGGATGTGGATGTTCGATATGATCCCAATGCCTGGCTAGAAGGCGAAGATAATCAGGCCGCCGCGGCTACGCAGGCCTTGCTGAAGCACGCTAAGTAAGGAAATCCAAAGAAAAACTACCCTCGCACCAGCGTGTGAGGGTAGTTTGTATGTAATACGTGACGCTTCCTTAGCGCTTCACGAACTGGAAGCCGCGGCGAGCCTTCTTTCGACCGTACTTCTTTCGCTCCTTAATGCGCGCATCACGAGTTAGGAATCCTTCTGAGCGGAGTCCGCCTCGAAGCTGCTCATCCATGTCCACCAGGGCGCGAGAAATACCCAGCCGGATTGCACCCGCTTGGCCGGTAATGCCACCGCCCTTCGCAGTTGCTCGCACGTCGTATTTGCCCTCAAGGCCAAGAGCAACAAATGGGCTGTTGACCAAGATGTCAAGCACGGGCCTTCCCAAGTACTCAGTCGCCGTTCGACCGTTGATTTCGATCTTGCCTTCGCCTGGGGTAACCCACACGCGTGCGATGGCACACTTGCGACGACCAGTTCCGTAGTTAGCGTTCTTCATGTTTAGTTCTTTGTGATGTTGAGCGGTTCAGGATTTTGTGCTTCGTGTGGGTGCTCCGCCCCTGCATAAACTTTTAGTTTCGTGAAAATTTGGTGGCCCAGTTTGGTCTTAGGGATCATGCCCCAGACGGTCTTCTCCACCAGCTTCGTAGGGTTCTCTGCCTGCATCTTGCCGCGGCTGACATTCTTGATACCACCGGGCCAGCCCGTGTGCCAATAAATCAACTCGTCGGCCTTGCCGCCCGTCATGACAGCACGTTCGGCATTGATAACGATGACGAAATCGCCGCAGTCTTGGTTATAGGTGAATGTCGGCTTGTGCTTGCCGCGCAATACCTGGGCGACCTGGCTCGCGAGGCGGCCAAGCGGTATCCCCGTAGCATCAACAATGTGCCACTTCCGTTCAATATTCTCTTTTGTCGCGCTGTATGTTCTGTTCATGTTCCAGTCTCCTGGGAAATCGTTTGATAGCGTTCGCGAAAGTCTCTAGGGTGCCGACCGTACTTGATTTTCAATAGGCAAAGGCCCTTGGCGGGGAGGACGACCGGCCACATGAGGTTACTTCGATGGCGAGGGTCGAGGAGTTTGCTAAAGTCTTCAACTGACCGGCGACCGCGCCCCACTTCATAGAGTCCACCACTGATTCTGCGCATCATGCCTCGCATGAAGGCATTACCCGTAATCTCGATCCATACTTCCCGTCCAGATCGCTGAACCTGCGCACTGAACACCTCTCGTACCGCGTTGGCTGTTGGCTCCGTTTCTTCGCTGAAAGCAAGAAAGTCGTGGCTCCCAACCAGAACTTGCGCTGCATCATTCATCACTTCAATATTGAGCTTCCGCCAAATGTCGTGAACGAATCTCGACTCTAGCGGATTACGCGGAGTCTGACGTAGCCTATAGCGATAGGTTCGGCTGATTGCCGAGAATCTAGCGTGGAAATCTGGCTTCACAACGGTGGCCTTCTGCACGGCAATATCCCCGGGTAAGAGATTATTGATGATTCGTGGAATCTTTGCGGGTTCAGCGGGCCAGTTTGCATCAAAATGCACGACCTGCCCCACCGCATGAGTCCCCGAATCAGTTCGGCTTCCTCCTATGATCTCAATGTCCTCGCCTGAGACCTGGCGAACGATATCTGTCAATGTGCCCTGAACGGTCACCCGTCCAGATTGTGCGGCCCAGCCGCTA